>DASUFI010000184.1:0-33095 GCA_036274635.1 Planctomycetota bacterium
CAGGCCGTCGAGCAGCCGGCGCAGCAGGTCGAGCTCGTGTTCGCGCGCGCGCTCGAAGCCGACCTCCTGCAGGAAGCGCAGCGCCGCCGCGAAGCCCGCGGCCTGCGCGATGGGCGGCGTGCCGGCCTCGAAGCGCAGCGGCGGCGCCTGCCAGGTCGCGCGGTCGGGCTGCACGTCGCTCACCATCTCGCCGCCGAAGCTCACCGGCTGCAGCTCGTCGAGCCGCTCGGCGCGCGCGCGCAGCAGGCCGAGGCCCGTGGGACCGTACATCTTGTGCGCCGAGAGCACGACGAAGTCGGCCGCGCGCGTGCCCTCGTCCGCGGCCAGGTGCCCGGCGGCCTGCGCGAGGTCGAGCAGCGCGGCGGCGCCGTGTGCGTGCGCGAGCTGCACCAGCGCGGAGGTGTCCACGATCGTGCCCAGCGCGTTGCTGACGCGCGTGCTCGCCACCAGCTTCGTGCGCGGCGGCAGCGTCGCGGGCAGCGGCAGCCGCCCGCGCGCGTCGCAGGGCAGCACGATCAGCTCGGCCCCGGTGCGCGCGCAGACCTGCTGCCAGGGCACGAGGTTGCTGTGGTGCTCGAGGGCCGTGACGGCCACGCGGTCGCCGCGCTGCAGACGCGGCTCGGCCCAGCCGCGCGCCACGAGGTTGATGCCCTCGGTGGCGTTGCGCGTGAAGACCACCTGGCGCGGCTCGGCGCCCAGGAAGCGGGCGGCGGCGGCCCGGGCGCCCTCGTAGGCCTCCGTCGCGGCGCGCGCGCGCTGGTGCGTGGCGCGGTGGACGTTGGCGGTGGCCTCCACGTCGTGGCGCCGCAGGGCGTCCAGCACGGCCAGCGGCTTCTGCGTGGTGGCGGCGTTGTCCAGCTCCACCCGCCCGCCGGCCAGCGCGGGGACCTGCGCGCGCGCCTCCTCCGGCGTCACGACAGGCGCGTGCCGACGATGCGGCTCACCGTGCCGCCCTCCGCCCGCCCGGACAGGCGCGCCATGACCTCCTTGATGACCTTGCCCATCGCGGCCTTGCCCTGCGCGCCGGTCTCGGCCAGCACGGCCTCCACCACGGCGGCGATCTCCGCCTCGCTGGCGCCGGCCGGCAGGTAGCGGCGGACGACCTCGATCTGGAAGCGCTCGCGCGCCGCGAGGTCCTCCCGGCCGCCCTTCACGAAGGCCTCCACCGACTCCGCGCGCGTCTTGGCCGCCTTCTGCAGCACCTTGAGCATGAGCGCGTCGGGCGCGTCGTTGTCGGGCGAGCCGGCGTCCACCAGCGACTTCTGCGCGTCGGCCAGCAGCATGCGCAGGACCTCGAGGTCCTCCTTGCGGCCGGCCTTGAGCGCGGCCTTCACGTCCTCCTGGATGCGCTGCTGCAGGCTGGTCATCGGGAACTCCGGCCGGGCGCGAGATTATACTCGCGCCCCATGCGGGCCTGGCTGTTGGCGGTGACGTGGGGGATGGCGCTCCTCCTGGGTGGGGCGCGGGCCCAGGCCCCCATGCCCCCGGCGGACCTGCTCACGGACGTCGCCGACGACGGCTCGCTCGTCGCGGGCCTCTCCAGCGACGACGCGCACGTGCGCCTGCTGGCGGCGCGCGCTCTGGGACGCCTGCACGACCCACCGGAGGCCTCCGACGCGCTGCTCGAGCGCGCGCGCATCGAGCAGGACCCGGACGTGCTGGTCGAGGAGGTCTTCGCGCTGGGCCAGCGCAAGCACGTCGCCGCGGGACCGTGGCTGGCGAGCCTGCTCGACCTCGTGACCGGCAACCCCAGCCCCGCCGTGCGCGCCGGGGCCTGCGACGCCCTCGGGCGCCTCGGCGACGACGGCCCCACCGACCTGCTGATCCTGCGCCTGCAGGACAACGACGCCGGCGTGCGCGGCGCCGCCGCGCTGGCGCTCTTCGCGCTGGACGGTCGCCGCTACACGCACGAGCGTCACGCCACCGAGGCCCAGCTGGCCAAGCGCGACGCCGCGCTCACCGAGGTGGCCCTGCACGATCCCGACAACGGCGCCCGCTGGCGCGCGACCTACGCGCTCGCCGGCGTGCGCGGCCGGCGCGGCCTCGCCACCGCCCTGGCCCTGGCCGTGCCCGACACCGACCCGCTCGTGCGCCTCTTCGCGCTGCGCGGCCTGGTCGCGCTGCAGCGCGAGGACCTCGGCGTCGCCCTCGACCTGCGGCCCTTCTTCAGCGACCCCGACGAGCGCGTGGTGGTGGAAGCCGTGCAGACGGCCGCCGTGCTGGGCGAGGCCGCCGACGTCGTCCCGGCCCTGAGCAAGCTGCTGCGCAGCCACGACAGCGGCATCGTGCGCACCTGCGCCGCCGACTCGCTCAGCAAGCGCGTGCACGAAGGCGGGCTGCCCGCGGACGTGCAGCGCACGGCCGCCGACCTGCTGGCCACGGTGGTGAAGGACGATCCCTCGCCCATGGTGCGCCGCGCCGCGGCCTCCGCCGTCGTGCTGAGCGGCGACGAGGGCCGCGCCCTCTTCTGCCTGCACACCCTCGCGCGCAGCAACGACCGGCGCGACCGCGAGCGCGCCGCCACGTTGCTCGCGGAAGGCCCGTGGCGCGAGCTGGACACGCTGCAGGCCCTGCGCGCCGACGACGCGCCCTCCGTCGCCGCCGCCGCGCTGCAGACGATGCTGGCGAAGAAGCCCCAGGGTGCGCCGCTCTACGGTCTGTCGAAGGACGCGCTGGTCGAGACGCTCGTGGCCGCGCTGGCCGACGCCGACCCGGCCCTGCGCACCACGGCCGCCGAGGCCATCCTGCCCGAGGCCCAGGAGGGCACGGCCGACCCGCGCCTGCTTCACGCCTGCGCCGTGTCGCTCCTCAGCGCCAACGGCCCCGAGATGAAGGAGGCCGCGCAGGCGCTGCGCAAGGCGCTGGGCCTGCCGCCCGACAGCGCGCCGCCGGGCGGCGCGCACGGCGCCGGCCGCCTGCTCGACCGCCTGCTGGCCCAGGACGAGGCCGCCCGCAAGGACCCGCGCCCGAAGCTGCGCCTCACGACCACGCGCGGCTCGATCGAGCTGGAGCTCGACCGCGTCACCGCGCCCGTTCACGTGGCCAACTTCCTCGAGCTGCTGGACAAGGGCTGCTACGACGGCCTCGACTTCCACCGCGTGGTGCCCGATTTCGTGGTGCAGGGCCTCGACCCGCGCGGCGATGGCTACGGCACCGGCGGCCGCCGCGTGCCCGACGAGTTCTCCAACGAGCCCTTCCTCACCGGCGCGCTGGGCATGCCCAACGCCGGCGAGCCCAACACGGGCGGCTGCCAGATCTTCTTCACGCACCTGCCCACGCCCCACCTCGACGGCCACTACACCGTGTTCGGGCGCGTCGTCACGGGCATCGATGTGGTGGAGCGGCTGGAGATCGGGGACCGGGTGACGAAGGCGGCGCGGGAGTAGGCGCGCCGGCTATCGTGGCCGGCCCCCCAACCTCCGGGAGCTCCCCATGCCCGTCGCCAACCTCTTCCGCATCGACGACCAGGTCGCCGTGATCACCGGCGCCGGGCGCGGCCTCGGGCGCGCGATGGCCGTGGCGCTCGCGCAGGCCGGCGCCGACTGCGTGCTGGTCGCGCGCCGCAAGTCGGACCTCGAGGAGACCGCGGCTGCCGTGCGGTCGGCCGGGCGCCGCGCCGTCGTCGTGCCCGGCGACGTGACCGACCCGGCCGTCGCGCCCGCCGCCGTGCAGGCCGCGCTGAAGGAGCGCGGCCGCGTGGACATCCTGGTCAACAACGCCGGCGTCTATCACATGCAGGATCTCGAGGCGACGTCGCTCGAGGACTGGCGCAACGTGCTGGACGTCAACCTCGTGGGCAGCTTCCTCTTCGCCAAGGCCGTCGGCCCGCACTTCAAGAAGCAGAAGCGCGGCAAGGTCGTGAACGTGTCCTCGGTGCTCGGGCGCATCGGCCTCGCCGGCGCCACGGCCTACTGCGCGGCCAAGGGCGGCCTGATCCTGTTCACGCGCAGCCTCGGCGCGGAGTGGGCGCCCCACGGCATCGGCGTCAATGCCATCGCGCCCGGGCTGTTCAAGACCGACATGTCCAAGGGCATCTTCGACAGCCCGGACTTCTACCAGCAGATCCTCGCGGGCATCCCGCGCGGCAAGCACGGCGAGCCGGAGGACCTCGCGGGAACGGTCGTGTACCTGTGCAGCAGCGCCTCTGACCACATGATCGGGCAGGTGCTGCACGTGGACGGCGGCTCGTCCATCGCGTGACGCCGCGGGCGCGGCTTGCGCTTCCGCGCAGAATCGCTAGACCAGATGGCTCCTCGGCTCGAGAGGAGCCAGCCATGAGCGAGCGCAGCTTCATCCCGACCGAGCCCGAGCGGCTGGCCTGCGCCGTCGACCGTCTCACGGCCGCCGGCTACACCCACGAGCTGCGCGCGGAGGCCGGCGGCCTGCGCGACGTCGCCACCGGCCGGCTCGTCGCGCCCGAGCAGCTGGTCGTGGACGAGACGGTGCGCATCGAGGGCTTCTCGGATCCAGGCGACGAGTCGATCGTCCTCGCGCTGCACGACGTGGAAGGCACGCTGCGCGGCACCTTCGCCACGAGCTTCGGCGCCGACGTGGCCGAGGCGGAGGCCGAGGTGCTGCGGCGGCTGCCCGCGCGGCACGCGCGGGGCAAGGGCGCGCGCAGGCCGTGAGGTCGCGCGCCCCGCGCGCCGCCCTCCGTTGCCCGAGTTCCGAAGCCGCGCCATCCTGGGTTCCTCCCCCAGAGCCGCACGCGGTGGTCGGCCCGGCGTCGGCGCTGGTGATCCTCGACGCGGCCTGGTGATCTCGTCCCGGCGATCGAGGCCGACTCGACCCAGCGCGGTCGACGCGCTTGCCCCGCGCGGCGCGCGACAGGGATGATGCGGCGCACCCATCCGTGCGCCCGTAGCTCAGTGGATAGAGCACTGGTTTCCTAAACCGGGGGCCGCAGGTTCGATTCCTGCCGGGCGTACCACGCATGAGCGCGCGCCGTCGGGTGTCGAGGCGGGAGGCGGGGACTGGTCACGGGCCGGGGCGTGGTTGCTAGATTGTCGGCGCGTTCGGGAAAGCCCGCACGCGCTGTCCCCTCCGGAGCGAGCCATGCGCCTCAAGCGTCTGCCCTTCGTCGTGTCGGCCCTGCTGCTGCTCGCCGTTCCCGGCGCCCGCGCGCAGGACACGGTCGAGACGCTCTCGGGCAGCACCTTCAGCGGCACGATCCTGTCCAACGACGGCAAGGCCATCGAGATGGAGACCACCGCCGGGATGAAGATGAAGCTGCCCTACGAGCAGCTCACGCCCGACAGCCAGTACCAGATGAAGCTGCTCATCACGCCCGACGACGCCGACGGGCACCTGGCCCTGGCCGACTGGTGCATGGGCATGAAGCTGTACAGGAACGCCCGCACCGAGTTCCGCACCGCCCTGCGCGAGGGCCCGCTGCGGGAGAAGGAGATCAACGCCAAGTTCGCGGCCGCGCGCACCGCGGCGGCCAACGAGCTCCTGGCGCGCGCGAAGCAGCTCAAGACCGACGGCAAGAACGTCGAGTCGCGGGACATCCTCAGCGCGATCGTGCAGGAGCTGCCGCTCGAGCCTGCCGCCAAGGAGGCGGGCCAGCTGCTCGCCGCCGAGACCGAGCAGCGCAAGGCGGATGCCTTCAACGCCAAGCCGGCCGCCGCCGCGAGCTCGGGCGCCAGCTCCGCAGCCGCCTCCAGCGGCGGCAGGGCGCTGCGCCCGAACGGCGAGCCCTTCAGCGACGCCACCCGCCAGCTCTTCGCGCCGGTGATCGCCACCTACCAGAAGATGCTGGACGAGAACCAAGACGGCCTGCAGAAGAGCGGCAGCGCGGGCATCCAGCAGTTCCAGAAGGCGCTCAAGGACGGCGACAAGATCCGCTCGAGCCTGGCGCAGATGAAGGCGAACGGCTCGAACGAGGCGGAGATGACCGATGCCTTCGCGCTGGCCGACAGCAAGCTGGAGGAGGCCATCGTGGACGTGCGCATCAACATGTCCGACACCTACATGCTGCGCACCTCGTACAACCAGGCGTCCGAGGTCATCAGCCAGGGGCTGGCGCAGTACCCGAAGAACGAGCGCCTGCGCGCGGCCATGAACCGCGTCACGGCCTCTTCGGCGGACAACGACGGTGGCGGCTGGGTGATCCGCGGACGCGGCCGCGGGCGCTGACCGCCCGCCGGCGCGAGGCCCGCGTCAGCGGATGTAGCCGAGCTGCTGCAGCGCCTTGAGCTGCTCGGGGTCCAGCGCCGCGTCGCCCGCGTCGCGGAACCTCTTGGCCAGCTCCTGCTGCAGCTTCCAGTGCTGCTCGAGGAGCTGCTGGTACTTCTTCACCAGGTCGGGGTGCTCGTCGTTCACGGCGTGCAGCACCCACGGATCGTCCCACAGGTCGTAGAGCAGCAGGCGCGGGACGTCCGGGAAGAAGGGGTGCACGGCGCCCCAGCGGCCGCCGGCCGGCACGGCGTGCCGGCCCCGCGCGGGATCGTCGCCCGCGGGCACGGGGCCGACCTCGAGCGACGCGCCCCAGCGCCCGTCCACCACGTCCAGGTTGCCCAC
The DNA here is from genome assembly GCA_036274635.1 of Planctomycetota bacterium. GTDB lineage: Bacteria > Planctomycetota > B15-G4 > B15-G4 > B15-G4 > DASUFI01. The sequence continues at coordinate 6,523 of DASUFI010000184.1, forward strand.
GAACTGCCCGGTGGCCTCGTCCACGCGGAACTCGTCCAGGATCACGGGCGGGTGGCTGCTGGTCTGGCCGCGCATGAGCGCCACGAGCGAGCGGCCCTCGGTCACCGCGGGCGCCGGCAGGCCGGCGAGGTCGAGCAGCGTGGGCAGCACGTCGATCATCGACACCGGCTGGGTGACGCGCTCGCCCTCGGGCACGTGCCCGGGCCACACGAACAGCAGCGGCACGCGCGTGGCATAGGGGTCGAAGAGCGCCCCTTGCCACGCGTCGGGCTGCGGCTCGAACAGCCCGCGCCCGAAGCGCGAGAAGGTGCCCGCGGGGTGCCCGTGGTCCGCGGCCACGATGAGCAGCGTGTTGCTCCACTCGCCCGAGGCCTTCAGCTGCTCCACGAAGCGCTGCAGCTCGCGGTCCTGCTGGGCCATGTCCTCGTCGTACAGGCCGCGGCGCGTGTTGAAGTAGGGCTGGCGCGGGATGCCCGTCTTCGCCAGCGCCGCGTCGTAGAAGCCCATGATGCTGGTGGTGCCGAAGAGCTCGCCGGCCTCCTGGAAGAGCCGGTCGTCCCAGGCGTCGAGCTGGTCGTGCTCGGCCTGCGTCACGTACATGCCCGCGTAGGGCGGGCGCGGCTCGTTGGGCTCGTGCACGTCGGTGGTCTGGAAGTGCACCCACCACGGGCCGCCCGGGTAGTCCGCGCGCCAGCGCCAGAAGAGCTCGTGCAGCGAGGTGGAGGAGGCCTGGTCCTCGTCGTCGCCGCTGTCGCGCATCACGTCCACGCCGCGCTGCAGGCCGATGACGCGCGCGCAGTTGGGGTTGGTGGTGAAGACGGCCGTCTGCCAACCGCCCGCGCGCATGTCCTCGGCCATCGTCGGCGCGGAGGCCGGCACCGGCGTGCTGTGCAGCCCGCGCCGCAGCCCGCCGAGCACGCTGTGCTGCAGCGAGGTCATGAAGGAGGCCGTCGAGGCCTGCGTCCACGTGGCGTTGCTGTAGGCGTGCTCGAAGACCGTCCCCTCGTGCGCCAGCCGCTCGAGGAAGGGCGTGGTCGGGCGGTTGTAGCCGTAGAGGCTCATGAGGTCCGCGCCGCCGCCGTCGATGACGTAGAAGATCACGTTGGGCCCGCGCGCCTCGTCGCGGCCCGAGACGATGGGCGCGCCCCACAGCGCCACGGCGCCCGCGGGGCCGTCGGCCGCCAGCGTCAGCTCCACGTCGCGGCCCGCCAGCGAGGACAGGTCCACCGACACCTGCTTCCACGCCGCGCCGTCCGACACGCTCTCGTCCAGCAGGGCCGCGCCGCCCGCGCCGGCCGTGACCGTGTAGTGCAGCGCGTCGCCCGCCTCGCAGGCCAGGCCGGTGTCCAGCCGGCCGCCCTGAGGCACCTTCACGCGCCAGGTCAGCCGCGCGGGCACGTGCGCGTAGAGCGTCTGGCGCGTGACGCCGTCGCGCGTGACCGGCCGGCTGCCGCGGCTCTCCGCAAAGTCCGCGCCGCGCGGCACGAGCGTGATGGCCAGCAGGTCGAAGCCCGCCGGCTGCGGCGCGCCGAAGAAGAGTCCCAAGTCCGAGAGCGTCGTCAGCCCGGCGCGCGGCCGCAGCGGCAGCACGTAGTCCTGCGACGAGCCGTCGTTGAAGACGGGCGCGGTGCCCTCGCCGCCCATCATGAAGGCGAAGCGCGGCGGCGTGCCGCCTTGCGACACGTCGTAGGACACGGCCACGCCCGAGAGCCGCTCCTTGCTGCGCGCGCGGACGACCACCTGCGACCAGTCCGAGAGCGGGCTGTCCTCCACGTCGCAGACGATGCCCCCCTGCACGCGGCCCTCGCCGCCCAGCGCCAGGTGCAGCGCGTCCGGCCGCTGCTCCTGCGTCACCGGGACGAGGCCGCGGCTCTCGTCGGGTGGCAGCACGGTCCACTCGGGGCGCGGCTGGTCGAAGCGCCACGTGCGCGGCGTGCGCGCCGGCGGCGCGGCGCTGTCGCCCTGCGCCTGCGCGGCGAGATCGGCGAGGTGCACCAGGGCCGGCGCCGCTGCGGCGGACGTGGCCTTGCCGGGCGCCGCTGCCGCCCCATCCCCGCAACCCGCCAGCGCGCAGCACGCCACGATCGAGGCGGCCGCGCGCAGCGGCCCGCACGCACCGACACGCTTCCACATGGGCGCACTCCCCGGCACGAGGCGAGGCCGGAGTCTACGCTCAGTCCGTCGGCGCACGCGTGACGGGAAGCTGAGGCTTGACCGCGCGGCCGCTCGCCGCTAACGTCCCCGCCCGAAGCATCAAGAGCCCCGGGAGAGCCTCTGGGTCCCCGGGCGGCAACCGAGCCCGCCTCTGGCGGACCACGGTGCCGAGGCCAGCCCCGACGTGGGGAACGATGCGGACGGGACCTCGCGGTCACCGTCAAAAAGCGGCATGCGCTGCGCTCCACGTCGCTCAGGGCCACTGGCGATGCCTCGAGGAGACGAGGCATGAGCATCGAGATTCCCCGCGCCAGCGCCACGCTGTGCGCCCGCGCCGGACAGGGTCGCCGCGACGGCGAGCCGCTGGTCCACCCCATCGTGCAGTCCACCGCCTTCGCCCGCGACGGGCTGGAGAGCAGCGCGCCGCACGCCTACTCGCGCGTCAGCAACCCCACCGTCGCGGCGCTGGAGCAGGCGCTGGGCGACCTGGAGGACGCGCCGCCCGCCGTGGCCTTCGGCACCGGCCTCGGCGCCGAGACCGCGCTGCTGCTGGCGCTCGTGCGCGCGGGCGACCACGTCGTCTGCGGCCGCGCCGTCTACGGCGGCACCACGCGCCTGCTGCAGCGCGTCTTCGCCGACCTTGGCGTGGAGAGCAGCCTCGTGGACAGCACGGACCCGCGCGCCGTCGCCGCCGCGCTGCGCCCGTGCACGCGGCTCCTTCTGGTCGAGACGCCCGCCAACCCGACGCTCGCGCTCACCGACATCGGCGCGCTCGCGGCGCTGGCGCGCTCGGTCGGCGCGCGCCTGGCCGTGGACAACACCTTCCTCACGCCCGTGCTGCAGCGGCCGCTGGACCTGGGCGCGGACGTCTCGGTGCTCAGCACGACGAAGTTCATCGAGGGGCACTCGGCCGCGCTCGGCGGCGCGCTCGTGACGCGCGACGCCGCGCTGCTCGAGCGCCTGCGCTTCGTGCGCAAGGCCACGGGCGGCATCGCGGCGCCGTTCAACGCCTGGCTCACGCTGCAGGGGCTCAAGACGCTGCCGCTCCGCCTGCAGCGCCAGTCGGCCTCCGCGCAGCGCCTCGCGGAGGAGCTGGCGCAGCGGCCGGAGGTGGCCCGCGTGCTCTACCCCACGCGGCTCGGGCCCGAGGCGCGCGCGCTGGCCGCGCGCCAGCACCTGGGCGCGCACGGCGCGGTGCTGGCCTTCGAGCCCCAGGGCGGCCTGTCCGCGGCGCGCGCGATCGCCTCGCGCGTCCGGCTCTGCCGCCTCGTCGAGCACGTGGGCTCGGTGGAGACGCTGCTCACCCACTCCGCGAGCATGACCCACGCCGACGTGCCCGTCGACGAGCGCCGCGCCGCCGGCATCCCCGACGGCCTGCTGCGCCTCTCCGTGGGCCTCGAGGATCCGGACGAGATCCTCGACGACCTGCTGGCCGCCCTCGTCGCCGGCGCGCAGCCGGAGAGGGAGGCCGCATGCGCGACGCGCTGATCGTCCTGAAGTTCGGCGGCTCGGTGCTCGCCTCCGAGGCCAGGCTGCCGCTCGCGGTGCACGAGATCGACCGCTGGAGGCGCAGTGGCCGCGGCGTGCTGGCCGTGGTCTCGGCCCTCGCCGGCGAGACGGACGCGCTGCTCGCGCGCGCCGCCGCCGACGGCGCCGAGCCCTTCGCCACCGCCGCGCTGGCCGCGCTGGGCGAGGCGCGCGCCGCCGCGCTGCTCGTCCTGGCGCTGCAGCGCGCCGGCCTGCCCGCGCGCGTCCTCGCGCCCGCCGCGCTGGGCCTGCGGGCCGAGGGCGGCGCGCTCGACGCACGGCCCGTCGCGCTGGACGAGGGGCCGCTGCGCTGCGCGCTGGCCGCCGGCGAGGTGGCCGTGGTCCCTGGCTTCACCGGCGTGGCGCCCGACGGCCGCACGGTGCTGCTCGGGCGCGGCGGCTCGGACACCACGGCGGTGTTCCTGGCGGCGCGGCTGGGCGGGCGCTGCCGGCTCGTCAAGGACGTCGACGGCCTGTACGCGTCCGACCCGGCGCTGCCCGGCCCCCCACCGCCGCGCTACTCCGCCGCCACGTGGGAGGACGCGCGGGCGACGGACGGCACGATCGTGCAGCACCGCGCTCTGGATCTGGCGCGCGAGCACGGGCAGCGCGTCGAGCTGGCGCGCCTCCACGGCGCGCGGCCGACGCTGCTGGGCGCGCGCGCCAGCCGCTGCGGGCCGCCCGACCGCCCGCGCCGGCTGCGCGTCGCGCTGCTGGGCCTCGGGCACGTCGGCGGCGGCGTGCTGGAGCACCTGCGCGCCGCGCCCGAGTGCTTCGAGGTCGTGGCGGCCTGCGCGCGCGACGGGCGCCTGGCGCTCGAGCTGCCGCCCGGCACGCCGCGCCTCGACGCTCCGCTGCTCGCGGCGGCGCTCGACGCGGACGTGGTCGTGGAGGCGCTCGGCGGCTGCGAGCCGGCACGCTCGGCCATCGCCACCGCGCTGCGGCGCGGCGCGCACGTCGTCACGGCCAACAAGGCCGTGCTGGCGCGCCATGGCGAGGAGCTGGAGGCCGTGGCGCGGGAGCACGGCGTGCGGCTGCTGGCGTCGGCCGCGGCGGGCTGCGCGCTGCCGCTGCTGCCGGCGCTGCGCCGCCTCGCGCGGCGCGGCGGCGTGCGAAGCGTCGACGCGGTGCTCAACGGCACCACGAACTTCGTGCTGGACGAGGCCGCGCGCGGCGCCAGCCTGCCGCTCGCCCTCGAGCGGGCACGACGCGCAGGATTGGCCGAGCGCGACCCCTCCCGCGACCTCTCGGGCCGCGACGCGGCCGACAAGCTGGTGCTCGCGGCGCACGCGGCGACCGGGCTCTGGCTCTCGCCCGACGCGGTCGAGTGCGAGCCGGTGACCGAGGCGACGCTCGCGCGCGCGGCGGCCGGCGAGGTCGTGCGGCAGGTGGCGACCCTCGAGCTGGACGTCGGGCGCGTCCGGGCGCGGGTGCGTCCGCTCGGGCTGCCGGCGGCGCACCCGCTGGCGGTGCGCGGCGCCGGCAACGCGGCGCTGCTGCGCGGGCCGCAGGGAGTGCTGCGCCTCGCCGGCACGGGCGCCGGGCGCTGGCCCGCGTCGCAGGCGGTGCTGGCCGACCTGCTCGGCCTGGCGCGCGCGGCCGCCACGCGCCGGGCCCGCGGCGGCAGCCGCACGCGCCGCCACGGCCACGCGGAGGTGGCGCCCGCGCCGGCGGCATCCTGCCGGACGGGGTAGACTCTCGCGCCCCTCCCTGCACAGCAAGCACCATGCGTCCCCGTTGGCACCTCGTCGCGCTGTGTCTCGTCGCGCTTGCCTTCCACGCCGGCGCGCAGGCCGTCGGACCCTGGACCGACATGGGCGGCGGGCTGGCGGGCACGACGGGCATCCCGCTGCTCGAGGGCACGGGCGACCTCGTGGCCGGCACGCCCGGCAGCATCAAGCTCTCCGGCGGCGCGCCGTCCTCCCCCTGCCTGCTGTTCTTCTCGCTGTTGAAGGTGGACGTGCCCTTCAAGGGCGGCACGCTCTCGGCCTTCCCGCCCTTGGCCACCTTCACCTTCGTCAGCAACCCCACCGGCGGGCTGCTGCTGCCGTGGTCTTCGTGGAGCAGCGTGCTGCCGCCGGGGCTGGAGCTGTACTTCCAGATGGCGCTGAAGGACACCGGCGCGGTGAACGGCGCGTCCATCAGCAACCTGCTGCAGGGCATCGCGCAGCCGTAGCAGCCCGTCGAAGACGTGCTTCGAGTGCGGGAGGTGCGGAATTCGCGGCGGATCGAGGCGCGAGGCCGCGGGCCGAGCAACGAAGAGCCGGCGCGACGGACGCGCCTTCTGCGCCGAATGACTCCTTCGACGGGCTGCTGGGCAGCGGACGGAGCTGGCGCTCCACGCGGCGGAGCGCACACTGGTCCGCATGCCCGAGCTGCCGGAGGTCGAGACCATCGTGCGCCAGCTGCGGCCGCGGCTCACGGGCCGCACGGTGCAGCGCGCGGAGGTGCGCTGGCGGCGCACGGTCAGCCGGCCGTCGGCGCGGCAGTTCTGCGCGGGGCTGGCGGGGCGGCGCATCGAGGCCCTGCGGCGACGCGGCAAGTTCTTCGTCTTCGACCTGGACGACGGGCGCGCGCTCGTGGGCCACCTGCGCATGACGGGCCGGCTCTTCGTGGGGCGCGCGCCGGAGGAGGCCTTCGCGCGCGCGGTCTTCGACCTCGACGGCGGCGAGCGGCTGGTCTTCTCCGACGTGCGCAAGTTCGGGCGGCTGGCGCTGGTGGAGCGCGCCGAGCTGGCCACCGGCCTCCTCGGCCCCGAGCCCCTGGAGCTGGACGGCGCCTGGCTGCACGCCGCCCTGCGCGCGCGGCGCCGGCGCCTCAAGCCGCTGCTGCTGGACCAGACCTTCCTCGCGGGCCTGGGGAACATCTACGTGGACGAGTCGCTGCACCGCGCGCGGCTGCACCCGCTGCGGGCCAGCGACCGCGTCACTCGGCCGCAGGCCGAGGCGCTCGCCGGCTCCATCCGCGACACGCTGGCGCGCGCCATCGCGGCGGAGGGCAGCAGCTTCGACGTCTTCTACCGCACGCCCGAGGGCCGGCCGGGCGCCTTCCAGGACGAGTTCGCGGTGTACGGGCGCGGGGGCAAGCCCTGCCGACAGTGCGGCGCGACGATCCGGCGGCTGGTCGTGGGGCAGCGCGGCACGCACGTGTGCCCGAGGTGCCAGCCGGCGCCGCGGTGATAGCAGCCGGCGGCGGAGGCAGTCGCCGCGATGGCATGGCAGCGAGCCGAGATTCCGCGGCGCTGTCGGTGTCTTCGTGTGCGATGGCTCAGGACCACGGAGCGGGCAGGAGACCGCGCCGCTTCAGGGCGGTCGACGACGTCATGGCTTGCCGTGACCCGGCAACGGGGCAAGCGCGGCAGGCCAGGATCGGTCGCATGCAGCGACGGGACGCGCGTCGCGGCCTCGCCTCGCGACGTGTTGGTCGCCTTCGTGACAACCGGCCTGCTCATCACCGATCGGGGCTGGGAAGTCAGCGACGCTCGTGACGCTTGCCGGCCGGTGCGGCATGATGAGCGCCTCGGAGCCGCGGTCTACACGCGGGAGCAGCCATGAGCGGCAAGGAACGGCATCTTCCTTTGAGCGAACTCCGCAAGCTGAAGGTCGGCGGGTTCAGGCCCAAGCCGCACTACGATGCGGAGAGCGACACGCTGACGCTCTTCATCGCGCCCGACGAAGCCAGGCGCGAGCGCGTGGACCGGTTCCTGACGGTGTACCGGGCGCGCGAGACGAATGCCGTGGTGGGCTGCCTCGTCAAGGACGTGCGCAGCGTTCTGCTGAAGAACCTGCAGTCCATGCACCTGGGCATCGAGGCTCGCAGCGTCCAGCTTTGGCTGCTGCTGTACCTGGTGCCGCTGGTGGCCGAAGGCGATGTCGGCTCGCGCAAGTACCGCGAGGTCATCGAGCCGCTGTCGCGGGTGGCGGCCACGGTCAACGTGTTGGAGCTGATCGCGGCGAACTAGCGCCGTTCGCAGTCAGGCGGACCGCGGACTAGACTCCTCGCGCCCCCCGTGAACATCGTCATCACCAGCCCGATCTTCCCGCCCGACCTCGGCGGGCCGTCCACGTACGTGCCCAGCTTCGCGGGCTGGCTGTCCGCGCGCGGGCACGCGGTGACGGTGGTGGCCTTCTGCAGCGACCCGGCGCCGGCGGGCTGGCCCTTCCGCGTGGTGTCGGTGCCGCGCGTGTGGATGCCGCTGCGCTACGCGCGCGACTTCCTCGAGACCTGGCGCGCCGCCCAGGGCGCGGACGTGGTCTACATCAACGAGCACCTCGCGCTGCACGTGGCGCTCGCGGCGCGGCTGCGCGGCGTGCCGTCGGTCATCCGCACCTACGTGGACGGCACGTGGGAGATCACGCACCGCATGGGCTGGCACCGCGACACGATCGTGGACTACCAGCACAAGGCCTACGACTGGCGCATCGCGCTGCTGCGCCGGCTGCAGCGCACGTGGTGGGGCTGGGTGCGGCGCATCATCGTGCCCAGCCAGTTCATCCAGCGACTGGTCGAGGGTCACGGCGTGCCGCCGCAGAAGATCGAGCTCATCCACAACGCCTACCACGGCCCCCCCAGCTTCGCGCCCACGCGCGCGGCCTGCCGCGAGAAGCTCGGGCTGCCGCAGGAGCGCGTGGTGCTGCTCTCCATCTGCCGCCTCATGGTGTGGAAGGGCGTGGACGGCCTGATCCGCACGCTGGCGCGGCTGCCGGCCAGCCACCACCTGCACGTGGTGGGCGACGGCGACGAGCTCCTGGCCTGGACGCGGCTGGCGCGGGAGCTGGGGCTGCAGGACCGCGTGCACTTCGTGGGCAACGTGCCCCACGCGGAGGTCATGGCCTGGATCCGCGCGGCCGACGTCTTCCTGCTGAACAGCAATTATGAAGGTCTGTCGCACACGCTGCTGGAGGTCATGTGGCTGGAGTGCCCGGCGGCCGTGTCGGCGGCGGGCGGCAACGTGGAGCTGGTCGAGGACCGCGTCAACGGGCGCTCCTTCCGGCCCCACGACCTGGACGCCATCGAGGACGCGGTGCGCGAGATCACGGGCCGGCCCGACACGGCCGCGCGCTATGCCCGCCTCAGCCGGGAGAAGGTGCTGGCCGGCTTCTCGCGCGAGGCCATCTTCGAGCTCACCGAGCGCCTGCTGGGCCAGGTGTCCGGGCGTGTCGTGCCCACGCACGAGCCCGCCGCGCGCCCCTCGCCCGCCTGACGCCCGCGGCAGGTCGGGTGGCGGAGTGTGGAAAGCGCCATTGGACCCGGAGGCCTCCGAGGATTATCCCTGTGCGCGTCGCCAACCCGAGCCGCTCGGCCGGACCTCCCACCGGCACGCGGCGTGCGATGAGATCTTCCACCCCTTCCGAGAACCATCTCATGATCCAGGTGCAAGGCACGCCGGGCACGCGGCGCGACGAGCCGCCCGGTTTTGCGCGGCTGCAGGCCGCGTTCGAGTTGCAGGAGCGCGCGCAGGCCATCGTGGCCCCGCTGCTCGCCGAGCTGCTGCGCTCCATCCCGCGGTTGCGGGCGTGGAAGGGCTTCTCGTCCGGCGCGTGGGTCGTCGGCGTGCGCACCGAGGCCGAGGACCGCCTGCTCGGCGGCCGCTTCGCGCGCTTCGACTTCGAGATCCGCGTGGATGCGGCGCAGGGCCGCGTCGAGCTGACCAGCCGCGCCACCGTGCGCAGCCGTGACCGCGCCGCCGACAGCCTGTCCGTGGTGCTCGACGCCGCCGGCGAGATGCCGCTGCACCAGTGGGCCGAGCGCGCCGCGCTGCAGTTCGCGGGCGACTTCTGGGCCGGGCGCAAGGACCCTGCGCGCCTCATCCCCGCCGAGCCCGGCGTGACGTGAACGTCCTCGTCGCCGGGGGGACGGGGTTCGTGGGGCGGCGACTCTGCTCGGCCCTGCTCGCCCGCGGCGACGTGGTCACGGTGGTCACCCGCGATCCGGCCGCGGCGCAGGCGCGCGGCCTGCCCGCCGTCGGCTACCGCGGCTGGCTGCCGCCTCTGGACGGCTACGACGCGGTGGTCAACCTCGCGGGCGAGAACGTCTTCGGCAAGCGCTGGAACGCGACCGTCCTCCAGGAGCTGCGCGACAGCCGCATCCTGCCCACGCGGCGCCTCGTCGAGGCACTGCGCGCCGCCGAGCGCCCGCCGGGCGTGCTGGTGAACGCCTCGGCCATCGGCTTCTACGGCGACCGCGGCGAGGAGCCGCTGCCCGAGACCGCCGGCCCCGGCGGCGACCTCATGGCCACGCTGTGCAGCGCGTGGGAAGCCGAGGCCGCGCGCTCGCCGGTGCGCACGGTCGTCGTGCGCATCGGCGTGGTGCTGGGCGAGGGCGGCGGCGCGCTGAACACGATGCTGCCCTTCTTCCGCCTCGGACTGGGCGGGCCCATCGGCCTCGGGCGCCAGTGGTTCTCGTGGATCCACATCGACGACCTCGCGGCGCTGCTGCTGTGCGCGATCGACGAGCCCGCCGCGCGCGGCCCGATCAACGGCGTCTCGCCCGGCGTGGTGCGCAACGCGGAGTTCTCGCACGCCCTCGGGCGCGCCCTGCACCGGCCGGCCTTCCTCCCCGTGCCGCCGCTGGCGCTGCGCCTCAAGTTCGGACGAGTCGCCGAACTGCTGACAAGCAGCCAGCGCTGCGTGCCCGAGGCCGCGCAGCGCCTGGGCTTCGCCTTCCGGTACACGCAGATCGAGCCGGCCCTGCAGCAGCTGCTGGGCCGCTGAGGCGGCTCGCGCGCCGACCACGCCCTTCCACTCAATCGACCGTCGGGTCGAAAGGGGCGACCTGGGCTATCCCCCCCTGCCGGCGGCCAGCGTGGTAGAGTTCACCGCTCGCTTCCCGTCGGAAGGGACAGGGCATGGCTCCTTTCCAGTCAGCTCTCGCCACCCCATGATTCGAGACAGCCTGAGACCATGAGAGTCCTCTTCCTCAGCCCGTACCTCGCCCAGGAGCCCCTGGGCGTCATGTGCCTGTCGGGTGCGCTCAAGCGCGCCGGCCACGAGACGAAGATGATCTTCGTCCCCGACAAGGAGTGGCAGGAGAAGGCCAAGGCCTGGAACCCCGGCGTCGTTTGCTACTCGTTCACCACGGGCGTGCAGCAGGCCATCGTGGGCCTCAACCTGCAGCTCAAGGAGCTGCTGCCGGGCATCAAGGCCATCGCCGGCGGTCCGCACGTGACGGTCGTGCCCGACTTCCTCGAGGAGCCCGGCATCGACGCCATCTGCCAGGGCGAAGGCGAATACGCGGTCGTGGACTTCGTGAACGCCGTCGAGCGGGGCGGTGACCTGACCAACATCCCCAACGTCTGGTTCAAGGACGCCGAGGGCAAGATCCACCAGAACGCGCCGCGGCCGCTGGAGCAGGACCTCGACGTCTTCGGCTTCTGCGACCGCGAGCTCATCTACGACGCGGCCGAGTTCTACAAGACCAGCGACCGCAAGGTCATCAAGACCGACCGCGGCTGCCCCATGAACTGCAGCTTCTGCTTCCACCACTCGTGGAAGAAGAAGATCTACAACGTCACGAACAACGAGTACGTGCGGCGGCGCTCGGTGGACCACGTCATCGAGGAGGTGCGCCAGATCCGGGCCAAGTACCCGCTGACCTTCGTGCACTTCGTCGACGACATCTTCAACGTGAACAACAAGTGGCTCGAGGAGTTCGCGGACAAGTGGCCGAAGGAGATCGGCCTGGCCTTCGACTGCATCCTCATGGCCAACATGGTCACCGAGAAGCACATCGCGCTGCTCAAGAAGGCCGGCTGCATCCAGGCGCGCATCGCCTTCGAGGCGGCCAACGACCACATGCGCAACGCGATCATGAAGAAGAACACGACGCGCGCGCAGCTCGTGCGTGCCGCCACCTTCATCAAGGCCGCCGACATGCGCCTCGCCAGCCTCAACATGCTGGGCGGCCCGGGCGCCTCCATCGAGGACGACTTCGAGACCGTCAAGCTCAACATCGAGTGCAAGGTGGACCACCCGCTGGCCTCCCTGCTGCAGCCCTACCCGATGACGGACATCAACGACATCACCCGCGAGCTGGGCTTCAGCACGGCCGAGTGGGACAAGTTCCCCAAGCTCTTCAACCGCACCACCTCCATCAACCTGCCGCACCGCCACCAGTACGAGAACCTGCACAAGTGGTTCCCGATCCTGGTGCGCTACCCGGCGCTGCTGCCCTTCGCCCGCCGGGCCATCAAGTGGAAGTGGGCCGAGAAGCCCTCGCTCATCATGTACATGCTCTACAGCGAGTGGCTCGTGACCGAGCAGAACCGCATGTTCTTCCGCGCGCAGGGGAAGAAGGGCTTCAAGACCTGGTCCTCGGTGGACTTCACGGGACGCGTCATTACCAAGGGCTTCATCCGCATGTTCACGGTGATGTTCGGCAACCGCGCGATGAAGCTGGCCGTCAAGGTGCGGCTGGGAGACGAGCGCCAGACGGCGCACATGGAGGACTGAGCCTCCCCGGTCCGCTCCCCCGCCTCGGCTGCAAGCGTGCGCCGAGGCGGCGGCGTTTCTAGGCTGGTCACGTTCTCCCCGAGGACCCGCCATGCCGTCGCTCCGCCTGCTGGCCGTCGCCCTGCTGCTGATCGCCGCCTGCGGCCGCGCGCCCGACGTGGTCATCTACTGCGCGCTCGACGAGGAGTACGCCCTGCCGGTGCTGCAGGCCTTCGAGCAGCAGACGGGCCTTCACGTGCAGGCCTACTACGACGTGGAGGCCAACAAGTCGGTGGGCCTGCGGCGGCGCCTGCAGGAGGAGGCGCCGCGTCCGATCTGCGACGTCTTCTGGAACAACGAGGTGGTGCAGACCGTGGTCCTCGCGCGCGGCGGCCTGCTGCAGCCGTACCGCTCGCCCGCGTCGCAGGGCATCGGCGACCGCTGGCGCGACCCGCGCGACCGCTGGTGCGGCTTCGCGGCGCGCGGCCGCGTGCTCATCGTGAACACGCAGCTCCGCTCCAAGGACACCGAGCGTCCCGAGGGCTTCGCCGACTTCCTCGACCCGGCCAACGCCGGCCAGTGCGGCATCGCCGAGCCGCTCACCGGCACCACCGCCGCGCACGCCGCGGCCTGGATCGAGCGCCTCGGCCTGCCCGCCACGCTCCAGCGCTTCGCCTCCATGCGCGCCAACCGCGTGGAGTTCGCGCCCGGCAACGCCCATGTCATGCGCCTCGTGCGCGAGGGCCAGCTGCACTTCGGCTGGACGGACACGGACGACTGCCAGACGGCCATCGCCGCCGGCTACCCGGTGACCATGGTGGTGCCCGACCAGCGGCCCGACGAGGACGGCCTCGTGGTCGTGCCCAACACCGTCGCGCTCGTCGTCGGCGCGCCGCACGCCGAGGCCGGCCGGCGCCTCATCGACTTCCTGCTCTCGCCCGGCACCGAGGCGCTGCTCGCCGCCGGCCCCTCCGTGCAGATCCCGCTGCACGCCGGCGTGACGCGCCCACCGAACGTGCTGGACCTCGCCGCGCTGCGCGTCGCCGACGTCGATTGGGCCGCCGCCGGCGACGCCTACGACGAGCACGCCGCCGAGCTCGAGGCCGACTTCCGCAAGTAGCCCGCGCCGGAGGCGCCACGCGCGCGCCGTGGCCCCTCGCGCCCCGCCTGTGCTGAAATGTCGGCGCCCGCTGCCCAACAAGCGGCCAGCGCGCGCCACGGGCGGCGCGCCCGGAGGACCTGATGAACGATCGCGAGACCTTCCATGCCAAGCGCACCGCCACCACCATGGAGAGCGGCAAGGTGGGCAAGGGCTGCCTCGCCGGCATCGGCGTGGTCGTGCTGCTGCTCGTGGTCGTGGCCATGTTCATGGGCCAGTACAACGGGCTGGTCGACAAGCAGGAGGCCACCCGCGCCAAGTGGCAGGAGGTCGACAGCCAGTACAAGCGGCGCTTCGACCTCGTGCCCAATCTCGTGGCCACGGTCCAAGGCGCGGCGGACTTCGAGAAGTCGACGCTGACAGCCGTCACCGAGGCGCGCGCTTCGGTCGGCCGCGCGCAGCTGCCGTCCAACCTGCCCACCGATCCGGCCGCCATGCAGTCGTACGTCAACGCCCAGCAGCAGCTGGGCTCTGCGCTGCAGAGGCTGCTGGTCGTGGCCGAGAGCTATCCGGAGCTCAAGGCCTCGGCCAACTTCGCGGACCTCCAGTCGCAGCTCGAAGGCACGGAGAACCGCATCGCCAACGCGCGTAGCGACTATCTGCAGGCGGCCCAGGACTACAACGCCGCGACGCGCCGGTTCCCGGCCAGCCTCCTGGCCGGCATGTTCAACTTCGAGCGCGCGGCCGAGCTGCCCGTCGCGGCCGAGGAGCGCACGGTGCCGCAGGTCAAGTTCGAGTCCGGCGGCGCCGCGAAGTGACGTGACGTCCGCCGGCCTGCTGCCGCGGCTGTTGCTCCTCGCCGGCCTGCTGGCCCTGGCCGGCCGGGCCCGCGGCGCCGACGTCCTCTCCGAGCTCGGCATCCCCGACAAGCCGGCCGGCTGGGTCACGGACCTGACGGGGTCGCTGGACCCGTCGACGCGCTCGGAGCTGGACGATCTCTCGGCGCGCTACCAGAAGGGCAGTGGCCACGACGTGGCCGTGCTGCTCGTGCCCAGCCTGCAGGACAAGCCCATCGAGGAGGTCGGCCTGCAGGTCTTCCGCACCTGGAAGCTCGGGCGCGCGGACGTGAACGACGGTGCTCTGCTCCTGATCGCCACGCAGGACCACGAGTTGCGCATCGAGGTCGGACGCGGGCTCGAGGGCGACCTCACCGACCTCGTCTCCTCGCGCATCATCCGCAACGTCATCGTGCCGCACTTCAAGGAGGGCGACCTCGCGGGCGGCGTGCGTGCGGGCATCAGCGCCATCCATGCGGCCGCAGGCGGGAACTACGCCGACATCCCCGACGACGCGCCGGTGAATCCGACGCTCCCGGTCATGCTGGTGCTGGCCGTCATTCTCATCGTCATCGTCGCGATCGTGAAGTCGCGAGGCGGTGGCCGCGGCGGCCGCGGGCGCCGTCGCGGGCCCTTCATCATGCCCTTCCCGTTCCCCATCAGCGTCGGCGGCTCGGGCGGCGGCTTCGGCGGATTCGGCGGCGGGGGCTTCGGCGGCGGCGGGGGCTTCGGTGGATTCGGGGGCGGCGGCGGCGCCATCGGCGGCGGCGCCTCGGGACGCTGGTGATGGACTCCACGAGCCTCATACCCATCGCGCAGTCCGGCGTGGCCGGCACGTGGGAAGCGGCCTGGCCCGCCTGGCTCGTGGCCGCGGCGCGCTGGGGCCCGCTGCTGCTCGCGGCGCTGGCCGCGCTGCTCGTCGTGCGCGCGCTGCTCCGCCGACGGCTCTACCGCGCTGAGGGCGTGCTGGACGAGACGGGCGCGGCGGCCGTCCGCGCGGCCATCGCGCAGGCCGAGCGCGGCAGCGCCGGCGAGCTGGTGGTCGTGGTCCTCGAGCGCAGCGACGAGCACCCGGACACCGCCTGGCTCGCCGGCCTGTGCACCATGCTCCTCGGCACGGCGCTGCTGGTCACACGGCTGCCCTGGCAGCGCCCCGAGCTGGTGCTCGCCGCGCAGCTCGCCCTGGGCGCCGTCGGCTGGCTGCTGGCGCGCGCCCTGCCGGACATCGCGCGCCTCTTCCTCGCCGAGCGCCGCGCCACCGAGATGGCCCACGAGCAGGCCCTGCAGGAGTTCCAGCGCTTCGACCTCTCGCGCACTGCCGGCGCCACCGGCGTGCTGCTCTTCGTCTCCCTCTTCGAGCACCGCGTCGTCGTGCTCGGCGACGCCGCCATCCACGCCAAGGTCGGCGACCCCCACTGGGACGCCGCCACCCGCGCCGTCCTCCACGAAGTCTCCCGCGGCCACCTCGCCGACGGCCTGCAAGCCGGCGTCCTCACCTGCGCCCGCGTCCTCGCCGAGCACTTCCCCCCAACCCCCGGCGACCGCAACGAGCTCCCCAACCACCTCATCGTCCGCCGCCGCTGAGCTCGCTCCCCGCCCCCGCCGGCCGCAGCCGGCCCGCCTGCCGTCCCCGTGCATGGCGCTCTGTAAGCTCCGAAAGCGCACCAGCGGCAGCCGGCAGGCACCCAGGCGCGTGCGTCCGCAGGAGTTACCCAGCCCCCTCACACGCGTGCGGAGCGGAACGGCACCCGCTGAAGACTCCCCTCGATCACCTGACCTAGGTCGACGACACGAAAGGGCATGGCTGGTCCGGGGCGGCGCGTAGTGGCGACGCTCCACGTCTTCACGTCGCCCAAGCGGCTCCGCGGGATCTCGGGGGTGTGGGGCGCGGCGCTCTCCTCCCCGAGCCCGGCATACCTCAATGCATCCGGCATGCCCCGACCGCGCGCCGCGCCCCACACACCCGAGATCCCGCGGAGCCTTGGGCCCCTCCATCGCGACACCTGCCGCGCCACCGCAGCTAGAATGCTCGCCCCCCGGAGAAAGCCCTGGACCCCAGCCCTGAACTCGCCGCGCTGCGCGCGAAGACGGAGCAGTTCCTGCGCCAGGCCGTGAGCGACTTCGCCCCCGTGGCCGACCGCTACGAGGTGCCCTACCGCAGCACGCGGCTCATCGTGCACCCCATCGCCTGGACGCGCGGCCGCACGCTGTTGCGCTTCATCGCGCCCGTGGTGCTGGGCCTGCACGAGGGTCCCGAGCTGCACGCGCGCCTGTCCGACCTCAACAACACCACGATCTTCGGCAAGTTCTACGTCATGGACGGGGCCGTCTGGCTCGAGCACAACCTGCTGGGCGAGTCGCTGGACTGGGAGCAATTCCGCGCCGTGCTGGCGTCCGTCGCGCACCACGCCGACCACCTCGATGAGCAGCTCATCGCGGAGTTCGGCGGTCACCGCTGGAGCGAACGTGGCTGAGAGGAAACTCGTCGCGCTGAAGTCGCTGGACACGAAGGCCTGGCCGGCCAGCCTGCGCGACCTGCTCGACGCGGTCGTGGACGTCGCGCGGCGGCTGGGGCACAACGTGCTGGGGCCCGAGCACCTCATGGTGGTGGGCGCGGAGAACGGCGTGCCCGCGATGGCGCGCCTCGTGCCCAGCCTGGCCGCCTTCCGCGAGGCGCTGCTGGACTCGCTGTACGACGACCGCGATAGCTTTCGCCACCTCGCGCCCAAGGGCGACGAGGAGCAGCTCTTCGTCGAGCCGTCGCTGATCACGGTGCTCGAGCGCCTGAAGAAGGGCGAGGAGGCGCCGCGCGTGCTCTCGGACCTGATGCAGGGCAACGAGCCGCGCGTGCGCCGCGCGCTGACCTATGCCCGCGGCGCGGACAAGGAGGTGCAGCCGCCCGACACGCTCACGCTGGACGGCGAGGGCGACGACACCGAGGCCGGCACGGCCACGGCCACCGCCGAGTCGCGCGGCGCCTCCGGCGAGGAGGGCGGCATCGCGCTCACGCTGGACCTCTCCGCCGACGCGCGCCACGACCTGCCGCTGGTCAACCGCCAGACGCTCCTGGACCAGGTGGCGCGCATCCTGCTGCGCTTCCACGCGCCGGTGGTGCTGCTGGTGGGCGGCCCGGGCGTGGGCAAGACCGCCTTCGTGCGCGGCCTGGCGCGCGCCGCCGCCACCAAGGCGCTGCCGGCGCTCGAGGGACTGAAGTTCCACCAGCTGCGCATCCTCGACCTCGTGGCGCAGAGCCACCGCGGCCAGGACATCCACGAGCTCATCGACCGCGTGCTCCAGCGCTTCGCACAGGACCGCAATGCCGTGCTGGTCGTGGACGACCTGCAGATGCTGGTGGCCAAGCAGGGCTTCCCGATGACCAGCGACGTCATCGACACGATCAAGATCCACATCAAGCGCGGCACGCTGCGCGCGCTCTTCACGGTGGACGCGGCCGAGTACGAGAAGACCTTCGCCGCCGACCCCTTCTTCAGCGGCGAGGTCACGGTGCGGCACCTCAACGTGCTGGACGAGCCCGGCCTCACCCAGGTGCTCAAGCAGATGCGCCCGCGCCTCGAGCAGCACGCGCGGGTCAAGGTGAAGGACGACGCCATCGAGGCCGCCGTGGCGCGCACCATGGGCGACCCCGACGCCGACTACCTGCCGCCGGGGAGCTCGCTGCGCCTGCTGGACGAGGCCTGCGCGCTGGCGCGCAGCCGCGGCGACGCCCACGTGACGCCCGAGCACGTCGAGCAGGCGGCCGGCGAGGCCGGCCCGCAGCGAGCGCGCCCCTTCGACCGCGAGCGCCTGGCGCGTCTGGAGGAACGCCTCACCGAGCAGGTGCTGGGTCAGCAGCTGGCCGCGGGCCTGGTGGCGCGTCGCGTGCGCCTGGCCAAGCTGGGCCTCGACCGCAAGCCCACGCGCCCCGACGGCGTCTTCCTGTTCATGGGGCCGTCGGGCGTGGGCAAGACCGAGCTGGCGCGCGCCCTGGCGCGGGCGCTCTACGACGACGAGAACCGTCTCGTGCGCCTGGACATGTCGGAGTACATGGAGCCGCACAGCGTGGCGCGCATCATCGGCGCGCCCCCCGGCTACGTGGGCTTCGGCGAGGAGGGCGCCTTGACCGGCCCGGTCGCGCGCATGGGCCACGGCGTGGTGCTGCTGGACGAGATCGAGAAGGCCCACCCGCAGGTGCTCAACCTCTTCCTGCAGGTCTTCGACGACGGGCGCCTCACGGACAGCAAGGGCCGCACCGTGGACTTCTCCGACACCGTCATCGTGATGACCAGCAACATCGGCCGCGAGCTGTACGCGCTGCACGGCAACCGGCCGGTGGGCTTCGGCGGCGAGCGCCGCGACTCCGCCGGCCCCGCGCGCGACGCGGTGCAGGACCACCTGCTGCGCGTCCTGCCGGCCGAGTTCGTGAACCGCATCGACGAGATCGTGCCCTTCCGCGTCCTCGAGGCCGACGACATGCTGCGCATCGCGAAGAAGCAGCTGGAGATCGAGGCCCAGCGCTGGCGCACGCGCGGCAAGAAGCTCAGCTGGGACAAGGCCGTGCCCGAGGTGCTGGCCTCCACGGGCTACGACCCGCGGCTGGGCGCGCGGCACCTCGAGCGCAACCTCGAGCGGCTGGTCATCACGCTGCTGTCGGACGCGGCCATCAAGGTGGGCTTCGAGAAGGTGCGCTCGCTCGAGCTGTCCACCCGCGACGGCGCGCTGTGCCTGAGCCTGGACGGCAAGCCCTTCGAGTGCGGCTCCCCGTCGGGCGTGACCGCGGCGCAGCCGGCCCTGCCCGCGCCGCTCAGCGCGAAGGCGAACCGGCAGCTGCCGCCGCCCGCAGGCCCTCCGCCAGCCGCGCGATGACCGCCTCGCGCCTGTAGGCCGAGAGGTCGCCGGGCAGCTCGGCGCGCAGCGCGGCCTCCTGGCGCGCGTCGGTGAGCAGGCGCTGCAGGCGCAGCGTCAGCTCGGCCGTGCTGCCGTCGTAGAGCACGCCGTTGCGGCCGTCGCGCACGAGGTCGGGCATGATCCCGACGCGCGTGCTCACGACGGGCGTGCCGCAGGCCATGGCCTCGGCCCCCACGCGCGGGCCGCCCTCGCTGGTGCTCGCGATGACCAGGGCGCGCGCGCCGCGGTAGGCGGCGGCCAGCGCGGCAGCGTCGGGCAGCCAGTCGGTGTAGCTGATGGCCTGCTCGACCCGCAGCTCGCGCGCGAGGCGCTCCAGACGCGCGCGCTCGGGGCCGCGGCCCACGAAGCGCAGCGTCGGGCGCAGGCCGCGCGCCCACAGGCGCCCCACCGCCGCGACCACCTGCGCCGCGCCCTTGTTGGGCACGAGGCGGCCGACGAGCAGCAGGTCCGTGCGCCCGTCCACCGGCCCCCCGGGGCGGAAGGCGTCGAGGTCGAGGTACAGCGAGGGCAGCACGTGGATGCGCGACGCGGGCACGCCCCAGCCTGTCAGGAGCGCGGGCAGCTCGGTGGCGTTCACCACGCGGATGCCGGCGGCGCGGCGGGCGGCCCAGCGCACGTAGTGGCGCGTGACGCGGCGGTCGAGGCGCTCGCGCAGGTTGGCGGCGCGCGGGTGGCCAGGCACGTGGTGGATCTCCGCGATCCACGGCGTGCCCGTCGCGCGAGCGATGCGCCACGCGCCCCAGCCGTTGTAGAAGGGGTTGTAGTCATGGCTGGTCATCACCGCGTAGCGGCGCTCGGCGCACAGGCGCCGGCCGGTGCGCGCGATGAAGCCCGCCTGCGCCAGCTTGCCGCGGGTGGGGTGGTGCAGGTGCACGTTGGGGAAGGGCTGCGTGGAGACGACGCGCTCGGGCCGCGTGCCGATGACGTCCACGCGCTCCCAGTGGCGCGCGAATTCCTCGAGCATGTACCAGAAGGGCCCGCGCTCGCCCGCGACCACGCTGCGGTCGGCGCTGATCATCAGGACGTTGCTCATCGCGTCAGCGCCACCGTGCAGACGCCCCGGGCCTCACGCCTTGAACGTGCCCAGCAGGTCCTGCGCCGTCTCGATGCCGGCCCGCATCGAGCGCGCCATGTTGTTGTACCAGAACTGTCCGCTGCGCCCGATCGAGCGCAGGTTGTCGAAGCGGTCGAGCTTCGCCCACACGCGATCGAGCTTCTCGCGGTAGTCGAGCGGGTACACCGGATAGCTGTCGGGCACGAACATGTACTTGATCGCCTCGATGTCCTCGGGCTCGCACACGCGCAGCTGCTTCAGGCCCTCCTTGATGCGGTCGGTGAGGCGCTCGGGATCGGCCGCGTCCTTCTCGTCGTCGGGCGTGATCTCCACGCACAGGCTGTCCTTGCCCGGCGGGCACAGGCCGCCGACGGAGCGGTTGGGATAGTAGATGCGGTTGAAGACCACCTGCGGGTCCGCCACGTAGGTGTACAGGTCCGCGCCCGGCTTCAGCGGGCGGCGGATCTTCATGAGCGCCAGCAGGATGGTCATGAAGGGCAGCTCCTCGCGCGGCACGCCCACCATCTGGCACAGGCGGTGGATGGAGCCGGTCCACACCACCTGCTCGGGCTCCTCGATGACGCCGCCGTCCCAGGTGACGCGCGCCACGTGCTCGCCCTGCGCCGCCAGGTCCACGTTGCTGGCGCGCAGCTCGAGGCGCCCGCCGCGCGCGACGAAGTCGTCCGCCACCCGCTGCGTGATGATGCCCACGCCCTGCGGCGGGTAGAGCACCTTCTTGTAGCTCTTGCCGAAGGCCATGCGCGTCAGGCCCTGCACCATGCGCAGCGCCTTGGGACCGCCGCCAGCCTTGGACTTGACGGGCCCCACCGACGCGGCGGACGCAGCCGGCCGCGGCTGCGGGTAGCGCGCGAGGTAACGCTCGACCAGCGGCTTCTCCTGCTGCAGCACCTTGTCGCGCTTCACGTCGGGCACGTTGTGGATGGTGCGCGCGGTCTGGTTCCACCAGTCGCGGTGCAGGCGCTCGGCGCCGCCGCTCGGGGGCACCTTCTTGCGCAGGTACGGCCCGAGGAAGATGCGGTACATGGCCTCGCCGTAGCAGGCGCGCAGGAAGTCGCGCGCCACGTGCGTGGTCGGCAGCTCCTGCTTCATGGCGGACTTGAGGTAGGTGTAGATGCCGGATGGTGGCAGCTTGAAGGCCGCCGAGGCCGTGGGAGGCCACGGCACGTCGGCGCGCCCGATGAGCGCATTGATCTTGAAGTCGATCGGCCGCCACTCCTCCGGCCTGAGGCAGGACTTCACCAGGGCGTTCACGTCCTCGCTCACGTCCAGGAAGAAGTAGTGCGGGCCCACATCGAAGACGTGGCCCTCGAAGTCCACCGACCGGGCGAGGCCCCCCACCTGGTCCAGCCGCTCCAGGACCACGACCTCCTTGCCGGCCCGGCGCAGGGTGGCGGCGGCCCCCAGGCCGGCCATGCCCGCCCCGACCACCACCACGGGGCCCTTGCGGTCGGTGGGTGGTGGCGTCACGACAGGTGCGGTTCCAGTCCGGGGGGCGAGGAGGGGCGGCGGATCATATCCGCTGGCCGGCGAGCGGCCGCCGGCCGGCCCCCGGGGCTCGCCGGCCGCGGCCGGATGGCCGCAAACCATGACGGCCGGGCCACTTCGGCGCCGTCGGCCGGCATGAAGAAAAGTTGTTTGGTCGGTTGAGAACCCGCGCATAATGGCCCTGCGGCCGTTGAGAGCGGGCAGGCCGGTCATACCCCATGGCGGAGGAGAGGGGCTGATGCAGACGGTGGTCGAGGTCTCGAGGATCTCGCGCAGCCTCAAGGCGCTGTGCGACGCCAACCGGATCAGGATCCTGGAGATCCTGTCGACCGGGGAGCACTGCGTGTCCGAGCTGGTGGAGCGGCTGGCCATCGACCAGCCCAAGGTGTCTCACCACCTTGCCATCCTGCGCGCGGCGGGAATCGTCCGCAGCCGTCGCGAGGGTCGCCACATCAACTACTCGCTGCGTCCGACGATCCACAAGCACATCGAGGCCCCCGAGGGGCTGACGGACGTGTTCGACCTGGGGGAGATCACGGTCTGCTTCCGCTTCGCGCGCGAGGCCTCCGCGAACGGACCGGCCGAACGGCTGACGGCCGCCGCTGCGACCGCGACGGCGCAGATGGCGCAGTAGGGCCCCGCCTCAGTCCGTGCCGGCCTCGCCGGCGGTAGCGGGGCCGGCCGACGTGGTGTCCTGCTTGGGGCGCTTGCGCAGCTCGAACTCGTAGCGCGCGTTGGCCGGGGCGTAGCGCAGGTGGCCCTCCTTGCACTCCGGGCAAGGCCAGTCGAGCAGCGCCGACATGTCGGCGTTGTAGTGGATCAGCATGTTGTTGTTCCGGTTGATCCAGCACTCGAACAGGCACTTCGGGTTGTCGCAGCTGAATTTCAGCAGCGACAACATGGTGCTCTTCATCGTCTGGTCTCCGTGAGGGCGCTCCTGGCCCACGAGCGCCCTGCCCGCGGGGCACCGGACCACAGGGTCCGGAGCCGTGGGGGGAATTGTAGGGCACGGGCCCCCTGAGGCAAGCCGCGTAACCGGCCCGTCACGGTGGCGCCGGCCGGGAAAAAGGCCCCTGCGGGCCCCTTCAGCGCGGAATGAGCCGCTCCGCCTCGATGCGCGCGAGCTGCTCCTCCGTCACATCACCCGTGGGGTAGATGCCCGAGAAGCACGCGCTGCAGGTGCTCTGGATCTCCGGGTTGCCGTCGCGCACCGCGTGGATGAGGTTCTCCAGCGTCTGGTACACGACCCCGTCCGCGCCGATCTCGCGCGCGATCTCCTCGGGCGTGCGGTCCTTGGCGACGAACTCGTTCTTCGTCGACATGTCGATGCCGTAGATGCACGGGTGGCGCAGCGGCGGCGACACGGAGGCGAAGTACACCTTGCGCGCGCCGGCGCGGCGCGCCAGCTCCACGATCTGCCGGCTGGTGTTGCCGCGCACGATCGAGTCGTCCACCAGCAGCACGTCCTTGCCCTCGAACTCGAGCTGGATCGTGTTGAGCTTGTTGCGGATGGAGGACTGGCGCTGGCGGTTGCTGCCCATGATGAAGGTGCGCCCGATGTAGCGGTTCTTCACCAGGCCCTCGCGGTACTTCATGTCCAGCGCGCGCGCCATGGCCATCGCCGAGGTGACCGAGGACTCGGGCACGGGGATGATGACGTCCGCATGCCAGCCGGTGGCGCGCCAGATGTCGGCCATGGCCTCGCCCAGGCGCAGGCGGGTCTTGTAGACCGACACGCGATCGAGGAACGAGTCCGGCCGCGCGAAGTACACCCACTCGAACAGGCACGGGCTGTGCGGCTTGTCCGCGAGCACCTTGCGGTGCACGTTGCCGGCCAGGTCGATGAACACCGCCTCGCCGGCCTTGATGTCCGAGGTGCTGTGGAAGTCGAGGATGTCCAGCAGCACCGACTCGCTGGCGATGCACACCGAGCGGCGGCCCTTCTCGTCGAGGCGCTGGCCCATGATGATGGGCTTGATGCCGTACGGGTCGCGGAAGGCGTACAGCCCCTCGCCCGCGATGAGGCCCACCACCGAGTAGGCGCCCTTCACGCGGCGGAACACGCCCTCGACCGCCTTGAAGACGTGCTCGGGCTTGAGCTTGCCCACGTGCTGCTGCGCCAGCTCGTCGCCGAAGATGTTGAGGATGCCCTCGAGGTCGCAGGCGCTGTTCACGTGCCAGTGCGACTCGCCCTCGAGATGCTTCTTGATCTCGTCGAAGTTGGTGAGGTTGCCGTTGTGCGCCATCCCGATGCCGAAGGGGTAGGCGATGCTGAAGGGCTGGCTGTCCTCCACGCCGCCTGCGCCCACCGTCGGGTAGCGCACGTGCGCGATGCCGAGGTTGCCGCGCAGGCGCACCGCCTCGGCTTCGCCGAACACCTCGCGCACGAGGCCGCGCGCCTTGTGCAGGTGGAAGCGACCGTTCCACGTCATGGCGCCGGCGGCGTCCTGGCCGCGGTGCTGGATGGCCAGGAGGCCCGCATACAGTTGCGGGAAGATCTCGGTGCCCGAGGGCGCCAGGATGCCGATGAAGCCGCACATGGGTGCCGTCCGCCGCAGGAGCTGGGCTCGCATTCTAGCGCGAGCCCGCCCCGTCACCGCCACGTCACGGCCACGCGCCCGCGCGTGGCGCCCGGCGACCACCAGGCGCTACGATGGCCGCCTCACTCCTCCACGCGAGAGTCGCCATGCTCACCAGCCTCCTGCTCGCCGCCCTCCTTCCGCTCCAGGACGCGCCCGCGCAGACACCACCGGCCGCCGCGCCGCCCGCCGAGGCGCCCGCCGCCGCGGCCGTGCCCGCGGAGACCCCGGACAGCGTGCGCAAGTTCCTCCAGGACGCCGAGGCGCACCTCTATGACCCGCAGGCGGCCGGTCTCTCCAGCCTGGAGTTCGACGTGCCGATCGCGATGCCTGATCCGATCGGCACCATCGGCACGGCCCACGTCACGTGGGCGGCGGGCGGCGAGGCGAACGTCGATGTGACGCGACCCGCCGACATGACGCTGCCCATGGGCCTTCAGCCGGCGCAGGTCGACGGCCAGGGCCGCCAGATGGCCATGCAGCTGCTCGGCTCCATGCTCAACAAGCCCATCACGCCCATCCTGGAGGGCGCCGTCGCCATGATGGACGGCGTCGAGGACGGATTGGTCAAGGTCGCCATCCGCAACGCGGCCGCCGAGGCGCAGGGCGTCGAGTCGATGTCGCTCTACTTCGACGACGCCGGGCTGCTGCAGCGGGTCAAGACCGTGGCCAATCTCGAGAGCGCCATGGGCAAGGTCAAGGTCCAGCAGAGCCAGGCCTTCGCCTGGAAGCCTGCGATCGAGGGCAGCGACCTGGTCGTCGCCGACGTGCAGAAGACCATCGCCGACATGGGCATGATGAAGATCTCGACCGAGACCAGCTTCGGCTACACGACCGTGAGCGGAATCATCCTCGCCACCACGGCGTCCACGACCTCCGAAGTGCCCATGAAGGGCAAGATGACGCAGACGATTGCCGCCACCAACCTCAAGGTCAACGGCCAGGCCGTCGGCGGCTGAGGCAGCCCCTCGAAGACGTCATTCGGGCTCCGAAGCGCGTCTTCGACGGGCTGCCCCGGCCTCAGTCGTTTTCGTGAGCCGCCTCCACGGCGGCGAAGACGCGGTCGAGCACCTCGATCATCTGGTCGACCTCGCGCGTGAGCACGTCGGCCAGCAGCACGAGGCGCAGCCGTGACAGCTCGCCACGGCGGCCGCAGCCCAGCAGCTTGGCGCCGAGCTTCCAGCCCGTGCGGATGACCTCGTCGCGCCAGCGCACCGTCAGCCCCCACATCCCGCCCAGGCCCGAGAACTCGGGGAAGGCCTCCGGGTGCCGCGCGGACAGGTCCGCGAGGCGCAGGCGCACGTACTCGCCCTTGATGCGGCTGTTCTCCAGGTAGCCGCGGCCCTCGAAGAGCGGCTCCCGCCCGTTGGCGACCGTGTCCAGCACGGCGTGCGCGAGGCTCACGTCGAAGACCTTGCCGCCGCCGAAGGTGTTGCTGTGCCAGCCCGGGTGGCAGTCGCGCACCAGCTCCTCGCGCGCCACCGTGAGGCCCACGATCGCGGCCTTGCTGGTCCACAGGATGTCGGGCGCGAGGCCGTAGTGCTCGGCGGCGAGGAGCGCACCGGTGCGGCCGAAGGTCTGCACTTCGTCCACGCCCAGCAGCAGGCCGTGCGCGCGACAGGCGCGCGCGATGCCTTCCAGCCAGGCGTGGTCCGCCAGGCGGTAGCCGCCCTCGCCCTGCAGGCACTCGACCGCGAACAGCGCGGCCAGGTCGACGGGCACGCGACCGGAGGCCAGCACCTCGCGCGCGCCGCCGGGCGCGTCGAGGACCTGCGTGATCGGCCGCGTGTCGAGCAGCGCGGCGAGGTCCGCCACCGCGCCGTTGAAGGGCAGGTGCCGCACCCACGGCAGCTTGCCGTAGCCGATGTGCTGCGCCTTCTTGCTCCACGTCAGGTTGAGCACGCCCAGCGTGCGGCCGTGGAAGGCCCCCTCGCAGCCGAAGAGCACGCACGGGTAGTCCAGCCACAGCGGCTCGTCGCCGCCGCCCGGCTCGCCCTCGAAGTAGGCCGCGCGGCCGATGCCGAGGTCGCGCATGAGCCGCTCCCACGTGGCCGCGCCGTGCCGGCGCAGGAAGCGGCGGTAGGTGTGCAGCTGCGCCAGCTTGAGCGCTGCCTCGCCCGCCTCCGCCCCGCTGTTGCTGAGGAAGGCGCGCGTGCCGCCCATGCCGGGCAGGCTGCGCTCCACGAGCCGGCACGCCAGCGCGGCCAGCTCCTGCGGCACGTGCACGCCCTCGATGGGCGGGCCGGTCACGAGGTAGTCGTCGGTCGCGATCTCGCGCCGCAGCGCGAGGCCCGAGGCCACCAGCGCCGCGAGCGTGCGCTGCAGCGCCGGGTGGTGCTCGTCCACCAGCTTCTGCGCCACGCCCTGGTAGAGGTCGAGGTAGGTGCCCGCCGCCGAGCCCACGAACATGCCGGCGGCCGGCCAGGACAGGTCGATGACCGGGCTGTCGGCCGAGAGCGTGCTGGGCATGAGGTGCCGTCCGTG
>DASUFI010000185.1:0-59096 GCA_036274635.1 Planctomycetota bacterium
GTCCCCGCCGCGCCTCCACGCGACATCAGGCGCCGAGGTCAGTCTTCAGGGCACTGAACTTGCCCTTGACCCAGGTGCCGATCGCCACGACGACGGCGATGAGGCCGGCGACGATCATGCCTGCGATGATGGCGTACTCGACCGTCTCAAGGCCGCGGTCGTCGGCGAGGAAGCTCTTCAACATGGAATTGTCCTTTCGAGCAGGGTGGGAGACTCCCCGCGTCCAGCCCCTTTCGGTCTGCCCGTCGACCGACTTGAGCCCGCACGAACGAGGACCGCCCCACGTCCGGCGCGCGGCCGGAGCATGGGGCGGTCCCGGGGAGGAGCGAGTTCGAGCCGGCGCGGCGCTCAGGCGCCGAGGTCGGTCTTCAGGTCGCTGAACTTGCCCTTGACCCAGGTGCCGATCGCGACGACCACGGCGATGAGGCCGGCCACGATCATGCCCGCGATGATGGCGTACTCGACCGTTTCCAGACCACGGTCGTCAGCAATGAAGCGCTTCAGCATGTGAGGGATCCTTTCGTTGCGGCGCAGACTGGCAAGCCGCTGACCGTTTCTCGGACGAGGCGCCGGACCACTTGAGCGCGGGCTCCGCTCAGGCGCCGAGCTCGGTCTTGAAGTCGCCGTAGGTGCTCTGGACCCACTGGCCGAGGGCGATGACCGCCAGGACGCAGGCGCCCACGATGAGGCCGGCGATGATGGCGTATTCCACCGTCTCGAGGCCGCGGCTGTCGGCGAGGAAGCGCTTCAGCATCACGGGGGGTCTCGCTGCGGGACGGGAGCGTCGCGGGGTCAGGGTTTCGACCAGACGGCACCCCCGACTTGATGCGATTCCGGGGGCCGCGAGGCCTGACCCGCCGCCTGATCGGACCGTGCCCGCAAAAGAAAGCGCGCTGTCCGCGCGCCGTCGGTCAAGTGATGCTGCACAGGGAACGAAGAGGCCTGTGTCACCGGGCCAGGCGATCCGCAGTCGGACACGCGGGCCCGCACGCCCCTCCTCCCCTCTCGATTGCGATGCTCCCATGATGCACCACAACAGGCTGCACACGCTGTCCGGCTCCGGGCCGCGAAGGTCCGAGCGCGGCTTCGTCCTCGTGATCGTTGCCATCCTCGCGCTGGTGGCGGTCGGCTTCGTCGGCCTTGCCGTCGACTTCAGCCACGAGCAGTCCGTCGCGGGCCAGCTGCAGGACGCCGCGGATGCCTCGGCGCTCGCGGCGGCCGCCAAGCTCTACCAGGAGGTCGGCACGCCCGCCGCCCTCAGCGGCTACCCCGCCACGCGGCAGAAGGCCATCGACGTCGCCGCCGTGAACAAGGCCGCCGACGGTCCCGTCAAGCTGAAGGCCAACGTCCAGAATGCCTCGAACGGCGACATCGTCCTGGGCACCTGGAGCGCGAGCACCAAGACCTTCACGCCGAACGTCGTCGCGCCCAACGCGGTCAAGGTCCTCGCCTGCCGCACCGAGGGCTCGATCAGCGGCCCGCTGCAGATGTCCTTCGGCGGGCCCTTCGACGCCGTGACCGCGAACGTGTCGCGCTCGTCCATCGCCTGCTTCAAGGCCAACAGCAACCCGCTCATCCACGTGCTCGAGCCGCATGACCACGACGCGATGCACATGAACGGCACGACCGGCCTGGACGTGGCCGCGGGCTCGGTGCAGGTGAACTCGGACGACTCGTGCGCGCTGCACATCAACGGCACGCCGGTGCTCACGGCCGGCGGGGTGAACGTCGTGGGCAACGTGTGCGTGCCGGCCGGCTCGATCATGGGCCCGGTGCACACCGGCGCCTCGGTCATCCCCGATCCGCTGGCCAACATCCTGCCCGACAACGCGGCCTGGAACGCGGTCAAGAACGGCATGTCCAAGCCGCTCGGCGGCAACGGCAAGATCTCGGCGTCCGGCACCTTCTCGCCCGGCTTCTACCCCAAGGGGCTCGACGTCCAGAACAGCCAGGTCGTCATGCTGCAGCCCGGCACCTACATGTTCGGCGGCAACATCTCGATGAACGGCCAGGCGGAGCTGCACGGCACGGGCGTCACGATCCTGGTCGACCAGGGCTCGTCCATCACGGTCAAGGGTGGCGCGGTCGTCGACCTCTCGCCGCCCGCGTCGGGCACCTTCGAGGGGCTCGTGATGATGTGCAACCGCAACACGACGGATGCGAAGGCCTGCGAGATCGGCGGCAACGGCGTGCTGGTCTTCGACGGCACGATCTACGTGCCGTCCGGCGGCGTGCTGCTCGGCGGCACGGGCGTCGTGCCCAAGATCGGCCAGCTCGTCATCCGCTGGCTCGACGTGAGCGGCACCGCGGACCTGACCGGCAACGACATCGTGCCCGCCGCGGCGGGCGGAGTCGTCAGCCTGGTGCAGTGAGCGCGCGCCCCGACCGGGCGCGAAAGCCCTGAGCACCCGCGCCGTCGCGGCACGACACCACGTGCCGCGACGGCGCGCGTGTTTGTGCCAGGCCGTGCGGGAGTGAGCGCGCGCTCCAGCGGGCCGCTGCGTGCCGCGAGGGATCTGTGCGCTTCGCAAGTCAGCGCGTGAGACGACCTGCGCGCGCGCCTCGACAACCCTCTGTGTGCGGCGCGCGGCGCTGTGATTCGGCGCGGCGGATCGCGCCACGGGAGCGCGCCGGTCCGGACGTGACAGGCGCCTTCTCGAGGGCCCCGAAGGGCCGATTCCCGGGCCTCCGAATGCGCCTCCGGGAATTCCGTCGCACGCGCGTGCCGCGGGATAGTCTTCGCCACCTCCAGCGAAGCCCACCCAGGAAAACAACACCCATGCTCGCACGCTCCGCCCGTCGTCCCTGCCCCTCGCGCCGCAGCCAGCACGGCCTCATCGTCGTGTTCGTCGCCATCCTGGCGATCGTCATCTTCGGATTCGTCGGCCTCGCGGTCGACGCCGCGCACATCCAGTCCGCCGGCAGCCAGCTGCAGAACGCGGCCGATGCGGCCGCCCTCGCGGCGGCGGCCAAGGTGCACCTCGAAGGCCTCACGGGCGGCTCGCTCGGGACCTACGCGGTGACGCGCAAGGCCGCGACGGACATCGCCGTGCTGAACCTCGCCGCCGAGAAGACGGTCACGCTGAAGGCCAACGCCTCCAATGACGCCTCGGGCGACGTGGTGGTCGGCTTCTGGAACAACGAGGACCATACGTTCACGCCGAACCTCGTCCTGCCCAACGCCGTCAAGGTCACGGCGCGCCTGTCCGGCGACTCGGCCGCCGGCGCGCTGCCCTTGACCTTCGGCTCGATGTTCGGCGCGGCCACCAGCGACGTCGAGCGCACCGCCATCGCCAGCCTCGACTTCGAGCCGAACGCCTTCATCCATGTCCTCGACCCGTCCGGCAAGGGCACGCTCAAGCTGAGCGGCACCGCCGACATCCAGTGCGCCGAGGGCAAGGTCCAGGTGGACTCCTCCAACAGCTGCGCCATCGACTTCAACGGCACGCCGACGCTCACCGCGGCGAAGACCACCGTGCACGGCGGCAGCTGCGCGGCGAGCGGGTGCATCCAGGGGCCCCTCGTGCAGAACGGCCCCGTCGAGGCGGACCCGCTGGCCGACATCCTTCCCACGACGACTGACTGGAACACCGTGAAGGCCGCGATGGCCAAGCCCCTCGGCGCCACCGGCGCGATCGCGGCGGCCGGTGTGTTCACCCCCGGCTACTACCCCAAGGGCCTTTCGATCAACAACTCGACGACGGTCACGCTGCTCCCCGGCACCTACATGTTCGGGGACGACCTCTCCATGAGCGGGCAGACGCTGCTGTCGGGCGCGGGCGTGACCATCCTGATGGACAAGGGCGCCAAGGTCAGCGTGGGCGGCGGCGCGTCGCTCGTGCTCACGCCCCCGGTCGCCGGTCCCTAC
This sequence comes from Planctomycetota bacterium, assembly GCA_036274635.1. Taxonomy (GTDB): domain Bacteria; phylum Planctomycetota; class B15-G4; order B15-G4; family B15-G4; genus DASUFI01. Next base: position 3,869 of record DASUFI010000185.1, read on the forward strand.
GAGGGGCTCACCGTGATGTTCCACCGCGAGACGACGGGCGGATCCGTGTGCAGCATCGGCGGCGGCGGCGCGATCTCCTTCGAGGGCACGCTGTACTGCCCCAAAGGCGAGGTGGACCTGGGCGGCACGAGCGGCCTGCAGCAGTTCGGCCAGATCGTGTGCTGGCACCTCAGCTGCAGCGGCACGCCCCAGATCACGGGCGACGACATCGTGCCGCCCAAGGCCACGGGCCCGGTCTGCCTGGTGCAGTGAGCCGGGTCACTCGCGCGAGAAGCGGCTGACGCGGCCGCTGCGGCTCCAGTCCTCCACGAACAGGTCGCCGGCCGCGTCGAAGGCCACCGCGTGCGGCGCGCAGAGCACGTCGGTGCGCCAGTCGGACGGCGCCACCTCGAAGTTCGCTCGCTGGCCGGCGTCGGCGTTGTCGCCGACGACGGCCAGCAGCGTGCTGTCGCGGTCGAGCAGGGCGACACGGCCCTCCAGCTCGGCCACCGCCACGCGGTCGCCGAGGAAGGCCACCGTGCAGGGCCGGCGCAGCCCCTGCGCGTAGACGCCCAGGAAGTTGCCGTCCAGGTCGAAGTGCAGCAGGCGCCTGTTCTCGCGGTCGCACACCAGCAGCCGCGGAGTCCCGAAGCGCGTATCGATGGCCAGGCCGTGCGGCACGTGGCATTGGCCAGGGCCCTCGCCCGGACCCGCGAAGCTGCGCAGCCAGCGGTGCTGGGCGTCGTACTCATGGATGAACGAGGTGCCGTAGCCGTCCGCCACGAACAGCCGGCCGTCGGGCGCGAGGGCCACGGCCGTGGGGTTGAAGTCCGTGGGCTGCGCATAGGCGCCGCACTCGAGGGGCGCGCCCAGCTCCCACAGCTCCGTGCCGTCGAGGCGCGCCTCGACCACGCGGTGCCGGCTCAGCTGCGCCACCAGCAGCCGCTGCTCGCCGCCGACGTCGTGCAGCAGCAGCGCGTGGCTGCCCGACAGGCCGGGGATCGACGCCACGAACTCCCCGTCGGGCGCGAAGGCCACCACCCCGTGTGGCCCGTCGGTCCCGGCCCACAGCCGGCCGTCGTGGTCGAAGACGAGGCCGCCATGCGTGGGCCCGAGGTCCAGCGGCGCGGCGGCCCAGCCGGGATCGGGCGTCCAGCGCGGCGGGGCCGTGCTGGCGGTGGACACGGAGGTCGCCGCTTGACCCGAGTCAACGGACAGGGCCGGCTCGCGCGTGGCGGGGGAGCAGGCGGCGATCACGCTCAGGGCGAACACGGCACGCATGGGCTTCCTCCGGGGAGGGCGGCCGGTGCCGGCGCTCACCAGCCTTCGTCGGGGCCGGGCACGTCGCCGCGCAGCATCTCCACGTCGGATCGGTCGCGCAAGGCCTTGCTCCTGCGGCGGCGCGGGTCGGCGGCGGCGCGCTCCTTGAGCGCGATGAGGTCCTCGCGGCGCACGATGCGGATGGGAGTGCCGGCCACGCTGCAGGTCTCGGCGCGGTCGATGGCGGCGTCGAAGCCGGCGTCGAACGCCAATTGCAGCGGCTCGCCTTGCGCGTGCACCAGGTTGACGCTGTGGGCGAACCGGCCATGCAGCGCGAAACCGCCTTCGGCACCGCGCGGCTCTCCCGTTCGGACCGCGACGGCAAGGCCCCCGATGAGCGCGTGACCGACTCCGGCGCGAGCCAGGCACGCGACAGATTCGACGAGGGCGCGCGGCAGCGTGGATGGCTCCCTCGGGGCCTCTGCTCCACGAAGCGCGGCAGCCAGCTGCCGATCCCGGCAAGTCAGCCGGGACGACATGTGGATGATCTCGGCTGCCCGGGCGGACATGCTGGTCAGCCTAGCAGGCAGGCATCGACGGCCTTGGGGCCCGTCGCCCAGTCACCGCGCAGCCGACGTGCATGCCTCCGCCCGGATGAGGTACGGTGCCGCCGTCTCCCGGAGGCCAAGGCCTTGAAGCCCACGCGTACCGCATCCCGTCTCGCGCTCGCCGCCCTGCTGCTCCCGCTGGCCGCCGCGTCCGCGTGCAGCTCGGAGAAGGCCACGTCCGCCAAGGCTGCGCCGACCCCGCCGGCAGCCCAGGCCGCGAAGACCTCGCCGGCCGCGCCCGGCTCCACGGCGATGGTCGCCATCTCGCAGCCGGCGACGGCCACGGCTCCGGCCAGCACCACGACGGTCAGCGTCGCCAAGCCCGCCGCCCCGCCGGTCGCGCCCGCACCCGGCGCGCCGGCCACTCCGCCGACGCCGGCCGCGCCGACCACTCCGCCCGCCCCGCCGACACTGGCTGCGCCCGCCGCCGCCGTCGCCAATCCCGCACCCGCCCAGGAGACCACCATGCCCGCGCCCGCCGCCGCGCCCGCCTCGTTCTACGCCTTCAAGACCACCACGCTCGAGGGCCAGCCCGCCGACCTGTCGCAGTACAAGGGCAAGGTGCTGCTCGTGGTCAACGTCGCCAGCCAGTGCGGCCTGACGCCGCAGTACACGGCCCTCGAGGCGCTGCACGAGGAGCTGAGCCCCAAGGGCTTCTCGGTGCTCGGCTTCCCGTCCAACGACTTCGGCGGTCAGGAGCCCGGCACCCCGCAGGAGATCCGCACCTTCTGCGACACGAACTACCACGTGACCTTCCCGATGTTCTCCAAGCTGCAGACCAAGGCCGGCGACGGCCAGTCGCCCATGTACGCCTGGCTGAACGAGAAGACCGGCAGCCTGCCGCGCTGGAACTTCGGCAAGTATCTGATCGGCAAGGACGGCAAGGTCATCGCCTTCTTCGACAGCAAGGTGACGCCCGACGACCCGGCGCTGCGCGCCGCGATCGACAAGGCGCTGAGCAGCTGACGGCGGCCGCGGCTCAGCCCGGCTGCGAGCGGCCCAGCAGGTTCTGCAGGTCGACCACCGGCGTACTGCCGCCGCCGAGGACCCCGCCCGCTCTACCCGATCACCCGCGGCTCCTTCACCGCCCGCACCTCGTCCGGCCGCCCGACGCTGCGTGTGTGCGGCGCCTGCCGCAGCACGTCGGGATCGCTCTCCGCTTCCTTCCAGATCTGCAGCATCACGTCGCAGAACCTGTCGAGCGTCTCCTTGCTCTCCGTCTCCGTCGGCTCGACCATGATCGACTCGGGCACGATGAGCGGGAAGTAGATCGTGGGCGGGTGGATGCCGTAGTCGATGAGGCGCTTGGCCACGTCCAGCGTGCGCAGGCCGTTGGGCAGGCCCTTGCCGGTGAAGACGGCCTCGTGCATGCAGGTTTCGTCGTTCCACACGCGCCAGGTCTTGTGCAGGCGGGCGCGGATGTAGTTGGCGTTGAGGACCGCGCCCTCGGCGATGGCGACCAGGCCCTCGGGGCCGTGGGCGCGCATGTAGGCGTAGGAGCGCACCATGACGCCGGCGTGGGCCATGTACCCGCGCGTGCGGCCGATGGACTTCGGGCTGCGCGTCACGGTCACGAACTTGTAGACCGGCTTGCCGTCCTTGCCGACGCTCTCCTTGCGCTCCACCTTCGGCACGGGCAGGTACGGCGCGAGCGCCTCGGTGACCGCGATGGGGCCGGCGCCCGGGCCGCCGCCGCCGTGGGGCTGGCTGAAGGTCTTGTGCAGGTTGAAGTGCATGACGTCGATGCCGAAGTCGCCGGGGCGCGACTTGCCGACGATCGCATTCATGTTCGCCCCGTCCATGTAGACGAGGCCGCCCACGGCGTGGATGCGGCCCGTGATCTCGCGGATGTTCTTCACGAACAGGCCGAGCGTGCTCGGGTTCGTGATCATCATGCCGGCCACGTCCTTGCCGTCGCCGATCTTGCGCTCGAAGTCGGCCATGTCCACGGCGCCGCCCTCGGTGCTCTTCACCTCGCGCGTGTCGAAGCCGGCGATGGTGCAGGACGCCGGGTTCGTGCCGTGCGCCGAGTCGGTGATGAGGATGACCTTTTTCTTCCGGCCCCCGTGCTCGTCGAGGGACTTGCGCATGACCATCAGGGCGGTCAGCTCGCCGTGCGCGCCCGCCGCGGGATGCAGCGAGACGAAGGGCAGGCCGGAGACCGCGATGAGCCAGCGCTCGACGCGCCAAAAGAGCTCGAGCATGCCCTGCGACTGGTCGTCGGTCTGCAGCGGGTGCATGTCGGCGAGGCCCGGGATCGCGCACGCCGCCTCGTTCACGAGGGGGTTGTATTTCATCGTGCACGAGCCGAGCGGATAGAAGGCGTTGGCGATCGAGAAGTTGAGCGAGGAGAGCCAGGTGTAGTGGCGCTGGCAGTCGGCCTCGCCGATCTCGGGCAGCGCGGCGGGCTCGGCGCGGCGCGCGAAGGCGGGCAGCGCGTCGTCGACGCGCGTGTCGGGCACGCCGGCCGGCGGCGGGCGCACCCCGCGGCGACCGGGCACCGAGGCCTCGAACACCGTGAAGGCCCGCGGCACGTCGGGCGCGAGGGGCGTGCCCTTGGCCGAGAGCAGGCGCGGCCGGCTCGGCGGGGCGCCCGGGGCGTGCGGGGCGGCGGGTGGCGTGCGGGGTGTCTCCACGGTGCTCACCGAATGCTCTCCAGCGCCGCGACGAGGCGATCGATCTCCTCGCGCGTGTTCATGTCGGTCACGGCCACCAGCCACTGGCTCGCGAGGCTCTTGTCCACGCGCCCGAGGTCGAGGCCGCCCAGGATGCCGTGCTTCTTCAGCAGCTGCTGGTTCACCTTGGCCGCCGGCAGCGGGCACGTGACGGTGAACTCGTTGAAGAAGGCGCGCTTGGGCCAGGTGATCGACCAGCCCGGGATCGCCGCGATGCGCTGCGCGGCATAGTGCGCGCGGGAGAGGTTCGTGCGGCCCAGCTCGACGAAGCCCTCCTTGCCCAGCAGCGACATCCAGATCGTCGCGCGCAGGGCCATGAGCTGCTGGCTGGTGCAGATGTTGGAGGTGGCCTTGGCGCGGCGGATGTGCTGCTCGCGCGTCGCGAAGGTGAGCACGAAGGCGCGGCGGCCCTGGCCGTCGCGCGTCTCGCCGGCGATGCGCGCCGGCATCTGCCGCACGAAGTCCATGCGGCTGCACAGGTAGCCGACGCCCGGCCCCCCGAACCAGGGCTTGTTGCCCATGGAGGTGGCCTCGCCGCACACCATGTCGGCGCGCTGCTTGCCCGGCGCCTCCACCAGCGAGAGGGCCACCGGGTTGGCGGCGACGACGCACAGCGCGCCGAGGCCGTGCGCCGCGTCGGCGAGCTGCTTCACATCCTCGAGCACGCCGAAGAAGTTGGGCTGCTGCACGGCCACGGCCGCGACCTTGTCGGGCGACACCTTCTTGCTCGCCAGCACGGCGGCGAAGGCCGCCGGGTCCGTGGCGCCGTCGGCCAGCTCCACCTCGACCAGCTGCATGCCCAGCGTCCTGAGGTAGGTGGCCAGCGTGCCGCGGTAGTCCGGGTGCACGCCGCGCGAGACGACCACGGCCGTGCGGCCCTCGGCCTCCTTGAGGCGCAGTGCCATGAGCACGGCCTCGGTGAGCGCCGTCGCGCCGTCATAGAGCGAGGCGTTGCTCACCTCGAGGCCGGTGAGCCGGCACATCATCGTCTGCCACTCGAAGATCGTTGTCAGCGTGCCCTGGCTGGCCTCGGGCTGGTACGGCGTGTAGGCGGTCCAGAATTCCGTGCGCTGCTGCAGGTTGTCCACCAGCGCCGGGCACATGTGGCGGTAGAGGCCCGCGCCGAGGAAGCTGGGATGGTCGACGGCCGAGACGTTCTTGTCCGCCAGCCCGCGCAGCTCGCGCAGGATGGCGTCCTCGGTGAGCGCCGGCTCCACCGGCAGCGCGCCCTGGTAGCGGCAGTCGGGCGGGATGCACGACTCGAACAGCGCGTCCACGGAGGGCGCGCCGATGGTCGCCAGCATGGAGCGCTTGTCGGCCTCGGTGTGGGGGACGTAGTGCATGCCTCTCCGGTGGTGCGGCCCCGCGGGGCCGGTGCCTTGCTGTGCGTCAGGCCGTCTCGGCCACGAGCTTGTCGTAGGCCGACGCGTCCATGAGCGACGCAGGCGCCTTGCCCTTGATCCTGATCTTGACCAGCCAGCCCTTGCCGTACGGGTCGGAGGTGATGTCGCCCAGGCTGTCCGCCAGCGCGGAGTTCACCTCGAGCACCTCGCCGTCCACGGGGCTGTTGATGTCCGAGACCGCCTTGACCGACTCGATCTCGCCGCAGGCCTTGCCGGCCGAGACCTTGTCGCCCTTCTTCGGCAGGCCCAGGTAGACGAGGTCGCTCAGCGCGTGCGCGGCGTGGTCGGTGATGCCGATGGTCGCCGTGTCGCCGGACAGGCGCACCCACTCGTGGGTCTCGGTGTACTTCAGGTCCGGGGGATTCATCGCGTCGGGGGTCTCCTGCGCCTCAGCGGGCGCGCTGGTAGAAAGGCAGCGGCTGCAGCTTCACGGCGTGCCGCTGGCCACGGATGTCCATGTCGAGGGTGGTGGCGCCGGCGTGCGCGCTCTGCACGTATGCCGTGCCGATGTGGGTGCCGAGGGTGGGCGAAGGCGAGCCGCTGCACACCACGCCCACCTGCGCGCCGCCGTTCGGCAGGTGCAGCGCATAGCCCTGGCGCGGCACGCGCGCACTGGCGGTGGTGAAGCCCACCAGCTTGCGCGGCGGGCCCTTGGCCAGCATGGCCTCGATGGCCTTGCGCCCGGAAAAGTCCTTGGCGTGGGGCAGCGCGCCGACGATCAGGCCGGCCTCGACAGGGTTCGTCGTGTCGTCCAGCTCGTGCCCGTACAGCGCCATGCCCGCCTCGAGCCGCAGCGTGTCGCGCGCGGCGAGGCCGATGGGCGTGACGCCGTGCGGCTTGCCACTCTCGAGCATGGCCTTCCAGATGGCCGGCGCCTCCCTCTCCGCGAAGTAGATCTCGAAGCCGTCCTCGCCGGTGTAGCCGGTGCGCGAGATCATGGCCGGCACGCCGCACACGGTGCCGCGGTAGAACCAGTAGTACTTGAGGCCGCGCAGGTCGCCGCTGCACAGGGGCGCCATGGTGTCCGCGCTGCGCGGACCCTGGATGGCGATCATCGCCAGCTCGTCGGACAGGTCCTCGAAGGTGCAGCCGAACTTCGCCGACACCTCCTTCATCCACGCGATGTCCCGCGCGCGGTTGCCGGCGTTGATGCAGAAGAACATCTCGTCGGTGTCGCGGTACACCAGGACATCGTCCATCGTCGTGCCGTCGTCGCGGCAGAAGAAGGTGTAGCGGATCTGCCCGAACCTCATCTTCTCGATGTTGACGTGCACCAGGAACTGCGCCGCCTCCTCGCGCCGCGCGCCGGTGATGCGGCAGCGCCCCATGTGGCACAGGTCGAAGGTGCCGGCCTTCGTGCGCACGCGCTTCGCCTCCTCGAGGATGCCTTCGTACTGCACCGGCATGAGGAAGCCGGCGAAGTCGACGAGGCGCGCGCCGGCCGCTTCGTGCAGGGCCGTGAGGGGCGTCTTGCGCAGCGTGGCGGTGGTCATGGGCGTCGCTTTCGAGGCTGGACGGAAAGGGCGCCAATGATCCGGGAAAGCGCCTGGGGATGCCAGCCCCCTTGGCCCGAGCGGGGCTTCGCGGGCTCCGTCGTGGGCGTGCTGCCCGCGCTCCGCCACACCCCGAGCGCTGGCTCGCACGTGGTCGAACGGTCATCATCCTGCGCTCCCCCTCGAGGGTGCTTGGATGTCCTGCCGCGTCCGGAGCGCAGACCAAGGCTTCCCGGCCGCGGCCAGGCTGGCGGCGCTCGCCCTGGTGGCCTGCCTGGCGCTGGCCTTCCCGGCCCCCGCGCAGCGCGCGCCCGAGCAGCTCGACGGCGCGGCCATCCTGCACCGCCTGCACAAGCTGCAGACCTTCGGCAGCGCGCTCTACATCGCCGCGCACCCCGACGACGAGAACACGCGCCTGATCACGTGGCTCAGCAACGGCCGCAAGGTGCGCACGGCGTACCTCAGCCTGACGCGCGGCGACGGCGGGCAGGACCTCATCGGCCCGGAGCTGGGCGACGCGCTCGGCATCCTGCGCACCCAGGAGCTGCTGGAGGCGCGACGCATCGACGGTGGCGAGCAGTTCTTCACGCGCGCGGTCGACTTCGGCTACAGCAAGAGCCCGGAGGAGTCCTTCGCGAAGTGGGGCAGGCAGGAGGTGCTCGCGGACGTGGTGCGCGTCATCCGGACCTTCCGCCCGGATGTGATCATCACGCGCTTCCCGCCCGAGGGCGGCGGCGGGCACGGGCACCACACGGCGTCGGCGCAGCTCGCGCAGGAGGCCTTCGACCTCGCCGCGGACAGCTCGGCCTTCCCCGACCAGCTCGCCGCAGGGCTGCAGCCGTGGCAGGCGCAGCGGCTGTTCTTCAACGGCAGCACGTTCTTTCGCGCGGATGTCGCGGAGCAGGCCGCGAAGGATCCCGCGCACTGGCTCGCGGTGGACGTCGGAGGCTTCGACCCGCTGCTCGGCGCCAGCTACACGGAGATCGCCGGGCGCAGCCGCAGCCAGCACAAGAGCCAGGGCTTCGGCGCCGCCGAGGCGCGCGGGCAACAGCTCGAGTATCTGCGGCTGGACAAGGGCACGCCGCTGGCCGCGCCGGATCCCTTCGACGGCATCGATCTGGGCTGGACGCGCGTGCCGGGCAGCGAGCGCGTGCAGTCGCTGCTGGCCGAGGTCGTGGCCGCGTACGACGTGCAGGCGCCCGAGCGCAGCCTGTCGGGCCTCGCGGCCGTGCTGCGCGCGCTCGAGGAGCTGGCCGCGTCGGCGGGACCCGACGCCGCCTTCGTGGAACACCAGGCGCAGGCCGCGCGCGAGCTGATCCTGCAGCTCTGCGGGGTCGTGGTGCAGGTGAACGCCCCGTCGCCGCGGGTCGCGGCGGGCGACACGCTGTCGGCCTCGCTGTCCGTGCTGCAGCGCGCGCAGGGCGCCGCGCTGGAGGTGGCCGCCGTCACGGGCCCCGACGGCGCCACGACCGCCGTGGGGGAGACCCTCGCCTGGAACCGCGCCCTCGAGCGGCCGCTGACGTGGAGCGTCCCGGCGACCCAGCCCATCGACCAGCCCTACTGGCTGGCCGCGCCGCACGGCGCGCTGTACCAGCCGGACCTGGGGCGGCACGCGGGCATCGAGCCCGTGGCTGCGGGGGCGGCGACCTTCCGCGTGGAGCTGCGCCTGCCCGACGGCTCGTCGGTGCGCGTCGATCGGCAGGCGATGCAGACCTGGGTGGATCGCGTCGCCGGCGAGCGCAGCCGGCCCGTCACGGTCACGCCGGTGGCCTCGATCGCGGTGGCCGATCCGGTGGCGCTGGTCCGCGGGGGACGCGCGAGCGTCGACGTGGAGATCGAGGCGCTCACCGACGGGCTGAGCGGCGAGCTCGGCGCCACGCTGCCGACCGGCTGGACCCTGCAGGCCGCGCCGGCTCCGGTGCAGGCGCTGGCCCTGGGCGAGCGCGCGACGCGCCGTTTCGATCTGGTGGCCGGTCCGCAGGCCCAGCGTGGCGTGATGCACGTCGCCTTCACCGGCTCGCGAGGCGCGGCGGACCGCACGCTGCACGTGATCGACCACCCGCACATCCTGCCGCAGGCGTGGTCCACGCCCGCCGACGTGCTGCTGCTGCCGGCGGACGTGGCGGTCAGCACGAAGCGGGTGGGGTACATCGAGGGCGCGGGCGACGAGGTGCCGCAGGCGCTGGCACGCCTGGGCGTCGAGGTCGAGCGCATCGACCCGGCCACGGCGCAGGGCTCGGACCTCGCGCGCTGCGAGGCGATCGTCATGGGCATCCGCGCCTACAACACGGTGCCCGCGCTCGTGCACTTCCAGCCGACGCTGCTGCGCTTCGTCCAGGACGGCGGCACGCTGGTGGTCCAGTACGACACGAGCGGCAGCGACCTCGTGCTGCCGGCCAGCCGCATCGGCCCCTACCCCTTCGAGCTGACGCGCGACCGCGTGACGGTCGAGGAGGCCGTGCCCACCTTCCTCGCGCCGACGCACCCGCTGATGACGACACCCAATGCGCTGCAGGCGAGCGACTTCGACGGCTGGGTGCAGGAGCGCGGCCTGTACTTCGCGGGCGGGCTGGACCCCGCCTACGTGCCGCTCATCGCGTGGAGCGACCCGGGCGAGGCGCCGCTGGACGGAGCGCTCATCGCGTGCGACGACGGCCGGGGGCGCTTCATCTACACCGGGCTGAGCCTGTTCCGGCAGCTGCCGGCCGGCGTCGCGGGCAGCTACAGGATCCTGGCCAACCTCATCGCCCGCCGGTCCGACGCCCCGTGACGAGCCGCCGCGCGCGCGGCCGCTGACGATGCACCCGCTCGACTGGCTCGTCCTGCTGGGCACGCTGGGATTCATCGTGGCCTACGGCGTGTGGAAGACGCGCCGCGACAACACCCGCGAGAGCTACCTGCGCGGCGGCGGCGAGGACCGGTGGTGGACGGTGGGCCTCAGCGTCATGGCCACGCAGGCCAGCGCGATCACCTTCCTGAGCACGCCCGGCCAGGGCTATGTGGCCGGACTGGGCTTCGTCCAGTTCTACTTCGGCCTGCCGCTGGCGATGATCCTGATCGGGGCGGTGTTCATCCCGCTGTACTACAAGTGGAAGGTGTACACCGCCTACGAGTTCATCGGGCGGCGCTTCGACGAGCGCGCGCGACGGCTCACAGCCGGCCTCTTCCTCGTGCAGCGCAGCCTCGCGGCCGGCATCACGATCTACGCGCCCAGCATCATCCTCGCCAAGGTGCTCGGCTGGCCGCTCTCGTGGACCTGCCTCTTCATCGGCGTGCTCGTGACCCTGTACACGACCACGGGCGGCGCGCGCGCCGTCGGCGTCACGCACATGCAGCAGATGGCCGTCATGTTCCTCGGGCTGTTCACGGCCTTCGGGCTGATCGTCCACGCGCTCTCCGACACGCTGGGCTTCGGCGAGAGCCTGCGCGTGGCGCGCGAGCTGGGCAAGCTGGACGCCGTGGACCTGTCCTGGGACCCGGCCGAGAAGTACACGCTGTGGAGCGGGCTCATCGGCGGCTTCTTCCTGCAGCTGTCGTACTTCGGCACGGACCAGAGCCAGGTGCAGCGCTACCTGACCGCGCGGTCCATGCAGCAGGCTCGGCAGGGCCTGTGGATGAACGGCGTGCTCAAGATCCCGATGCAGTTCTTCATCCTGCTCACGGGCGTGCTCGTCTTCGTCTTCTACCTGCTGCACCCCGCGCCGCTGCACTGGAACGAGGCCAACCTGGTCACGGCGCGCGAGCTGGACACGACCTCGATCACGAGCGACCTGGAGCGCGAGCACGGCGAGGCGCTGGAGGCGCGCCGCGAGCAGACCCTGCAGCTGGCGGCGGCCTGGCGCTCCGGCGACGAGGCGCAGGCGCAGCAGGCGCTGGCCGGCATCCGGCAGCTCGACGCGCAGGATGCCGCGCTGCAGGAGCAGTTCCGCGCGCACCTCGCGCAGCTCGCGCCCGCCGCCGAGACCAACGACAGGGACTACATCTTCATCACCTTCATCATGGACCACCTGCCGGTGGGCATCATCGGCCTGCTGCTGGCGATGATCTTCTGCGCGGGCATGAGCAGCACGAGCGCCGAGCTCTCCGCGCTGGCCACGACGACCACCGTGGACCTGCTGCGCGGCGCGCGCGGCGAGGGCGCGCAGGTGCGCGCCACGCAATGGGCCACCGTGGCCTTCGGCGCCCTGGCCCTCGCCTTCGCCGCGCTGTTCTCGCTGTTCGAGAACCTCATCCAGGCGGTGAACATCCTGGGCTCGCTCTTCTACGGCACGATCCTCGGGATCTTCCTGGTGGCCTTCTTCGTCCGGTACGTGAAGGGCACGGCCGTCTTCGTCGCGGCGCTCGTGGCGCAGGCGGTCATCGTGGTGATGCACGTCACACACGTCGAGATCGCCTTCCTCTGGTACAACCTCATCGCGCCCGCGATCGTGGTCGTGCTGGGCATCGCGCTGCAGGCGCTGCTGCCGCGGCGGGAGCCCGCGCGTCCCGCGCCGTCCGCGTGACGTCGCGGCGATCTCCGGGCCGGCCGGCTGCGCGGGCGGGTGCGCGCGGACGAGGCCTCGTGCTAGTCTGCGCGCCATGAAGAACACCTTCCTGTGCGCCTCTCTCGTCGCCGCCGCGGCGCTGCTCTCTCCCGCCCTGCAGGCGCAGGACGCGCCGCTGTCGTTCCCGCAGGCCAGCCCGGGGGCCACGGTCAGCCAGCGCGTCGGCCTCACCGACATCGAGATCAAGTACTCGCGCCCCGGCGCCAAGGGCCGCGCGATCTTCGGCGGGCTCGTGCCCTTCGGCGAGGTCTGGCGCACGGGCGCCAACGCCGCCACGAAGATCAGCTTCAGCACGGACGCGAAGCTGGGCGGCCAGGCGGTTCCCGCAGGCACCTACTCCCTGTTCACGATTCCGGAAGCGCGCGAGTGGACGATCATCCTCAACAAGGTCCCCGACCAGTCGGGTGCGTTCGCCTACGACGCCGCCCAGGACCTGCTGCGCGTGAAGGCGGCGGTCGTGGCGCTGCCGGCGCCGGTGGAGAGCTTCACGATCGGCGTGGACGAGCTGAGCAGCCACTCCGCGATGCTCACGCTGGCGTGGGAGAAGACCGCCGTGCGCGTGCCGATCGAGATCGACGTCGTCGGGCAGCTGGTCCCGAAGATCAAGGCCGCGATGGCCGGCGACGGCCCGAAGCCCTACCTGCAGGCCGCGATGTTCTACTACGACAACGACCTGGACCTCGCCCAGGCCACCCAGTGGATCGAAGCCGCGATCAAGGAGCAGCCCGAGCCGCCCACGTGGATGGTCTACCGCCACGGCCTCATCCTGAAGAAGGCCGGCGACAAGGCCGGCGCGCTGGCCTCCGCCAAGTGGTCGCTGGAGCTGGCCGAGAAGGCCGGCGGCGAGCTGGGCGCCGAGTACAAGCGGCTCAACGAGGAGCTGATCGCCAGCCTGAAGTGAGGGCGGCGGGCTTGCCGCCGCGCGGCTGCACGTGGCCGCGGCGCCTCATGGCCTGACGGACCTCCCGGCGTGCGACCGCAACGCCCGCGGTGCCGCGGGCGCCGGCGATCCGCACCCGGGGCCCCGATCGGCCGGGAGGGCACGAGCACCGAGGGCGCGGCCCTGATTGACAAACATGGTATTGGCAATACCATGTTCCGTCCCATGCACCTCAAGCTCCGGACCGACTACGCCCTGCGCGTGCTGCTCTATCTCGGCCATGCCGGCCGCGCGGCGCCGGTGGACGAGATGGCGCGAGCCTTCGACATCTCGCGCGAGCACCTGGTGAAGGTGGTGCAGGCGCTGGCGCGCCGCGCGCTGGTGGTGACGCGGCCAGGCCGCCGCGGCGGCGTGGAGCTGCTGCCGGCGGGGCGGCAGGCCACCGTGGCGGAGGTGGTGGCGCACTTCGAAGGTCGCCGTACCGTGCTGCCCTGCGTGCTGCAGCCGAAGGCCTGCGTGCTCGAGCCGGGCTGCGACCTGCGCCGCCTGCTGATGTCCGCCGAAGAAGCCTTCTACGCCGCGCTCTCCGGAACCACCATCGCCGAGCTGGCGCGGCCGAGCCGCCGGCACGGCGGACTGCGCCACCTCGCGCTGCACTGAGCGCGAATCGACATTCCTCCGTCCACCCCGCGAGAACCCACCATGGACGTCGCCCTGCTCCGCTCCAGCTTCGCCTCCCTGCAACCTTCCGCCGACGCGCTGGCGCGCGGCTTCTACGCACGCCTCTTCGCGACCTACCCGCAGGTGCGCCCGATGTTCAAGGGCACCGACTTCGCCGAGCAGCGCCGCAAGCTCATGGCTTCGGTGGCCGCGGTGGTGGCGCTGGCGGACCGTCCCGAAGCGCTGGAGCCGGTGCTGGCCGCCATGGGCCGGCAGCACGCCGACCTCGGCGTCCAGCCGCAGCACTACGACTACGTGGGGGCCTCGATGCTGGCCGCCATGGCGGACGAGTGCGGCGACGCGTGGACGCCCGAGCTGTCGCGCGCCTGGGACGCGGCGCTGCGCTTCGTGAGCGCGGGCATGCTGGCGGCGCAGACAGCGCAGGCGCCGACGAGGGCCTGATCCGCGGCGCGGCGAGGCTCGACGGGCCGCCACTGTCTCGGTGCGCCGGAAAGCCATCCAGGCAAGCACCGAGGCCGCGCGAGCTCACGGCGCCGTGCCGACCACGCCGTTGCTGGCGGCGAAGCCGTAGGGCGCGCCGGCGTCGGGGATTTGCGTCTCCCTGCGCTAACACCCGGATGGGCTCGCGCCTCTTCCCGCTGGGGACCGGATCCGGTCCGAGCCAGGAGACCAGCGCATGCAGGGACTTGCCGTGGGGTGGGCGTTCGCTGTCGCGGTGTGCAGCGGATGCCGGACCGCTGCCGAGCCCGCCTTCGTCGAGGGCCCGGACTCGCCGATCGCGGTGGGTCCCGGGCCGGAGACTCCGGCCCTTGCGGACTTCGACGGTGACGGAAGACCGGACATCGTGGTGACGTGCGGATCGCGCGCGGCGCCCCAGGTCGGGGGCGTGCTGTTGCTCCTCAACCAAGGGGGCGCGAGGTTCGCGGCCGCGCCCGCGGGACGCATCGAGCTGCCGCAGCCCGTGGACTCGCTCGCGGTCGCGGACTTCAACGAAGACCGGTGCGTCGACGTGGCCGCGGTGGGGCACGACTCGTATCAGGTCCATCTGCTCTTCGGGGACGGGCACGGTGGGCTGTCCGGCGGCAGCTCGTTCGCCGCGCACGTGGGACACCATCCACACACCCACGCCGTCGCGGCTCTGGACGTCAATGGCGACGGCCACGCGGACGTGCTGACGACCAATGCGGATGACGACGCCATCTCCGTCCTGCTGGGCGACGGGCGGGGCGGCCTTGCGCCGGCGGCCGGATCGCCCTTCGCGGCGCCGCGTCACCCGTACTCGAGCCTCGCCGTGCAGGACCTGGATGGGGACGGCAGGCCGGACGTGGCAGCGCCGCTGCTGGAGTCGGGCGAGATCGGCGTGTACCTCGGCGACGGCGCAGGCGGTTTCGCGGCGGCACCGGGCTCGCCGCATGGCGTCGGGGCGCGCCCGGGCTTCGTGCACGCCGACGACGTCAACGGCGACGGCCGGCCGGACCTGCTGGCCACGCACGACGATGTGGGGCTGCTGGACGTGCTGCTGAACGAGGGCGGCGGACGGTTCGCGTTCGCTCCGGAGTCGCCGGTGCGCGTGCGCGAGCCGGTGTGGTCGATCGTCACCAGCGATGTCGATGACGATGGGGACCGCGATGCGATCCTGAGCACGCCGGGCCGGAGCCTGGTGCTGCTCCTGGGCGATGGTCACGGGGGCTTCTCGCGGGCGGAGCGGGCGGCCCTGGCGACCGGCGAGGCACCCAACCGGCTGGCGTCGGGCGATCTCGATGGCGACGGACGCGCGGATGTCGTGACGAGCAACCACGAGAGCGGAGACATCACCGTGCTGCTGCGGCGATAGGCGCGGCCCCCGGGCACGGCGCAAGTGCCGTGCGCGCCGACGTCGGCCGCGCCGGCGAGGTCGAGCCGCCAGGCGCCTGCCGGGCGCCCTGCCGCCGGAGGGGCGCACGCCGGGTCGGAGGCGATACGATCGGGGCCTTGTTCCGCCACTCCCCTCCCGCGGGGAGTCCATTCCTCGCCCTTCTCTGGAGCGTGCCGGGACCGCTTCGCGCTCGCGGCCTGAGTTCTCTGACCTCCATGTCGACCTCGAAGTCCAAACGGGGCGCCCGCTGGTTGCTCCCGCGCCTTGCGCTCGCGCTGCTCGCGGCCCTGATCTCGCTGGCGGCCGTCGAGGGCGGGGCCCGCCTCTATCTCGGCAACGCGTTCGTCCAGGACCTTCCCATCGGCCGGCCGGACAGGGCGTGCGCGCAGCCCGATCCCGTGCTCGGCTGGAGCAACCTTCCCAACGCGCGCGCGCGCGTCGATGCGCCCCGGTTCAGCTACTGGCTGCAGATCAACTCGAGGGGGCTCCGCGACACCGAGCACACCTTCCAGAAGAAGCCCGGCACGCTGCGCATCGCGCTGCTCGGCGACTCGCTCGCGTGGGGCTGGGGCGTGGACAACGGCAAGGCGTTCGCCGACATCGTCGAGCGCGACCTCGGCCCCGACGTCGAGGTGATCAACTTCGGCGTGCCGGGATACAGCACCGATCAGGAGTTGCTGGCGTTCGAGCGCGACGGCGTGAACTACGAGCCGGACCTCGTGCTGCTGTGCTTCGTGCTGAACGACGTGGTGGGCAACCACCAGCGCGAGTCCCAGGGGCGATTCAAACCGCACCTCGAGCGCCGTGGGGCCGAGTGGGTGATGGCGCCCTGTCCACCGCCGCGCCCGGTGACCGACAAGCTCCGCGAGTTCTCGACGCCGGAGTGGCTCTACTGGCACAGCGCCGTGCTGCAGGCGGCCAACCCTCCGGACGGCGAGAAGCAGCTGGCGAGCGAAGCGTCGCGCGTGACGGGCGGCGCCGACACCGAGGGACCCGATCGCGACGCCCCCTTGCCGGACCGGAGCGCCGAGGACGATCAGATCAAGGCGCTCTGCGAAGAGGTCGCCGACGAGTCATCCCCAAGCTACGCCCTGCTCGGCAAGCTCTCCGAGGCGTGCCGGTCACGCAAGCTGCCGCTGGTCGCCTTCTCGATCGCCCACCACCACGACAAGTATCTGTACTGGGTCGATGTGCCCCGACCGACGCCTGCCGGGCCCGAGCTTCGGACCCTGCTGACCGAGCGACTCGCCGACGCCGGCCGGCGACTCGGCTTCCAGACCTTCTCCGTGGACCAGGCCATGTTCGAGGAGACCGGCAAGGGCCACGTGCTGACCTGCGGCGACAGCCATCTCAACGAGCTCGGCAATCAGGTCGTGGCGCGCCGGATCGTCGAGGAGTTGCGGCCGTTGCTCGCGAAGATCCGCGGCGGCGGCGACCCGGCGGCGATCCCTCCCGTCAGGTGAGCCCGCAGCTCACGCCGCCGCAGGCGCCGGCCTGCGCGGCCGGCTCGCGATCGCCGACGTCGCCTGGCGACGCCTGCGACTGGCGCCGCGGCGAGTGGCGTCGTAGGCTTGCGGCGCGTGGCTAGCCGATCGAACCCGACCGAGCCGGACGCGCGCAACGACGGGCCCGCTCCGGATGCCGCGCGCGGCGGCGCCCACTGGCCGTGGTGCCTGGCGCTGGTCCTGCTGATCCTTCCCGGCTACGCGCGGCTGCTCGTGGGCGACGAGGGCGCGATCGGCCGCGACTACGGCACGGTGTTCCTCGACGCGCTCACGCAGCAGCGGGCGGCGCTGCTGGACGGGCACGTGCTGTTGTGGGACCCCAGCCAGGTCGGAGGCACCGCCTTCTGGCCGCTCCCCAACGAGTGTCCCCTGTATCCGCCGCTCATGGCGTGCCTGCTGGTGCGCGGCAACGTCGAGGGCCTCAACCTCTGCATCTTCCTGCACGTGGTCTGGGGCGCGCTCGGGACGTACGCGCTCGTGCACCTGCTGGGCGGCAGTCGCCTCGCGGCGCTCGTCGGCGGCGTGATGTTCGCGTACGGCTACTTCACGCAGCACCTCGTGGACATCCTGCCGCTCGAGGCCCTGGCCAGCGCGTGGATCCCGTGGGCGCTGTACGGCCTGTGCCGCGCCCTCACCAGCACGCGCTGGCTGCGCTGGGCGGCGTTCGCGGCCTTGGCCTATGCGGCGCTGCCGTGGCTGGGCAGCTACATCCAGTTCCTTCCGGGCCTGGTCCTGGCGGGAGTCATCGTGCTCGTCGCCTCGCTGCGCCGGCCCGGCCTCATCGGTCGCGGGCTGGCCAGCATGCTGGTCTTCGGCGTCATCATGGCGCTGGTGTCGGCGGCCAAGCTGCTGCCCACCTTGCACTGGATCAAGCTCACCGATCGCGCCGGCGGCATCACCGAGGGCTTCGCGATGGGGGGCGCGCTACGGCCGGCCGACGTGCTGGAGTGGACGCAGCGCGAGGGCTGGGCACCGTGGGCCCTGCTGCTGTGCGGACTGCTGCTCGGGCTGCGGCGCCGCGACTCCTTCGGCCTGCCGTTCGCGGCGGCCGTCGCCGTGCTCATGCTCATCTCGAGCGGGCTGATCTACAAGGCGATGTACGACTACATACCGGGGTTCCAGTACGTGCGCGAGCCGCGCCGGGTCTGGCTGCTGATGCCCGCGGTGCTGCCCGTGGCCGCCGGCCTCGGGCTCACGTACCTGCAGGAGCGCGTGCCCTGGCGCGGGCGCCGCGGGGCGCTGGCGGCCGGCCTCGTGCTGCTGGCCGTCGCCGCCGACATGATCGTGTGGTCGCGCTACGACCCGCCGCTCAGGCAGTCGCTGTCGGCGCGCGTGGCAGCCAATGCGATCCATCAGAACCTGGCCAGCCGCGCGCGCAAAGAGCCGCGATTTCGCGTGATCGACGCGACCAAGACGCGCGCGCGCGTCAAGCAGACGGCCGACCTCATGCGCTCCAGCCTCGGGCTCGAGAGCATGGAGGGCATCATGGGCAACGTGGCGATCACCGCTTACGACATCGACTACCTGGAGGTCTGCCGCGACGCACGCGCCAAGCTGCTGGGCCTCATGAACTGCCGCTATCTCACCTCCCCGAAGCCGCTGGACGATCCGGACCTGTCCTTCGTGGCGAGATTCCCCCTCGATCGCCAGTGCGCCGTCATGGGCAGCGACGGCCCGCTGCTGTACAGCAACGACCTCGCGCTGCCGCGCGCCAGCCTGTCCGGGCATGCCCTGCTCCAGGTGGGCGGTGCGTCCCTGGATCAGAAGACGCTGCTCGAGAGCGCGTGGGACCCGCGACGCGCGGTCCTGATCCGCGTCGAGCCCGCGCAGCTCGCGGCTCTGACGGACGCGGAGCTCGCGCGCTTCGACGCGGCGGTCCTCTGGGCCCCCGTGGACGACGCGCTGCGCGCACGCCTGGTCGCGGCCGGCGTCGACTGCCTCGACCGGCGCGAGGCCACCGACCCGTCCGCGCTGGACAGCTGGCTCGGGCGCGTGCTGCCCGCGACGCCGACGCTGAAGCCCATCGCCGATCCGCCGCGCGAGTGGAACGCCGAGCACGTGCAGCTGCCGGCCGACGCCGGAGGCCGCTGGCTCGTGCTGGCCGAGACCTTCGCGATCTATCCGGGCTGGAGCGCGACGGTCGATGGCGCGCCGGCGCCGCTGTTCGTGGCCAACGCCGTCACGACCGCGATTCTGCTGCCGCAGGGCGCGCGGGAGGTTGCCCTGGCCTACAGCCCGCCGGGCTTGGCCGCGGGACTCGGACTCACGTTGGCGGGCCTGCTCCTCGCCGGCTGTGCGATCCTCTGGCGCCCGGCTCGCGGCGGTCGCGCCGCGGCGCTCACCCCGCCAGCACCTCTGCACGCAGCCCCTCGCGCACCCAGCCCGTGAGCCAGGACCACGCGTGCGAGGCACGATCGCCTCGCCTCCGTCGGCGATCAGCGTCAGCGACTTGCCGCCAATGTCCGCAGAGAAGGCGTACTCGCCCGCAGCCACCAGCAGGCTCCCGGCAGCCCGCCGGCAGCCTCGTCATGAACCGCGCGCGCGGCTTTGGGGCACGCACGATCGAGGCCGGTGAAGATTTGCGCGAGCTGGCCGAGAGTTCCGCGAAGAGCGCCGCCAGCGAGCGCCGGCGCGCGAGGGGCCGTCAGGGCGACGCGATCGTCGCGAGGAAGGCCGCGCGCTCCGCGGCGTGCGTCCCGGCGTGCGCCTTGGCCATCTTCTGCAGCGACTTCCACAGCCCGCCGCTCGGACCGTCCCGGAACAGCTGCGCCTGCAGGTCGAGCATCGCGGCGCTGGCCTTCAGCTCCATGTTCTGGTCGCCGCAGGTGTAGACATCGAGGGCGTCGTCCGCCTGGCGGCGCCAGTCGTCGTCGCGCGGCAGGGACGAGAGCGCCTTGCCGAGCGCCTCCACACGCGGCCGCGCGGCGGCGCCGAGACCCACGAGGAGCATCTCGTTGCACCATTCGTACTGATTGAGGATCTCGTCGGCCACCAGCTGCGCCGGGCCCTGCAGGGTGCGCGCGGTGGCCTCGTCGTAAGGCGCCGAGACGAGGCTGAGCGCCTTGGCCAGGTTGCCCGCGGACAGGGCCGTGAGCGCATCGCGCGTCTGCCCCGGGGCGCCCGGCCCACCGTTGCGGCGCTCGTCGACGAGGCGCTTCGCGGCGGCGGCCAGCTCCGCCTGCTGCGCCAGGGGGTCGCCCGCGAGCAGGGTGGCCTGCTTGGCGGAGATGAGCACGAAGGACGGCGTGGGCAAGGCCGCCAGGCCCGACGGCACCTCGCAGGTCCAGGCCGCCGTGCCGCCGAGCCAGTGCTCGCGCGCCGCGAAGCGCAGCATGTCCGTGTAGGAGAGTCCGCTGCGCTCCACGAGCAGCAGCGCGAGGTCGCCCTGGAAGGAGTCGGCCAGCGCGAGCGCCGCCGGCACGAGCCGCCGCGCGCCGGCGGGGTCGTCCGCGCGCCAGGAGACCACCAGCGTCGGCCGGTGCAGGAAGAGCATGAGCACCGAGTGCAGGCCGTCGCGATGGAAGGTGGCGCGGGACTGGTCCGGCAGGACCACGCGCGGCAGGGGCGTGGCCGCGGCGGGAGGTGCCGCGATCGTCTGGGCCAGGACGGGACCGGACAGCGCGAGCAGGCCCAAAGCGAGCCGTGCGGCGCGCATCATTCGCCGAAGAGCTTGCGCGCCTCGGCGTCCCAGTCGATGTCGAGCCCGTCGCTCGGCCGGATGGCGGGCCGGTCGCGGTGGCGCAGCCACTCGTCGCGGCTCGCGAAGTCGCCCGGCGGTCGGCTGCGCGCGGCCGCGCGCGTGGCGGGCACGGAGGCCGAGGACGGCCGCGCCGGCCGGCGCGCGGACTCGATGACCACGCGGTACTCGGGCCGGTCCGTGCTGGCGCTGTGCTGGCGCTCGCGCAGCGTCTCGATGAAGTCGTCCGGGAAGCCCTCGAGCAGGTAGCGCGTGGGGTCCGTGTTGCGGGCGCGGGCGAAGAAGGTGGCGGCGCGCGCGAGGTCGTTCTCGCGGTAGTAGATCTTGCCCAGCAGCAGGTAGGCCTCGAAGGACTCGAGCCCGCAGGTCAGCGCCTCGCGGAAGTGGCGGCCCGCGAGGCGCAGGCGGCCGAGGCGATAGGCGCGGCGCCCACTCAGCATGTGGTACCGCCCGAGCAGGGTGAGGAAGGCTCGGCGAAGGGGAAAGGCAGACATGGGCTCTGGAACCGTTCGGCCGTGTTGCGGTGGCGAGCTTACCACGGGCCGCTACGGCCGTCACGGCGGGCGTGATGGCCCGACGTCGGCTGCCCGACGCTGCCGCCCGGCTCAGGGCTCGGGCAGGTCGAGCACCTTGGCCGCCGAGCCGCCGACCAGCGTGACACCGCTGTCCAGCAGCTGCTCCGCGCCGCTCCGCACCTGCACGCGATAGTTGCCGGCCGCGTAGGTTCCGAGCGTCAGGGTGCCGTCCGCCTGGGACAGGCTGGCCAGGTCCGAGAGCGAGAGGAGCCGGCAGGGCAGGCTGCTGCCGTCCGGCCCGAGGACGGCCACGTCCAGCCCGGCCGCCGGCCGGCCCTTGAGGTCCAGGCGCAGCGGCGTGCCCGGCGGCAGCGTGACGTCCAGCGGCGTGCGCTCGCCCGTCTTCACCAGCACGCCGCGCACGATGGTCAGCGCGTGGCCGGAGTCCATGAAGGCCAGGGTCCACGCGCCATCACGCAGGTCCCCGACCTCGTAGCTGCCCGAGGAGTCGCTGGCCTCCTCGCTGAAGCGCGAGCGCGGCAGGCCGGCCGCGTCCAGCACCCACACGCCCACGCCGTCCAGCGGCTGCCCGGCCGGGTCGCGCACGCTGCCCGCCACGACCGCCGCCGGCTCGACCTCCACCTGCATGGTGAAGCCCGGCCCGCCCTCGAGCACCGACAGGTTCTCCACGCGCTTCTGGGCCCAGCCCGCCGCGCCCATGCCCATGATGCCCTTGCCGCCCGCCACCACTGCGTAGGTGCCGCCGGGCAGGTGGCGGAAGCGGAAGGCGCCGGAGTCGTCGGAGTAGGTCTCGCCGACGCGGCCACCCAGGGCGGCCACGTAGGCCACCTCGTGCGCCGCGGCGTCGGTGCGCTCGAGCACGAGCCGCACGCGCGGCACGGCGTGGCCGTCCTCCTTGCTCACGACGACGCCGTTCAGGATGCCGCCGGGGAGGTCGACGTCGTGGCGCTGCTCGGCCTGCGCACCCAGCACCAGCGGCGCGAACACCGCCGAGCTGGGCTGCCCGCCGCCGGTGCCCGCCAGGCTGTCGGTGGGAATCACCGTCATGCCGTAGCGGCCGGGCACGACATGCGCGAACTGGTACTCGCCGTCCTTGCCGGTGTTCGCCCAGCCCATCTTGCCCCCGGCCGTCTCCGGCAGCAGCGTGATCATCGCGCCCGCCACGGGGCCGGCCGCGTCCTTCACCTGGCCCACGAGGCGCACGCCGCCCTTGGTCTGCACGTGCAGGTCCACGCGCCGGTCCTCGTCCTCGGCCAGCGTCACCGGCTCCATCACGAGGTTCTCGAGCATGGACATGGGCGGGCTGTCGCCGCCGAGGTCCATGGAGAAGTCCGTGCGCATGACGTTGTAGGTGCCGGCGCCGAGGCCCGACACGCAGTACTGGCCCTGCGCGTCGGTGCTGGTGCGCTTGAGCGTGGTGGCCATGGCGTTGGACACCAGGATGGGCGCGTCGGGCACGGGGCCCAGCGTGTCGTAGACGGTGCCGTGCACGGACGCGCCCGTGGAGAGGCCCAGCGTCCCGACGTCGTGCGTCTCGCCGTGCGACAGCGCGAACTCCGGCACGCCCAGCGTGCGGTAGCCGGGGTGCTCCACGGACAGCGCCACCGTGCCCGGCGCGAAGCCACCCAGCCGGAAGCGCCCCTGCGCATCGCTGCGCGCGAAGGGAGCGGGCGCGCCCATGTCCTTCATCATCTGCATCACGCCGCCGGTGCCGGTGCGCACGTGGGCGCCGGCCACGGGCTCGCCGCTGCGCGCGTCCACGATCTGGCCGACCACCGCGCACTCGGGCTCGAGCATGATGACCAGGCCCCGCCGCCCGTCGGGCCCCACCTCCACGTTGGGCTCGACGTGTGCGCCGAAGCCCTTGGCGGTGACCGACACGTCGTACGTGCTCGGCACGACCTTCGGGAGCGTGAAGGTGCCGTCCGCGCGGTCGTGGAAGCCTTGCGGCCGGATGAGGCGCTCGAAGCCCGCCTCCGCCTCCGTGCCCATCCAGTCGCCCGGCTTGAACAGGCCCTCGGAGGGCTTGGCGGACACCGAGAAGGCGGGCACCGGCTCGCCGTCCGTCAGCGAGACGACGATGCCCGAGAGCGAGCTGAGCGGCTGCAGGCGCACCTCCACGTCGCTGCTCCCGGCGGCGACGTCGAGCGACTCGGTGCGCCGATCGTCGCGCGAGCAGCGCAGGCGCACGTCGCCCGGCTCGTAGCCGCGCAGGGCGAAGGTGCCGTCCGCCGCCGTGTGCGCCCGGGGATACAGGTCGCGCTCGAAGGCCGACCCGAAGCCCATCATGCTCGGCTTGGGGAAGCCGTGCACGACCACGTTCTCCAGCGGCGCGCCGGCCGCGTCGAGCACGCGCCCGGTCACGGACAGGCCCTCCTCGGCGAGCAGCTCCACGCCCTCCACCACGCCGCCCGAGTCCACGTGCACGTCCTTGGCGTGCGCCAGCCTGAAGCCTTCCTGCGCCAGCACCGCGGAGTAGGTGCCGTCGGCGACGTCCTTGAACTCGAAGCGGCCTTCGGCGTCCGTGCGCGTCTCGTCCTTGAAGGCCTGCGTGAGCGCGATGTCCTTGAGCGAGAAGCTCGCGCGGCGCAGGTTCACGCGCGCGTCGGCGAGGCCGCTGCCGTCCGTGTGCTCCACGCGCCCGCGCACGATGCCGGCGGGCCGCAGCACCAGCTCGACCACGCGCTGCTCGCCGGCCTGCAAGGCGCTCACGTCGGCGCGCGCGGGCTGCAGCAGCGGTTCGACCGGCGTGGCGTCCGACGTCGCGTCCGGCTCGGGCGCGCGCGGCCGCATGGCCACCACCTGCAGCGCGAGGCCCGTGGGCACCGCCGGGAAGAGGAAGCGTCCCTGCTCGTCGCAGCGCTGGCTGCCCAGCGAGGCCATGCGCGAGCTGCTGTCGAGGACGCCGTAGGGATCGAAGGGCGTCGCCGCGCGCACGTTGGCCCGCGCCACGGGATCGCCGTGGCCGTCGAGCACGCGGCCCGCGAGCGAGGCGCCGCGCTCGAGCGTCACGTCCAGCTCATCGGTCGCGCCGGCCGGCACCTGGAGCGGCGGCGAGGGGAAGACCGCGGCGCCGTGCACGCCCAGCCAGACCTCCGCCTCCGGGGCGGACAGCTCGAAGCGGCCGTCGTGGCCCGCGGGCACCTCCTGCGGCGCGGCGGCTTCCCGCAGCTCGAGCTCGTCCGAGCCGAAGGTGCCGGCGACGGCCGTGGCATCGCCTCCGCCCATGAGGTCGCGCATGGAGTAGAGCTGAGGCGGCGGGCAGCGCTCGGCCGTGAACACGGTCAGGCCCTCGGGCAGGGCGCTGCCGTCGGCCATGCGCAGGACGCCGTGCAGCACGCGCCCGGGCTCGGCGGCGGCCGCGGCCCCCTCCGCGGCGGGGACCGACACGTCCGGTACCGCACTCTCCAGTGCAGTGGGCTGAGCTTCCTCGCCCGCCCCCGGCAGCTGGGCGGCCCGCGCCGCCTCGGCCTGCCGCGCGGCCAGCACGCCCCCGGCCTCGTCATCGGGTCCGTGACTGCCTGCCAGCCATGCCAGCAGGCCCGCGAGAGCAAGTCCCGCGACACCGATTCCGAACAAGACTCCTTGCGACCGGTTCAAGCACACCTCTTAGACTGGTGGATCGACTCTCCGCGACCGCCCCCGCATGCCAAATCGCAAGCCGCTGCTGCTCCTGATGGCCGCGCTCCTCGCGGGCGTGGCCGGGCTCATCTTCATCCTCCTGCAGTCGGGCGCCGGTGGCAATTCGCTGTCGGACTCGAGCGTGCTGCAGGGCGCGCGGACGGCGGCGCCTGACGCGGCCACCGTCCTGCCGGAGGGTGCGTCCGGCACGGAGCGCGGGCCGCTCGCGCTGGCGGGCACGCCAGGCGCAGCGGACGTGGGCGCGCTGTCGCTTGCCGGCCCGGCGCCGACGCGCGGCAGCGTGTCGGGGCGTCTCGTGGACGAGGCCGGCGAGGCGGTGGCCGGCGAGCCCGTCTGGCTGTCGCTGCAGGACGACGCGTGGGTGCCCGGCCGCGACCCGCCGCGCCTGCCGCAGCTCGCGGCGCGCGGCGTGGCCGGCGACGATGGCAGCTTCGTGCTGCCCGCCTCCGCCGGCGTCGAGTACGACCTGCGCGCGGGCGGCAAGGCCTGGCCCGCGACGCGCCTGCGCGCGGTGCACGCCGGCGACCAGCTGCTGGTCACGCTGCCGCACGCGACGCAGCTCGACGGCGTGGTCGTGGACGAGAGGACCGGCGCGCCCGTGGACGGCGGGCGGGTCATGACCGTCACCGACGCGGGCAACCTCGCGACCGACGCGCGCCCCGACGGCAGCTTCCGCCTGGGGCCGCTGCCGTCGCAGGACGTGCTGGTCGCCGCCTGGGCGCCCGGACACGACGTGAAGCTGGTCGGCAACATCGCGCCCGCGGCCGGCTCGCTCACGGTCGAGCTGCCGCCGGGCCGCACGCTCTCGGGCGTGCTCGTGGACCGCATCACCGCCAAGCCGCTCGCGCAGGGC
The DNA here is from genome assembly GCA_036274635.1 of Planctomycetota bacterium. Lineage (GTDB taxonomy): Bacteria > Planctomycetota > B15-G4 > B15-G4 > B15-G4 > DASUFI01. The sequence continues at coordinate 29,480 of DASUFI010000185.1, forward strand.
CACGTGCAGCTCGTCATGGACGTCGAGGCCGCGCGCGCCGGCGGCGACGTCGTGCCGCTCACCCAGCTGGTGCAGGCGCGCGACACGGACATCACGTCCGACGGCAAGTTCAGCTTCGACGCCGCGCCCACGATGGGCTTCAACCTGCTGTGCACGGCTGACGGCTACCTGCCCGAGCGCTACGACCGCTACGAGGACCGCGCGCTGAACGAGGGCGAGGACCTCATCGTGCAGCTCGACCCGGCGGGCGCGGTGACCGGGCACGTGCAGGTGGCGGGCAACTCGCAGGCCGCGCCGGACGTGGACCTGGCCCTGACCTCCTCGGGCGGCGAGCTGGGCCACGCGCGCTCGGACGCGTCGGGCGACTTCGCGCTGCTGTGCACGGGCGCGTCGCAGGAGGCGCTGCTGGCGCGGCCCGAGTACGTGGTGGCGCGCGCCGGCGACCTGGCCGCGCGCGAGCGCGTCGGCCGCGAGCGCGACGGCCTGGTGCTGGAACTCGTGCCGGTGATGAAGCTCTCCGTGCAGGTGGTGAACTGCGGCACGCCGGTGGCGGGCGCCGACGTGGCCGCGCGCAGCAAGGGCGCCGAGACGACCGAAGGCGTGACCGACGCCGAGGGCCTGGTGCGCCTGGTGCACGCGCCCGCCGGCCCGGACGTCGACCACGTCGTGCTGCAGGCGCGTCACGCCGACCTCGAGAGCCTGGCACTGGTCCTCGACACGGCCGCACCGCCCACCGGCACCATCACGCTGGACATCAGCTCGGGCGCGTGGATCGAGGGCGGCGTCGCGGACGGCTCGGGCCAGCCGGTGCCGTCGGCGCGCGTCAGCGCCCGGCCCGTGGCCCGCGACAGCACCGACCCGCGGCGCTCGGGCTACACCCCGTCCGACGGCCACTTCCGCGTCGGCCCGCTGCCGCCCGGCGTGGAGTATCGCGTGTCCTTCAGCGCCGAGGGCTTCCTCGACCAGGAGCTGCCCTCGGTCATCCCCGGCGGCGCGCCGCTGCAGGTGACGCTCGCGCCCGTCGTGCGCTGGAGCGGCCGCGCGCTGGACGCCACCACGGCGCAGCCGCTGCCCGATTTCTGGGGCCAGCTGGTGCAGGAGACGCGCCAGGGCGACGCCGTGAAGCAGCGCCCCACGAACGCGCGGCTGCACCTCGTGTCCGGCTTGCCGGGCGAGTTCTGGTTCGAGCTGCCGGGCCCCGGCAGCTACCTGCTGCGCCTGTCCGCGCGCGACTACGTGGGGGCGAACAGCTCGACCTTCGCGTTCGACGGGCTGCGCGCGCCGCCCTTCACGGAGCTGTCGCTGTCCCCGGCGGCCGTGCTGGAGATCACGGTGCTGGACGGCCGCAGCCGCCCCGTGCCGGGCTACTCGGTGGCCGCCGCGCCGTGGGAGCTGGCGCGCGAGGCCGTCGCCCCCGCCGGCGATCTGCGCTAGAAGTCCGCCTCCGGCCGCACCGACGAGACCGGCCTCGTGCGCCTCAACCTCGGCGCCGGCGGCACCTACCGCCTCGCGGGCGGCCCGGGCTTGTGGTTCGACGACGCGCCCGTCACGGTCAGCCCCGGCCTGCCCGTCGCGCGCGTCTGCCGCCTGCCGCCCACCGGCGACCTCGAGGTGACCGTGCTCGACGAGCATGGCACTCCGCTCCCCGGCGCCATCGTCGAGGTGCGCACGAACAAGAACGAAAAGGTGCACATGGTCTCGCGCCGCGCGCGCACGGGCCTGGATGACGGCATGGTGCGGGTGGAGGTGCTGCCGCCGGCGGCCTACGATGTCTCCGCGCGACGCCGCGGCTACGAGACTGGCCGCGCGACGGTGACCGTGCGCGGCAACGCCGTCGAGCGCGTGACGCTGACCCTGCAGCCGCGTCCGCCCGATGCGACCGGCGGAGGCGGTCCGGGCGGCGCGGAGGTCAAGCAGGCGCTCAAGAGCCTCGGCTACGTCGGGGGCCACTGACCGCTCGTCCGCGCCGCGCGATCGGCTGCGCGGGCCGGGCCCGTTTGGCCAGTCGCCCGAGGCACAGTTCGCCGCGCCGCGGTAGGACATCGAGGCACGTCTTCGACGGGCGCCTCGCCCCGCGCAACGGCGCTACCATGCGGGCCGGCCGCGCTCACGCGGCGCGGCCGTGGAGGAACGCCATGAACCTCCTCGCGGGGCGCGCGCTGCTCGTGGCGCTGCTGGCGGCGGGCGCCGCGGCGCAGACGCCGGTCTTCACGGTGGACGGCGACGCCGACGGTGACCGCAGCGGCGGCGAAGTCGCCGGCGCGGGCGACATCGACCTCGACGGCTTCTCCGACCTGCTGGCCGGCGCGCACTGGAACGACTTCAACGCCGTGCACTGCGGCCAGATCAAGTGCTGCTCGGGCCGCGACGGCTCGCTGCTGTACGTCTTCTACGGCGACGGCCTCTCCGATCGGCTCGGCGTCTCGTGCAACAGCGGCGGCGACGTCGACGGGGACGGCCTTCTCGACGTGCTGGGCGGCGCCTACCAGGGCGACAGCGGCGCCGGCTACGTGCGCGCCTACTCGGGCGCCACCGGCGCGATCCTGCACACCTGGCTCGGAACCGAGTTCATCGGGCAGTTCGGGGTCTCGGTGTGCGGGCCGGGCGACCTCGACGGCGACGGGCGCGGCGAGATCGTGGTGGGCGCGCGCCGCATGGACAGCAGCGGCGGCCTGGACGCCGGCCGCACCTTCGTGTACCGCGGCGGCACGTGGGGCGTGCTCTACGTGTGGGACGGCGACTCGCCGCACGACGAGTTCGGCCACGACACCGCCGACGCGGGCGACCTCGACGGCGACGGCGCCGAAGAGATCGCCGTCGCGGCCTGGCTGGACGACCTCGGCGGCACGGACGCCGGCAGCGTGCGCCTGCTTGCGGGCGCCACGGGCGTCGCGGTCCGCACGCTGGTCGGCGAGGCGCCGGGCGACGCCTTCGGCTGGTCGGTGGCCGGTTGCGGCGACCTCGACGGCGACGGCGTGCCCGACCAGGTCGTCGGCGCGCCGCAGGCCGACCCGGCGGGCGATCTCTCCGGCCGCGCCTACGTCGTCTCGGGCGCGAACGGGGCCTTCCTCTTCACCTTCGACGGCCTCGCGCCGGCCGACGCCTTCGGCTACAGCGTCGCGGGCGCGGGCGACGTGGACGTCGACGGCGTGCCCGACCTCGTCGTGGGCGCCTACCGCTCCGACCCGGCCGGCCCGGGCAGCGGCAGCGCACGCCTGCTCTCGGGCGCCGACGGGCACGAGCTCGCGACCCTGGCTGGCGCCGCGCCCGGCGACCAGTTCGGCAAGGGCGTGGACGGCGCGGGCGACAGCAACGGCGACGGCGTGGACGACGTGCTCGTCGGCGCCTGGTCGGACGACACGCCGAACGGCGTGGACAGCGGCTCGTTCACGCTGTTCCGCTACCCGGTGCCTGCCTTCGAGGACCTGGGCTTCGGCCTCGCGGGCGGAGCCGGCGTGCCGCAGCTCGCGGCCAGCGGCACGCTGCAGGCCGGCGATCCGGTGAGCGTGACGCTCACGGGCGCGGCGCCCTTGGCGCCCGTGACTCTCGTCGTCGGCACGTCCATCGTGCTGCTGCCTCTCAAGGGCGGGACGCTGGTCCCCGCGCCCGCCGCGCTGCTGTCCGGGCTGGTGACGGACACGGCCGGCACGCTGGCGCTGGGCGGCGCGACGCCGCCCCTCCCCTCGGGGACGCTGCTCGTGCTGCAGGCCTGGATCGTCGACGCGGGCGGGCCGGCGGGCTTGGCCGCCAGCAACGGCGTGGCGCACGCCGTTCCCTAGCAGCCGGTCGAAGAAGTCATTCGACGGGCTGCTGGCTACGGCCCGACGGTCTTGAAGTCGTTCGTCTCGTCGACGTCGTTGTCGGCGGGCACGGGATTGTTCAGGTCGAAGCCCTTGCTGCCCTTGGCCTTGTTCTCGGACAGCGTGTTGCCGGTGGCGCCCGTGAGGTCGAAGCCGTTGCCCTGCGCGCTGGTGGACGAGTTGCCGGTGTAGCTGCCGTCGTCGGCGTCGATCTTGTAGCCGTTGCCGCCGGCGCCGGAGACCTTGTTGCCGGAGAGGGTGGCGGTGTCGCCCTGCTGCCAGACGCCGTTGCCGCCGGGCTTGCTGATCTTGCTGTCGGTGAGGAAGGCCGCCTCGCCGGTGCACAGCAGGCCATTGCCGCCGGGCTTGGTGAACTTGCTCGTCTCGATGCGGGTGTCGGTGCCGCCGTTGACCTCGACGGCGTTGCCGCCGGCCCCCGTGATCTTCAGGTTCTTCAGCCGATTGCCGTCGCCCGTCACGACGACGCCCGCGCCCAGCGGCTTGACGGCCTTGGAGTTCTGGATGTGGTTGCCGGTGCCGAGCGTCGTGTTGTCGATCGCGTAGCCGTCGCCGTTGGCCTTCACGGTCTTGCAGCCGTCGACGAGGTTGCTGTTGCCGTTCAGCTCGACGCCGTCGTCGCCGGGCTCGAGGAGCTTGCAGTCCACGACCAGGTTGGCGTCGGTGAAGTCGGGGCTGCCGGCCGCCAGCGAGACCGCGTCCGAGCCGGCGTGCTTGATGGTGCACGTGAGGAGCTGGTTGCCGAGGCCGCCCTCGATGCGGATGCCGTCGCCGACCGTGTCGTCCACGCGGCACTTGAAGAAGACGTTGTCGCTGCTGTCCACGAGCTTGATGCCGTTGTCGCCGCCCAGCAGGCGCAGCTTCTCGGTGTAGCAGGACGTCGCGCCGTCGAGCGTGAGGCCCACGCCCGCGGCCGGCGCGATGACCACCTTGCCCTTGCAGGTGATGCTGAGGAAGCTCAGCTTCGCGATCACCACGTTCTCGGCGTAGCTGCCCGCGCTGATGACGATCTGGTCGCTGTCGCTGGAGGCATCCACCGCCCCCTGGATGGTGGGGAAGTCCTGCGGCACCTTGCGCACGACCTGCGCGGCGGAACCGGCGGCGAGAACGACGAGGGCCAGCGGGACGAGGGACGTGCGGATGCGCAGCATGGTGGACTCCGGACCGCGACGGGGCTCGCGGGCCGCGCGGCAAGAAACACTCTAGCGATTGTCGGGCACCGGGGCTGGCCTCAGGGGCCGGTCTTCCCGAACGAGTTCGTGCCGTTGTCCCAGTCGTTGAGGCCCTCGCCGATGATGTCGTCGAGGTCGAAGCTCTTGTTGCCGTGGGCCTTGTTGCCCGTCAGCGTGTTGCCCTCGCCCTCGGACAGCACGAAGCCATCGTCCTTGCTGCCGTTGGCGATGTTGTTGGTGTAGCTACCGTTCAGGCCGTCGATCTCGAAGCCGTCGTCGAGGGCGCCGGTGACCCTGTTGCCGTCGACCACCGCGTCGTCACCGTCCATCTCCACGCCGTCGTCGCCCGGCTTGGGGATCTTGCAGCCGGTCACGTTGACCTGGCCGCAGCCCGGCTCGGAGCGGATCCCGTCCTCGGCGGGCTTGGGCACCTTGCAGTCCTCGACCGTGTTGAACGAGCCCTGCAGGACGTGCACGCCCCGGTCGCCAGCGCCGATGAGCCTGCAGGCGCGCACGGCGTTGTTGTCGCCGGTGATGACCACGCCCGACCCGCCGGGCTTGATGACCTTGCTGTTCGTGAGCTCGTTGTCGTGGCCGTTCGTGATGTCGTCCACGGTGAAGCCGCTGCCCAGCGGCTTGAGGATCGTGCACTTGTCGAAGGTGTTGTCATTCCCCTCGACGTCGATGGCGTCCACCTGGGCCGCGATGAGCTTGCACTTGGTGACGAGGTTGTCGTGCGTGAAGGAGCCGGCCGACTGCGTGAAGGAGATGGCGTCGTTGCCGGCGTTCTTGACGGTGCACTTGTCGAAGCTGCAGTCGCCGCCGCCCTCGACGCGGATGCCGTCGGTGGCCGAGTCGTCCACGCGGCACTTGGAGAAGCCGCAGTCCGTCGTGTCCACCAGCAGGATGCCGTAGGGCTGGCCGCCCGCCACGCGGATCTTCTCCACGTTGCAGTTGTTGCAGCCGTCCAGCGTGAGGCCGGTGTTGCCGCTGGGCGGGTCGATGACCACCTTGCCCTTGCCCTGGATGACCAGGTTGCTCTTGGCGTTGACGACGACCGCTTCCTGGTAGGTGCCGGCGCCGATGATGATGATGTCGTTGGCGCCGGCGACGTCCACCGCCTCCTGGATGGTGGGGTGCTCCTGCGGCACCAGGTGAATCGTCTGGGCCGCGGCGCCCGCCGTGAGGCAGGCAAGCGAAAGCAAGGACAGCGACGCGTGCTTCATGGGAACCTCCCGCGCCGGCGTCCGGCGACGGACCGCACGACGCGGGAGCCACGATGGCGAAACCCGGACGCGCTGCGTCCGCTCTACTTCGACGCCGAGGCCCGCTTCCTGTAGGTCGACTTCACGATGGGCGCGGCGTCCGGCGCCGCGTCCTTGGCGACCATCGTGAACAGCCGCGAGCCATCGGGCTGGAGGGCCGTGGTCAGCACCATCGCTCTGTCTCCGGCGCCCATGTCGATGGTCTCCTCGACCGTGACGGTCTTCCCGTCCGCGCTCCAGTGACCCTCGGTGACGCTGATGCTCGGGTCCGTGTTGTCGGCCCAGATGGACAGCCACTTGCCCTGCGAGGGGTCGTAGCCCATGAGGCCGTGGCCCTCGAACTCCGCGCCCGGGCCCATGGGCGCGCGGTAGTCGGTCACGATGCACAGGCCATGGGTCAGCAGCGTGTTGGTCTCGACGCCCTTGGACGGCATGCCCATGAACGAGCCGTCGACGTCCCAGGTTCCGACGAAGCCCTCGAGCAGCTCCTTGGCGCGGGCGACCTCGTCGGTGGCGGGGCGGGGCGGGACGGCCGCGACGAGCAGGGCGAGCGCGGCGAGCGGGGCGAGGCGGATGAGGCGCATGACGGGCTCCGGGAGGGTGGGGCGCGACGCCGCGCCGGCTGCCTTGATGCCGGGCGCGCGCGGGATCCTTCGCGCGCACTCGAAGCACTTCTTCGACGGGCTCCTAACCGCCGGCGCGGATGACGAGTCGCCCCTCGCCCTGCCCCTCGCCCAGCTCGCGCCGCGTCGTGCTGCCGTCGGACCAGCGCACCTCCACCGCCACCGCCCGCCGTGCGCCCAGGCCGAAGCGCACGCCGCGCTGGTGGCCGGAGAGGTAGCTGCCGTCACGGTGGACGAAGGCCACGCGCCGGCTCCCGTCGTCCAGGGTCACGGTGACGCACGCGCCCACGGCCTCCCGTGGCACGGCGACGCCGTCACCCTCCGGCACCACGGCCAGCGCGCGTCCGCCGCGCTCGTTGCGCAGCAGCACGAGCGGTCCGTTGTTGGCGCTCAGCGCGAGGTCCAGGTCGCCGTCGGCGTCGTAGTCACAGGCGGCGAGGCCGCGCCCGGCCAGCTTGCGCGCGAAGTGCATGCCGGCGCGTGCCGGGGCCAGCAGCTCGAAGTGCGGCACGTCGCGGTGCGTCACGAGCGCGCCCGGCGGGGTGACGTTCTCGAACAGCTGCGCGACCTGCCCGACGCACTCCATCGTGGTCTCGTAGTCGGGGCTGGTGTAGCCATTGCTGATGCACAGGTCGTCGTCGCCATCGTCGTCGAGGTCGGCCAGGGCGCAGCCCCAGCCCACGTAGCCCACGGTGGCCGGCCCGATGCCGGCGGCGATGGCGATGTCCTCGTAGCGCGGCATGAAGCGGCGCTGGCTGGGCAGGTGGTGCGCGTTGTTGCGGTACAGCGCGTCCGGCTCCACCTGCCAGTAGGTCACGACGATGTCCTCGTCGCCGTCGTCGTCCACGTCCGCGCACTGCACGCCCATGCCGCCGCGCGGGTCGTCGAGGCCCACCTGGAGCGCCACGTCCTCGAAGCCGCCGCGCCCGGCGCGTGAATCCGGCGGCGCGCCGTCCGTGGGCCAGTTGCCCAGGTTGCGCCAGAGCTGGTTGGGCGTGGTGTCGTCGGCCACGTAGGCGTCGGGCCAGCCGTCCTCGTCGTGGTCGAAGAAGACCACGCCCAGGCCCTTGCCCTGCTCGCCCGCGAGGCCCGCGCCGGCCGACACGTCGGTGAAGCGCGCGCCGTCCTCGTTGCGGTACAGAACGTCGGCCTGCGCGGGAAAGACGTAGGGCAGCATCGCGATGGGGTCCTCGCGCCGCTCCACCGGCCGCCCGCTCTCGGGCGGGATGGCCGCGAGATCGAACTGCAGGTAGTTGGTCACGAACAGGTCGAGGTCGCCGTCGCGGTCCACGTCGGCCCAGCCCACGGACGCCGACCACAGGCCGCAGCGCGTGCCAGCCTGCTCGGTCACGTCCGTGAAGTGGCCCGCGTCGTTGCGCCACATCGTGTTGCCGCCGTCGCGCGTGACGTAGAGGTCCTCGTCGCCGTCGTCGTCCCAGTCCGCGAAGCTCGCGCCCATGCCCGCGCCGCGCGGGCCGAAGAGGCCGCGCGCCGCGGCTTCGTTCGAGAAGGTGACCGCGCCGTCCGCGCCGCGGCCGCGCGAGACGAAGAGCGCGCCGTCCTGCCCGCTGCCGCCGACGACGTACAGGTCCTGCCAGCCGTCGCCCTGCACGTCGGACCACGCCAGGCCCGGGCCCATGGTGGGGCGGATGTCCCACTGCTCGGCGCCCTCGACGTGCATGAAGGCGAGGCCGGCGTCGGCGCTGACGTCGCTGAACCACGCAGGGCCGGCGTCGGCGACGAGCGCGTGCGCGGGGCCGTCGACCGGCTCCGCCGACGCCTTGGCCACGCCCGACGAGCCATCGCAGCCCGCCAGCGCGGCCGCGAGACCTGCGGCACAGGCGCCAAGCGCTCTCACTACTTGGGCGCCAGCGGGCTGCGTCCGCCGTTCCCCAGGTAGGCCATGATGCGGCCGCCCACGGCCAGCAGGTCGATGTCGCCGTCGTGGTCGAGGTCCAGCGCGAACAGGTCGCGCCCCTCGCCCCGCAGCGGCAGCGCGTCGAGGCCCAGCTCGTGCGTCTCGTCGTGCAGCTTGTCGTCCGTGCCGCGGAGCAGCACGCGCACCACGTTGCCATCCAGCTCGGCGTGGTCGGTGCGGCCGTTCCCATCGAGGTCCACCTCCACGACGTGCGGCGCGTCGGGGAAGGTGGTGGGCTGCACGCCGCCCTTGCTCCACGTGCCGATGCCGCTGTACTGCAGGCGCTCGAGCGAGGCGTCCGGCCGGCGGACCAGCAGGTCGAGGCCGTCGAGGCGCAGGGCCGTGGCCACGCGCGCCTTGTCCAGCGCGCTGCCGGGCGTCTCGTCGGTCCACTCGCCATCGTGGAAGGAGAGGTAGACGAGGCCCTCGGGCGTGGTGGCCACGATGTCGTAGTCGTGGTCGTTGTCGGGGTCCAGCGGCACCGCGTCCAGTACGTCCTCGCCGTCGTGGTGGAAGACGATGGGGTGCGGCACGAAGACCAGCGGCGGCTCGCCGCCGCAGCCTGCGAGGACCATGGTGAACAGCACGAGTGCCGGACGGCGATGGGAGGTGTGCAAGTGCACCATGGAACCCGCCGGAACGGGGCCGGCGCAAGGGTGTTGGGTGGCTAAACCGGGTGCCGCGGGCTTCGCAGCAGCTCCGTGGCCGAGGCCAGCGCCTCGGGCGTGCCCGCGACGGCCAGGACGTCGCCGACCTGCAGCCGGGTCGCTCCGCCGGGCGCCGCCAGGCAGTCCGCGCCGCGCTGCACGGCGACCACGGTGGCGCCCGTGCGTCCGCGCAGGTCGAGCTGGCCCAGCGTCGCGCCGTCGGCCCGCATGCCGGCCGACACCCTCAGCTCGACCAGCGAGCCGAGGCCCGGCAGGAGCTGCTCGACCTGCGAGACCCCGCGCGTCGCCTCCACCTGCGCCGGCGCCGCCGACGGGCCGGCTGCGCGCAGCGCCTCGAGGATGACCTCCGCGCCGGCGCGCACGTGCGCCTGCAGGTCCGCCGCGCTGCGCCAGAAGGAGATGCCGAGCAGCGTGACCAGCAGCAGCACCACCGGCGCACCCGACAGCGCCGGCAGGAAGGGCTGCGTCAGCGCCAGCACCGGCAGGAGCACGGCCAGCAGCACGCCCAGCTGCAGACCCACCAGCATCGCCCGCCGCGGAGCCGCGCCGAAGTCGGCGCGTCCGGCGGGTGCCGGCGGCAGCGCCATCTCGGCCAGCAGCGTGCCCAGCCGCCGCGAGACCGCGACCAGCCCCAGGAGCAGCGGCACGGCCACCGCCAGCGCCGCGCCGCGCACCAGCCAGCGCGCCGACAGGTCCTCCCAGCCCAGGCGCTGGTGCACCAGGTCGCGCAGCGGCTCGCGCGCCAGCGCCGTGCCGGCCACGAGAGCCGCCAGCAGCGCGCCGTCCAGCACCAGCAGCAGCGTCAGGCGTCGCACCCCCGAGCGCCCCGTGCGCCGCCGCGCGCGCAGACGCGCCAGCCAGGTGTCGTACAGCGTCACGAAGGTCTGCACCGCGTGCGGCAGCCGGCGCTCCACAGCCAGCGCCACCGGCTCGCTCGCGCGCATGAGCCACGGCGCGAGGAAGGCCGTGACCGCCGCCACCGCCACCACCACCGGCACCAGCGAGACGTCGACCACGCCCTGCTGCGCCCCGAGCGCGACGAAGATGAAGGAGAACTCGCCCAGCGGCGTGAGCGACAGCCCGGCCTGCAGCGAGGTGCGCACGCTGTGCCCCGAGAGCACGCCGCCGACCAGCACCGACGCGACCTTGCCCAGCACGACCACGACCAGGAACAGCAGCACCGCCACCCAGTGCGTCACCAGCACGCGCGGCTCCACGCTCATGCCCGCCGCCACGAAGAAGATGGCCGCGAACATGTCACGCACCGGCCGCACGAGGTGCTCGACCTGCTCCCCGAGCTGCGCCTCCGCGATGAGGTTGCCCGCGAGGAAGGCGCCCAGAGCGATCGACAGCCCGAGGTTCTCGGCGGCCAGCGCCAGCGCGAAGGCCGAGCCCACCGACGCCACCAGCAGCGTCTCCGCGCTCGCCAGCCGCGCCACCGCGCGGATCGCGCGCGGCAGCACGAGGTAGCCGCCCGCGACCAGCGCCGCGAGCACGGCCAGCAGCTTGAGCATGGTCTGCAGCACCGCCACCAGCGAGGTGTCCGCGCGCTCGCCGCCCAGCGCCGTGAACACCGCCAGCAGCACCACCGCCGCCAGGTCCTCGACCACCAGCACCGACACGACCAGCTCGCGCAGCTCGCGCGCGGCCCGCTGCTCGTCCAGCAGCCGCGCCACGATCATGGTGCTGGCGATGCACAGCGAGGCGCCCGCGTAGGCCGAGGCCAGCGTCCCCCAGCCCAGCGCCTGCGCCGCCAGGTACCCCAGCCACAGCATCACGCTCACCTGGATCAGGGCGATGAGGCCCGCCGTCGGCATCACCGCCAGCAGCCGCCGGAAGCTGAACTCCAGCCCGATGCTGAACATGACCAGGATCACGCCCAGCTCGCTCAGCGTGCGCACCGACTCGGGCCGCGCGAACAACGGGAAGGGCACGTGCGGCCCGACCAGCACGCCCGCCAGCAGGTAGCCCAGCACCACCGGCTGCCGCAGCCTGCGGAACAGCACCGTCGTGACCGCGGCCACGCACAGCACCATCGCCAGGTCGCGCAGGAAGTCGCCGGCATGGTCCATGGCGCGATCCTGCCACACGCCGGCGCTCGAGCGGCGCACGAGTTCGCGTCGTTCGCGAGAGAGCCACGGGTGGGTGCGGCATACTGCTCGCGGAGGCTCGCCGTGCCCGACGCCCACGCCCCGCCGACCGCGCTGACTGCCGACGAGGCGCTGGCCATGGATCGCTGGCTCGTGTCGCGCGGCTTCACCCTCGCGGCGCTCATGGCCACGGCCGGCGCGCGCGTGGCCGACGCGGCCCGGCGCCTTGCCCGCGAGCGTCAGCTGCAGCGCGCGGTCTTCCTCGTGGGCCCCGGCAACAACGGCGGGGACGCGCTGGTGGCCGAGCGCCTGCTGCGCGGCGAGCTGGAGACGCTCGTCTGGCAGCCGCTGCCGCGCGCGGCGGGCGCCGATCGCGACCCGCCGCCGCGGCGCGTGAGCGAGGCGCCGCCCCTCGACGCGCGCACGCTGCTGGTGGACGGGCTCTTCGGAGTCGGACTCGCCAGGCCGCTCGAGGGCGCCGCGCGTGCGGCCGTGCAGCACGTGAGCGACTCGCGCGCCACGGTGCTGGCCATCGACGTGCCCTCAGGCCTGTCGGCCACCACGGGCGAGGTCGTGGGCGGCGCGCGCGGCGCGGCGCTGCGTGCGCACGCGACCGTGACCTTCGTCGCGCCCAAGACGGGCTTCTTCCGCGCCGCGGGTCCGGAGCACGTGGGGCAGGTGTACGTGGTCGATCTCGGCTTCCCGCCTTCGGAGCTGGAGCCGTGGCTCACCGCGCGGCGCGCCGGAGCGGCGACGTGACGCGCGTGCTGCGGGCCTGAGCCGATGCCCGAGCTGCCCGACGTGACCGTCTACGTCGAGCGCCTCGCCGACCTGCTCGTCGGCCGCACGCTGCGACACGTGCGCATCCGGTCGCCCTTCCTCCTGCGCACGGTCGAGCCACCGCTGTCCGCGGCCGAGGGGCGCACGATCGCGGGCGTCCGTCGGATGGGGAAGCGCATCGTGCTGGAGCTGCGCGCGGCGGGCACGCAACCGGCCGCGGCGTCCGCCGAGCCGCTCTTCCTCGTGCTCCATCTCATGATCGCGGGGCGGCTGAAGTGGGGCGCGCCCGACGCCGGAATTCCGGGCAAGATCGGCCTTGCGGCCTTCGACGTCGACGACGGGACGCTGCTGCTCACCGAGGCGGGCAGCAAAAAACGGGCGTCGCTGCACCTGCTCGCGGGCGAGGCGGCGCTCGCGGCCCACGACCGCGGCGGCCTGGAGGTGATGGAGGCCAGCGCGGCGGACTTCGCGGCCGTGCTGCGTCGCGAGAACCACACGCTCAAGCGCGCGCTCACCGATCCGCGGCTGTTGTCGGGTATCGGCAACGCGTACAGCGACGAGATCCTGCACCGCGCGAGGTTGTCGCCGTTCATCCAGACGGGGACGATGAGCGATGAGCAGTTCGCGGCGCTGCTCGCCGCAACGCGCGCGGTGCTCGGCGAGTGGACGGCGCGGCTGCGCGAGGAGGCGGTGGCCGATGCGCGCGCAGGCCATGCGCTGCCGCGCAAGGTGACGGCGTTCCGGCCGGGCATGGCGGTGCATGGGCGCTACGGGCAGCCGTGCCCGGTGTGCGGCGCGCCGGTGCAGCGCATCCTGTATGCGGAGAACGAGGCCAACTACTGCGCGAAGTGCCAGACGGGCGGGAAGCTGCTGGCGGACCGCGTGCTGTCGCGGCTGATGAAGGATGACTGGCCGCGGACGTTGGAGGAGCTGGAGGAGAGGAAGCGGGAGGGGCGGGGATAGGATCGTCGGGCGTGGCGGCAGGCAGTCCGATCGTCGTCGTGATCGCCGGGCCGAACGGCGCCGGCAAGAGCACGACGGCGCCACGCATCCTGCGCGAGAACTTCGGCGTCGAGGAGTTCGTGAACGCCGACACCATCGCGGCGGGGCTGTCGGCCCTGCGCCCCGAGAGCGTCGCCGTGGCTGCCGGGCGACTCATGCTGCGCCGCATGCGCGAGCTCGCCGCGCGACGGATCAGCTTCGGCTTCGAGACCACACTGGCCACGCGACGCTTCGCCCGCTGGCTCGCGGACCTGCAGCAGGCGGGCTACGCCGTGACCGTCCTCTTCTTCGCCCTCCCGCACGTCGACATGGCCATCGCCCGTGTCCGCGAACGAGTCCGGGCCGGGGGCCATGACGTGCCCGAGGCCACGATCCGTCGTCGTTTTCGGCGGGGCTTGGCCAATCTGGCGCGTGACTACATCCCCCTTGCCGATGAGTGGATCGTGTTCGACAATTCCGTCGCGCCTGGTCCTCGGCTCGTCGCCGAGGGCGGTCGGGCGACGCCCCCCGAGGTCCACGATGAAGCGTTCTGGAAGCAGCTCAGGTCGCGCGCCTAGGCGCGGCGCCAGGCGCTCGAGCTCGGCCATTCTCGCCGTTGCACGCAAGGCCGTGGCCGAGGCGCTCGAGCTGCACCGGGCCCTGGGACAGCCGATCGCGGAATGGCGCGACGGGCATGTAGTGTGGGTTCGCGCAACGGAGATGCGAACCCGGCGCTGAGGATTCCCGAAGTCGCGCCGTGCGAAGAAGTGGACCGGCGCGGCCAAGCCGCGACGCTCCGCACGCCGCCGCCGCGCCGGACGCCGACGTGACTCGATCGCCCGCGTAGCGGCGCGCCCCTCAGCCCTTCGCCACGAGCCACTTCCGCCCGTCGAGGCAGGTCTGCACCAGGCGACCGGCGTCGTCGATCCACATGGAGAAGACCACCCGCCCCTCGCTGGTCACGTCGAAGCGGAAGGCCTTCACGGCCTTGCTCTCTCGCTGGATTTCCTCCGCCGCGCTCGCGCACTCGATCGTGCCGCCCGGCTTCACGACCATCTCGTTCGCGTCGAGGTAGTGCTCGTACGAGGCGACGAAGCCTGCGCGGCGCGGCAGCAGCGGGCCCAGGCGGTAGAGCTGCTCGACGCAGAGGGTGCCAGCGGGCACCGCGACTTCGCGCGTCTGGTCATCGAAGGTGACCCTCGCGGCTGACGCCGTGAAGTCCGCGGAGAACTCGTAGGTCTTGCCGTCGGGATACTTCATCGAGCTGCGCACGCTCAGGCTCTCGGGCCGCAGCTCGTTGCCGACGGCGCCGCGGACGCTCATCTCGATCCAGAAAGGCTTGCCGTCGGCCTGTCCGTCGCCTCGATCCTCGAAGGTGTACTTGCCGGCGTCGACCTTCGTGTCGAGCACGATGGTGCCCAGCGCGACAGGCGGGCCGGACGAGCCGGGCGGGACATCGCGGTAGTCGAACTCCTGGCGGCTGTCCTTCAGCTGGGCGAGCGGGAGGTCGAGCGAGGCGAGGGTGGGGACCGACGCCGCGGACGTGTCCTGCACGGCGTCGAGTGACGAGGTGAGGAGCAGCACTGTGCTGATGCAGGCGACGAGGGTCAGCGAGCTGGACACGGCAAAGACTCCGGGCGTTCGTCCCATCATGCGCCAGACCGCGCCGAGGCGTCCAAGCCCTTGCGCTCTCTCTGGAATCCCGCGTCTTCCCTCCACGCGGTGGTGCCGTCGCGGGGACCGTGAGGCGCTGATCGGCAGCGACGGGCGCGTCGCCCTACTGCCCCACGATGACCACGCCGTTGGTCGCGCTCACCTTGCCGCCGTCCACGTACCACGCCTGGCACCACACCTCCGTCCCCGGCGCCGCATCCGGCCACGTGTCGCTCAGCACCATTCCCGCCAGAAGCAGCTGCCCGAATTCGGCCATCGGCACGAGCGTGCCGCCCTTGTAGGGCGTGAGTGCCGGCGAAGCGCCGAGCACCAGGAAGCCGAAGGCCGAGGCAGGCAGCCCCATGGCCGTGCAGCTCACTGTCTGCCCCGGCGCCGGCAAACCGTCGCCCACGAGATGTGGCTGCCCGTAGCTGCCGGGCAGGCCGAGGCCCACGTCGAGGAACCAGCTCGCCCGCGAGAGCAGAACCTGCGCGGCGCCTTCGTCGTGGCCGCAGGCGACGACGTCCGGGTACGTGTCGCCGTCTGCGTCGGCGGCGAGCAGCGCGCTGCAGGCCAGCGGGCCGGCGACCGACTGCGTGGTCTCGAAGGTGAAGTCACCGTGGCCGCGGCGCACGAGGATTTCGTTGCGGGCGGGACGGGCGAGCACGAGGTCCGGGCGATGGTCGCGGTCGAGGTCCGCGGCCAGCAGCGACGTGGCCAGCGTGCCGAGGGAGAACGAGGACGCCTCCGTGAAGGCCCCGTCCCCGTGGCCGGCCAGCAGGCGCACCTGCTTGCCGGCAGAGCAAAGGAGGGCGAGGTCGGGCGCGCCATCGCCGTCGAAGTCTGCGGCCGCGACGCGGGTGGGCGAGCCGGATACGGCAAAGCTCGGCTGCGGCAGCAGCGTTCCGGCGGCGTCCAGGAGCACCTGCGCCTGTCCAGCGCTGGCGCACACGACGAGGGCGTCGGGCCAACCGTCGCTGTTCACGTCGCTGACGGCCAGGGAGTCCATCGGCGCAGCCGTGTCGACCTCGCTGGCGGCGGGGAAGGTGAAGCCGACGTTGAGGCTCACGTCCACTCGGCCGAGGGAGCCTCGGGCGGCGAGCACGTCGAGCGCACCGTCGCTGTCGAGGTCCGCGAGGCAGAGCTCCGCGAGCCCCGCCGCCCCGAGCGTGTGCACGAGCGCGAAGCCGATGTCGCTGGTGGCGGACGCGCCACCCGTCGTTGGACCGAGGTTGCGCGCGACAATGAGCGTGCCGCCGCCCACGTCCGACTCGAGGACCAGGTCCGCCAGGCCATCTCCATCGAGGTCAGCCGCCCGCACGTGCGCGCCGTCCTGCCCCAGGCCGATGGAGACCGCGGCCCCGAAGCTCATGGCTTCGTCGTCCACGGTGCCCAGTGCGTAGGCCGCAGCCGTGAGACCGGACTCCGAGCCCTTGCGCGTGACGACCAGATCGCCGTCGCCGTCGTTGTCGAGGTCCGCGATCGCGGCGCCCGCGGGCGGCGCGCCCACGGCCGCGCCAGCTGCGCCGGCGAAGAGCCCGTCGCCGCGTCCGAGCGCGAGGTCGGCGTCGACGATGCTGAAGAGCGGCTCGCCCTCGCCGTCCTCCACGAGCTGCAGCTCCTGGCCCAGCGCCACGTCGAGGTCGCCGTCCGCGTCGGCGTCGACGGTCGTGTCGCCCTCGGGCGACCCGCCGAGGTCGTACGTGGTGGCGGGCCCGAAGGCGCCGTGTCCGTCGCCCAGCAGCACGTCCATGCCGCCCCCCGTCAGATCCGTGTAGTCGTCGTAGTTGGCCACGGCCACGTCGATGTCGCCGTCGCTATCGAGGTCTCCGCACGTCATGCGGTTGCCCAGGATCGAGCAGTCGTACGTGCCCGTCATGTCAAAAGTGCCGTTGCCGTTCCCGTGCATCGAGATCACCGCCTCGACTGTGGCCGACTGGAAGGACAGCTCCAGCGCGCCCACGTCGAGTTGGCCGTCGAGGTCGAAGTCGGCGATGCAGACATCCATTGCGTACAGCGTGTCCGCCATGCTGCTCTTCAGCGCAGTGCCGAAGGTGCCGTCGCCCAGCCCCGGCGCCACGGAGATCTTGTCCGCGGCCGCCGCGGGCACGATGTCTGTGACGATGTCCAGGAAGCCGTCGCCGTTGAAGTCGGCCAGGCCGATGCCGCCCGGCGAGTTGCCCACGTCCACGTCCGCCGGCAGCTCGAACTTGCCGGTCGTCTTGCCGAAGGCCACGTGCACGCACTTGCAGTCGCTGAACAGGTCGCACAACGCGACGTCGGCGCGGCCGTCTCCGTTGAGGTCGCCCAGCGCCGCCCACCACGTGAAGTCGCCCAGCACGGTGTCCTTGGATGTGGCGAAGCCGCCGCCGGCCTTGGCCACGTAGGTCCACACGTCGAAGATGCCGACGTCGACGAGATCCTCGAGCCCGTCGCCCGAGACGTCCGCGCGACCCATGAGGTTGCCGTAGCTGCCCTTGACCTGGCTCACGGCGAACTCCGCGCCGGGCACTTGCTGCAGCAGATGGATGCCGTCGCCCGCGGCGCTCGCCTCCGTCGCCATGTCCTGCAGCCCGTCGCCGTTCACGTCCAGCCCGATGACGCTCTGGCTGTAGCTCGACTCGATCGCCAGCCGCACGTTGGGCAGAGGGCGCGTGAAGGGCATCGCCGCCGCCAGTGCGGATGCGGGCGCCGCGGGATCGGGCGAGCCGGACTGCGGAGCGAGCGCGCCGGAGTCGCGGGCCGTCAGGAGCTGGACGAGCTGCTGGCGGTGCGCGGTCTTGGCGGCCTTCGCCGCGGCGGCGGCGGGTGGGAGCGGCGGGGCCAGGGGCGCAGTCTGCGCCACTGCAGACACGGCGAGCAGGGCCAGCAGCACGACGCGCGCGGCGGGGGCGGTGCACGACATGGCGGGTCTCCCTGGGCGGGCGTGAGGGTGCCCGGTCCATGGGGAGACATGCGCCGTCGGGGCGCGAGAGCGGCCATGACGGATCGGGCTCTCCTCGGCGTAGCGGCTGGACGCAGCGGTCTGAGTTCGGTCCTCGCGGCTGCTCGCTTCCGCTCCGCCGGCCCCGTGTCTTGACCGTTCCCGCGGCTCTGTTACCGTTTCGGCATAACGTCGGCCTTCAAGTGCGCCCGGGCAGGGCGTCAGGGCTGGGCAGGCCGGGCCGGCGGGGAAGGGCGCCGCCGTTTGGAACCGGACGACCTGAGTCACGAGGTCGAGCGACTGGCCGGTCGTGACGCATTGCCCTCCGATGGCCGGCTCGATCCTGCCAATCCGCTGCACGTCGACCGCGCCGCCGCTGCCCTGCTCGCGCGCTTCTTCGGCGAGAACGATCCAGCGGCCTTCGAGGCCCTGGCGCGTCTGACCTGGCCGCTGCTCTCGGGCGCGGCGCGGGCGCTGACGCGCGAGGCGGGCCTCGCGGTGCCGGCCGCCAGCCTCGTCGCGGATCACATGGCGCGGCTGTTCACGGACCTGGCGCCCGACGCCCGCACGCGGGCCGGCGGGGCGCACTTCCTCGCGGCGGCCGGGCGAGCCATGCAGGCCGACCGGAAGTATGCCCCTAGTGAATGGAGCCGCCGGTCGGGTTGCGCGGGGTTGGCCACCTAGGCTTCACTGTTCGGGATGGGGCGACCGGAGCTATCAGGGCGGCGGGTTGCGATTGGGCTCGTTGCGTTCGGCGGCGTTGTATGGGGGCTGTGGGTACTCGCCGGCGCGCTGCGTCAAGCCGAAGCAGACGTGAGCGCAGCAGCCGCGCTAGAAGCGCGAGAGCTATGGTTCCGAGTCATTGTGTTTGCCGCCTTGGCAATTGCCGGCGGAGCCCTGTGGCCGTCGCTTGAGTACACGGGGCGCAAACTGCTTGGACTGCCCATCGAGGGCGACGAAGCAGAGCGCGCGGCTCGGTGGATGCTGCAAGTGCGGCTTACGATCCCCATCTTCGGGGCGACAACGCTCGCGCATATCGTCGAACGCTGGGAAAGCATCTTTGACGAAGACCTGACCACCGAGAAACCTGGGTGCAACCTCGCTCTCTGGAACCTCATCCTATTCGGGCCGCCGACCGCCCACGGGCCGACGACAACCAACAGGCTTACCGGCCTGCTACTGGACAGGATGACCAAGCGCGGTCTAGTGAGGGTCAGTAGCCACTCACAGCCGCGTGAGCCGCGCTTCGTTGCCGAGGCACTGATGGCAGACGCATGCGACTTCCTGCGCGCAATGAAAGGGTTCCGGCCCCTGTCTAAGCCTTCCGGCCAGAATCCTTAGGCCGGGAAGGGGAGCCACCCCTGCCCAGCATCTTGTCGATGAGGGCGAGCGGATTCCCTTTGATCTTGACGCGCACGGGCTTCCGCCCAGCTTTCTTTCGGCCACGCTTTGCCATGCCGCCTGACCTTACCAGCCGTGCCGCAGGGCGTCACGCGGCCTCGGATGGTGAATCGCTGTAGCGCAGCCGCTTGCCCTCGGACGCCTTGACGGCGCACGCCACGCGGTCCGCGTCCGTCAGCTTCCGGGTGTTGTACAGGTAAGCCGCCTCAGCCACGTAGCGGTGCAGGTGTTCGCGGCTGATCGCGTGGTGCGTGCCGTAGACCTTGCGCTTGAGCAGCGAGAAGAAGCCCTCAATCGTGTTGGTCGTCACGTCGCCGCGCGCGTACTCGTACAGGTGGTGATCGACGGTCTCGTGACCGCCCTTGAACATCCGCCCTGCATAGCGATACATGCGCGCCTCATCGGTCATGAGCCGGCTCTCGGGCGTGACGTTCTCGAAGAGGAAGCGTTGCAGGTTGCTCGACGTGACCTCGGTGACGGCACGAACGCGCACGCCCCCGCCGCGCTGAACAACCGCCAGCACCGGCGCGCGCGTGTTGCCGGGGTGCTTGGATGTCTGCTGATTGTTGCGGCGGCGCGGCTTGCCGCCCACGTACGCTTCGTCGGCCTCCACCGTGCCGGAGAGCTTCGGCGCCTCGGCGCCATCGTCCATGGCGAAGCGGATGCGGTTCATCATGAAGAGGGCAGCCCGGTAGCCGATGCCCGTCTCGCGCTGAATCTGGAGCGCGCTGACGCCTTTCTTGCTCGCGCACGCGCGCCAGTAGGCGTGCGCCCAGATCCGCATCGGCAGGCGGCTCTCCTCGAACACGGTGCCCGTCCGCACGCTGTACTGGCAGGGCTTGCCGGCCTTGGCGCAGTCCGGGCAGCGCCAGCGGAAGTGCGCCTCGCGCCTGCCATCCTTCCCGACGATCTTGTGGACGGCCATCGATCCGCACCGGGGGCAGGCCGGAGCGTCGGGCCAGCGGCGGCTCTCAAAGAACTCCACGGCCTTGGCTTCGTCGGTGGTCGCGTCGCGCAGCACGGCGAGGGCTTCTTTCGTGTTCATGCGGCCCACAATATTTCCGTATACTGGAAATGTCAAGGGCTTTTATCGACTACCGAAATGCGGTACCGTCCGGCCCATGAAGAAGCCGAAGCGAGGGCGCCCGAGACTTCCCAAGGGGCAGGCGAGAACCGCCGTGCTCCCCGTGCGACTCCGGCCGGACGAACTGGAGGCCATGGAGCGCGCTGCTGGGCGGCAGGAGGCCGCCATAGGCGTCTGGGCCCGCGATACCCTGCGGAGGGCTGCTGGGCTCACCAACGACGCCTGAGGCGCCCGGGAGGGCTCCGCCATCTACGCCCGCCACTCCCGGGAGCCAGAGGCTTGTTTCCGTGGTGGCGGTCTGGGCAAAATTTGGACGCACTTGCGCCTGATGAGGGCGTTCAACTGTTCGGTTCCCACTGATTGGTTGAGAAGTGCTCGCGACCCGCCGGATGCACCCGGCGGGTCGCACTCTTTCCTGGCCTATTCGAGAAGCTGGGCCATAAGCTCCTCCGCGCGCTTCTTGCCGGGATTGGTAAGGCTGTACTTCGTGCCGCGCTTGGCTCCGGCCTTCGTAATCAGCGTCCCCTCGTGCGTGCCCAGCACTCGATCCATGCGGTCGAGCGGGCAGCCAGATTTTCGGAGGCTTCGCGCCAGCGTGACCGCAAACACGAACGGCTCGCTTGTCAGGCGCAGGTGGCCGTAGATCATGAGGAGGATCTGATCGGGCACGTCCTTCGGCTTTACGAGCATCGACACGATGCCTTCGCGATCCCGATGGAACACCCGCGCGAGCAGGTCGTCATCGGCGCTGCGCGGGCCGGACTCGCCATTGCTGGCGCTGGCGCCGCCTTGGGTCGCGCTGCCGATGGAGTCGTTTACGCTGGCGCCGCGACCGCCGCTCGCCCGCAACGCTTCCAGCCAAAGCTGGTAGTCCGCGCGGACCTCTTCCTTGTCGCCTTCGCCGTGGAACTCGGCTCCGCCGAGCTTCACGTTCAAAACATAGGTCATGTGTTCGGTTCCCAACGCCCCACTGCACGGGGCAGGCCCCTAATTACCAGCTTGCCGCAAGCGACTTCAAGTATCCGTCATTGACGGCATGCGGCCTTTTTTAAGGCGCGAGGAATACCGCCGGCGAGGCTCCGTTGGATACCGGCGAACGCTGCGGGGAAGGCAATTTGCAGATTTCGTAACCAGTTGTCACCTCACACGTTAGATCCGTTTCTTGCGGATCGTCGCAGCTTGCCATCTTCGCCGGTATCCGATAGAGGGCCGCCGGCGCTACTCTTCGCGCACAACTTCCCGGTCTTCAATGGCCGGCGGGGCCGTCTCTGACGGCCCCACTTTTTTTGGGGCGCATGGGAACAGCGAGCGCGAGGCAGCCGCGGCCACAGACCATCGTGTACGTCGATGGGCTGAACCTCTACTACGGTGCCCTCAAGGGGACGCCGCACAAGTGGCTGGACTTGGTGAGGTTTGCTGGCCGGCTGCGCATCAACGACGACATCGTCCGCGTGCGCTAGGCCGCGCGCAGCTTGAACGCCGACTCGCCGGTCTGTTCACTAGGGGCATACTTCCGAGGCCGACGCATCTGAGAAGCTGCGCGCCTTCGCCGAGTCGCCCGGCGCCGTGCTCGCGGCGCTGGACGGGCCGGCGGATCCGGTGGACGTGGACGCCCTCGGCCGTCTCGCCACCGCTTCGCCCGCCGCGCAGCTGGCCGACACCGCCGGCTTGGCGGCCCTCTCGGCCGAGTCCGGCGGCCCGCGCCTCACCGGCGCCCGCGGCTCACGCGCGTCACGACATGCCCAGGCCCTCTTCTCCACCGCTTTCCATCGCCTCGACCCGCTACAACGGCGGGCGCTGCTCGCCCGAGACGTGGACGGCCTGTCGCTCCCGGAGGTGGCCGAGGCGGTCAAGGTAGGCAACAATGCCATGGCGTCGCTCCTCGTGGCGGCGCGCACGCGGCTGGCGGACGAGCTGGCCGCGCTGCTGCGCACGTACGGAGGGCGGCCACCCGGCTCCCAAGGCCCCGGAGGCTCCGGCGGCCGCGGCGGCCCGGGCAAGGGCAGGAGGAGGCGCTGATGAGTCCCGCCAAGCGCAAGTCGGCCAAGTCCGGGCGCAGCGCCACCGTCGCCGCGCGCGGCGGCAAGGCGCGCGGCAAGGCCCGAGGCTCGGCTCTCACGAAGGCGGTGAAGGTGAAGGGAAAGACACCGGTGAAGGCCGGGGATCACCGGGTGAAGGCGCGGAATGGGGCGCGCACCGGCGCCAGGAATGGCGCGGGGGTTGCTTGCGATTTGCCGCGGGAGGAGCTCGAGCTGCTGCTGGATCGCGATGGCGGGCGGGCGGACGTGTTGACGCACGTGCCGGCTTGCCATCCGTGCACGACGTCGCTGACGGTGATCGCAGCGCAGCGGGATGCGATCCGGCATTTGACGGCGGAGCCCGGCGGGACGGCGGTGGAGTATCTGCTGGAGCGTGGCGCGAAGGCGGGGGAGCGGAAGCTCGCGGATCTGGTGTACGAGCTGGCGAAGGCGTGTGTAGAGGTCGCCCATGACCTTGAGCGCAGACTTCGGATGGCGGATCACCCGCGTACCCGTGGAGTCGTGTTTAGTGAAGTTCGGCAGGCTGCAGCGAGGAACACTCGCAGCAATGCGCAAGCACTCGCGTCACGCCTTCCAAGTGAAAGCGCTCCGGGCGAGCGCGCCGTAGCTGCGTCGGTGAGTTGCTTGGCCATCCTTCGTGAGCTTGAGGGCGAATCTGAACGATTCGGCTTGACGGAGGCAGTTCTCCTTATCGCTTCAGACCGCGCTGGCGAAGCTGAAAAGAGGCTGCACCGTCTTGTCAGCCGTCCCCTGACGCCGGTGAATCGGAAGTTCGCGCTCTGGAACCTGACTTGGGCGTTGCTGGAGCAAGGGAAGTACACGGAGGTCGTGTCTGTTGGCAGCGATGCGCTTCGCGAAGTGCCCGGCGACTGGAGTATCAACTTCAACTTGGCTTCGGCATGTGCGTGGCTGCGCGATCTGAGTGGCTTCGAGCGCCACGCCGCAGCCTTGAGGAAGGCAAAGGCACCTTCGGAGCGAGATCGTTCCTTTAGGGATCGATTGCTCAGATTTGAGGTGCCCAATTTCGCCGAAGTACTTGGCGTCGGGCCGGAAATCGTCGCGCAGAGCTTTGGACTGGCTAGTCGCGCCGATGAGGTGAGGTCGGATGAAGGTGGCTGATTCCCCTCGATTTCGATCCATCATCCGCTCTGCCGCCGCTGCAGTGCTTCTGATCACGTTGGTCGCGGCCGTCATTGTTGATGGCCCCAATGACCCGAGACTCAAGTGTGGACCCGGTGGAACGGGTGGCATCCCCAAGAGCACGCCCCCGAAGCCAAGTCCGGCAGGAAGTACCAGTCCGATAAAGACGCCGACGGTTGGCCAGGTGCTCGATGAACTGACTAATCAGCCAATTGTCGGCGCGCTGCTGGTAGTGACCGCACCTTCTGGCGAAATCGCCGGCGTCGCCTTGACCGACGGCGATGGCATCTTTGTGGTGTACCTACTCGACGTGCCCGGCCTTGAGCTCGCGATTCCGAGCGAAGGGTTTGCAGGGCTGTCCATCGAGGCTGGAGACGTTCTAACGATTTTCGTGCCGTAGCAGGGCATGGTGGTGATTCTCGCCCGCCCTCGGTGTCTTGGATGTACGTCGCCGTAGCCGCTTGCCGGCCGTAGGCGACCCGTCCTTGTGTTATGGCGACGATGACGTCTGACCCCGCGTGCATTCGGAGGGTGACCCAATGAACTCGATCCACTTCGAGCGTTGTCTGCTGTGTGCCTTGCTCGCGGTAAGGATTTGCTCGGCCCAAGCGACCATGTTCCATGTGCAGCTTCCGGTCTGCGAGCTCGCCACGCCGCGACCGTGCATGGCGCAAGCTACTGCGCTCATCACAGGCCAGAAAGCTCGGCCCACAGTCAGCGACCCTGGAAGCGTCGGAGGCCTCCCCTGCAATGCGAAGTTTGGTCTTGGACCGGACAGCACGGGAAGCCTTGCGAAGTCGCTGATGAACCTGCCTGAGAGTTCACCCGGGTCATCTCAGCGCTCGAACAGCTGCAGCGGCGCATCACCGTTGCCCGACGCCGGACCCGGCGGCGGAGGCGAAGTGTCTCGTGAGGAAGTGAAGTCGACGAGCGATCCCGGAAGGGCCGGCAGCCTCCTTACGTCGGTCCCCGCGGCATCGAGTCCCGTCGTTGCCGGTGGTCCTGATGGCGTGGGAAGTCTTCCAAAGCCGCTGGAAAAGTTGCCTCCGATCCTGCCCGAATCTTCGCAGCGCCGGAGCAGCAGTGTGTTCACGCCGTCCACCGCCCACCCCGGGGGCGGAGGCGCGGCGCCTCACCTGCAAGCTACTGCGGCCTCGTGTCCCGACGGTGCCGGCGGCATCCCTAGGTCTGTCACTGGTCGGCCGAGCTTGGTCGGTGTCGGTGGCCCTGACGGCGCCGGAAGCCTTCCAATCGTCTCGCCCCCTCCCGGCGCGCCACACCTCACCATCGGTGGAAACGGCACCGGCGGCATTCGTCTGACCTGCACACCCAGCTCCCTGCCGAGTACCCTTCCTTCGCCGGCAGGCCAGTGCGTCAGCGGCCTCGTATTCGACGCTTCGACCCGCCGCCCCATCGCCGGCGCGCCGGTCGTCGTGATCGATGTCCGTGCTGGCATCGCCAGCGTGACCGTCACCGATGAACTCGGCCAGTTCATCGCCTACATCGACAACGCGGCCGGCCTCGACCTCGCGATCCCAACAGAAGGCATCGCAGGCATCTCGGTGGCGCCGGGCGACATCCTCGAGATCGCCGTGCCCTAGCGTTCGTCT
Organism: Planctomycetota bacterium; assembly: GCA_036274635.1. Taxonomy (GTDB): domain Bacteria; phylum Planctomycetota; class B15-G4; order B15-G4; family B15-G4; genus DASUFI01. Next base: position 54,645 of record DASUFI010000185.1, read on the forward strand.
AGCGCGTCATGGCCGGCACGCGTCGATTGCGTTGCCGACCGACTGGGCTGCCGGTGGTGCCGGATGCACGGAAACCGTCAGCGTGAGCTCCAAGACCATCGCCTTCGAGCTCGCGCCCGCCTTCCGCTACAATCCCGCGCTTCCTTCCGCCTCCCCGGACGCTTGCTCGCCACACCCCATGGGCGTCTCCACCTCCGACATCGCCTTCCAGATCCAGGACCTCGGCAAGCGCCACGGCGCCCGTATCCTGTTCGAGAACGTCTCGCTGTCCTTCCTCAAGGGCGCGCGCATCGGCGTCATCGGCCCCAACGGCATGGGCAAGAGCTCGCTGCTGCGCATCATGGCGGGCCAGGACAAGGAGTTCGAAGGCCAGATCCTGCCCGCGCCGGGGCTGACCGTCGGCTACGTCCCGCAGGAGCCGAAGCTCGACGAGAACCTGACCGTGGCGGAGAACGTCGAGAAAGCCGTCGAGCCGATCCGCGCGCTGATTCGCGAATACGAGGAGGTGAGCGCGAAGCTCGGCGAAGACCTGCCCGAAGCCGAGATGAACCGCCTGATGGAGCGCATGACCCGCCTGCAGGAAGAGGTGGAAGCGCGCGACGGCTGGGAGCTGGACCGCCACCTCGAGCAGGCGATGCAGGCGCTCGGCCTGCCGCCGGCCGACAGCCCGGTGAAGCACCTCAGCGGCGGGGAGCGCAGGCGCGTGGCGCTGTGCCGCGCGCTCATGGAGCACCCGGACCTGCTGCTGCTGGACGAGCCGACGAACCACCTCGACGCCGACACGGTCACGTGGCTCGAGAAGCACCTGCAGGACTACAGCGGCACGATCATCCTCGTCACGCACGACCGCTACTTCCTCGACAACGTCGTGGGGTGGATGCTCGAGATCGACCGCGGGCAGTTCCGGCCCTACAAGGGCAACTACTCGGACTACCTGGAGGCGCGCCAGGAGTTCTACCGGCAGCGGCAGAAGGGCGACGACGAGCGGGGCAAGCTCATCGCCCGCGAGCTGGAGTGGATCCGCACCAATCCCAGGGGCCGCACCACCAAGAGCAAGGCGCGTATCGCGCGCTACGACGAGTTGGTGCAGCAGGCGCGGCAGGCCATCGTGGACGAGCTGCACCTGCACATCCCGTTCACGCGGCGGCTGGGCGACCAGGTGCTCATCGTCGATCACGTGAGCAAGGGCTTCGGCGGGCGCACGCTGTTCGAGGACCTCACCTTCGAGCTGCCGCCGGGTGCCATTCTGGGCGTGGTGGGGCCCAACGGCGCCGGCAAGACCACGCTGGTGAAGATGATCGTGGGCCAGGAGAAGCCCGATGGGGGCAAGGTGAAGGTGGGGCCGACGGTGGACCTCTGCTACCTGGACCAGTCTCGCGGCTCGTTGATGGACAACCGCACGGTGTACGACGAGATCACCGGCGGCAGCGACATGCTGCGCGTGGGCGACATCGAGATGAACGGCCGCGCCTACGTGAGCCGCTTCAACTTCCGCGGCGAGCAGCAGAGCAAGCAGATGGGCACGCTGAGCGGCGGCGAGCGCAACCGCGTGCTCATGGCCAAGATGCTGGCGCGCGGCGGCAACTGCATCCTGCTCGACGAGCCCACCAACGACCTCGACCTGCCCACGCTGCGCGAGCTGGAGGAGGCGCTGCTGGAGTTCCCCGGCGTGGTCATCTGCGTCACCCACGACCGCTTCTTCATGGACCGCATCGCCACGCACATCCTCGCGTTCACCGGCGAGGACAAGGCGCTGGGCGAGGGCGTCGCGATCGAGGGCAGCGGCGACGCGACCGGGCGGGTGTTCTTCCACCCCGGCAACTACCAGAGCTGGCGCGAGTACTACGGCATGCTGCGCGAGAAGGCGGGCCTGCCGCCGATCGAGGCGGTGGGGGCGCACCGGAAGTTCAGGGGGAGCTGAGGGGCGGGTCGGGCTGTGCCGAGTGCGACCTCGCGCACCCATCCCGACTCTCGAGGATCTGCTCGCAGGTCCACCCGTCGGCCAGCAGCTCGATGACGAACTCGACCGCGATCCGCGTGTCCTTGATGCAGGGCTTTCCCACCAGGATCTCGGGGTTGAGCGTGATGCGGCCTTGCCAGTGCAGGACGGCGGCCCCGTTGCGGGATGGACGCTGGGCTCGGTCGGACATTCTCTCGTCCTTTGCGGACTTGCGGAAGCACGCCGCACGCGCGCCGCTGCGCTCCAGTCGCTCGGCCGCGACGGCCCTTGCGGCGCCCCTCGCGCTGGTGCACGGCGCCTCGCTCCCCGCACGCGCCGTACCACTCCGCGTCGGCTCCGTCTGCGCGGCGGATGGTCGAGCTGGCGCCGCGCTGCCGGGCGACGTGCACTGACTGGAGCGGGCGCATGTGTTCCGGGATGCCGAGCGAAATACACGGGAGCCACGCATCGACTCATCGGACGTGCACCTCCGTTGCAGTCGAAGCATGCGACACGTTCGTTCGGAGCGCGCGACGCACCGCGTGCGACGACGGGGCGCGCGGTTTGACACGCGAATCGAGGCGGGCATAGAGTCCCAGCCGTTCGAGGGATCTTTCGTGAAGATCGCTCCGGAGGAGGCTCATGATCCAGTCGTCACTCGTGCGGCCGCTGCTTTTCGCCGTCGCTGGCTTCGCGTGCACCGCGTGCTCGTCCGCGCAGGCTCCCGCGCCCAAGCCGGCTGCACCCGCGCCGCAGCAGACTCCTGCGCCCAAGCCCGCCGCGCCCGCGCCACAGCAGGCGCCGGGGACCAAGCCCGCGGCGGCGGCTCCCGCGGCCGCGCCGGCAGCGCAATCCGGCAAGAAGCCGAACATCCTGGTGATCATGGGTGACGACATCGGGTGGTTCAACATCAGCGCGTACCACCAGGGGATCATGTCGGGCAAGACGCCCAACCTCGACCGCCTCGCGAGCGAGGGCATGCGCTTCACCGACTACTACGCCGAGGCCAGCTGCACGGCGGGCCGCGCGGCGTTCATCACTGGCGAGATCCCGCTGCGCACGGGCCTCACGACCGTGGGGCAGGCGGGCGCGGACATCGGCATGCCGGACAAGGCCTGCTCGATGGCGACCGCGCTCAAGGAGCAGGGCTACGCGACGGGGCAGTTCGGCAAGAACCACCTCGGCGACCTGAACAAGTACCTGCCCACGCTGCACGGCTTCGACGAGTTCCAAGGCTACCTGTACCACCTCGACGCGCTGTCCGACCCGTACTGGTACTCGTTCCCCAACGACCAGGCCTACCGCGACAAGTACGGGCCGCGCGACGTGCTGCACTGCTGGGCCACCGACGCCGACGACGCGACCGAGATGCCGCGCTGGGGCAAGATCGGCAAGCAGAAGATCGTGGACGAGGGGCCGCTCGCGCCGTTCCCGGACATGTCCGACGTCCCGAACATGCATGACGTCACGCCCAAGGGCAAGTACGACATGACCACCGTGGACGACGTGTTCCTGAAGTCCTCCACCGACTTCATGGACAAGGCCAAGAAGGACGGCAAGCCCTTCTTCGTCTGGCACAACACCACGCGCATGCACGTCTGGACCTTCCTCTCGCCCAAGTACCGCGCGCTGATGAACAGCGATACGAATTACGGGCTGTACGAGGCGGGCATGGCGCAGCTGGACGACATCGTCGGTGCCCTGCTCAAGCACGTCGAGGACATGGGCGAGAAGGACAACACGATCGTCGTCTTCACCACGGACAACGGCGCCGAGGTGTTCACCTGGCCCGACGGCGGCATGACGCCGTTCAGGGGCACCAAGGGCACGGTGATGGAAGGCGGCTTCCGCGCGCCGTGCATCGTGCGCTGGCCGGGCCACGTCAAGCCGGGCACGGTCGAGAACGGCATGTTCTCGGCGCTGGACTGGTACCCGACGCTGCTCGCGGCGGCCGGCAACCCGAACATCACGGACCAGCTGCTCAAGGGCGCGACGATGGGCGGGACCAGCTTCAAGAACCACCTCGACGGCTACAACCAGCTCGACCTGCTGCAGGGCAACGGCCCATCGAAGCGGCACGAGTTCTTCTACTTCGAGGGCCCGCAGCTGGGCGCGCTGCGCGTCGACGACTTCAAGTTCCAGTTCTTCGCCCAGCCGGGCGGCTGGCCGGGGCCCAAGGTCACCACCGACATGCCGCTCATGGTCAACATCCGCCAGGACCCGTTCGAGCGCACGCCGTCGATCGGCGGCCAGTCGCTCAACGACCTGGGCGGCGGCTACATGAACGACTTCTACGCCCGCGAGTTCTGGCGCTTCGTGCAGGTGCAGCAGTACGTCGGCCAGCTGGCCATGACGGCCGTCGACTATCCGCCCATGCAGGACCCGGCCTCGTTCAACCTGTCCGAGGTCAAGGCCAAGATCGAGGCCGTGATCAAGAACAAGCCCGGGCAGTAGCCGGCGCGGCGCGAGCGCCCGCATCACGAGACGCGCGGGCCGCTCCCCCGGGGGCGGCC
>DASUFI010000186.1:0-11838 GCA_036274635.1 Planctomycetota bacterium
GCACCAGCTGCGCCAGGGCGGCCACGTGGGCGCCTGGCTGGCGGCCATCGCGCGCCACACGGCGCACCGCGGCCGCACGCGCGCCGCGCGCCAGGCGCTCGAGCCGCTGACCGACGAGCCGGCCGACCCGCAGGCCGGCCCCGACGGCCGACCCGACGTGCTCGCCGTGCTGCTCACGCTGCCCGAGACCTACCGCGAGACGCTCGCCATGCGTCTCGTCGAGGGCCTGACCGGCCCGCAGATCGCGGAGGCCACGGGCCTGACGCACGGCTCGGTGCGCGTGAACCTCTCGCGCGGGATGAAGCTCTTGCAGGACGCACTGCGAAAGGCAGGCTGGCCATGACCGACGACGACTATCTCTGGGATCGCAGCGGCGAGCCCGACCGCACCGTGTCCGCGCTCGAGTCCGAGCTCGCGCGCCACCGCTGGAGCGGGCGGCTGCCGCAGGCGCCGCTGCCCGTGCGCGCGTCGCGGCGTGCGTGGCGCCCGCTGTCCCTGGCGGCGGGCCTCGCGGCCGTGGCCCTGGGCGCGTGGCTGCTGCGCGACGCGCTGTCCGGCCCCGCGCCGGCGCCGCTCGCCGACGGCCCGGTCTACCGCGCCGAGGCGCTCTCCGGCGCGCTGACCGCCAGCGAGTTCCGCGCCGGCGAGCGCCTCGTGACCGACGCGGACACGCGCGCGCGGGTCGAGATCGGCGACGTCGGCTCGCTGATCCTCGAGCCGGACAGCGCCCTGCGCGTCGAGCGGCCCTCGCCCGCGCTGGCCGCCGATGCCGGCCACCTGCTCTGGCTCGAGCACGGCGCGCTCACGGCCTCCATCTTCGCGGCGCCCCGGCTGTTCCAGCTGGGCACGCCGTCGGGCCTGGCCGTGGACCTCGGCTGCGTCTACTCGGCGCGCGTGGAGGACGACGGCGTCACGCTGCTGTCGGTGATCACAGGCCAGGTGGCCTTCGAGACGCCCGAGCGGCGGGTGACCGTGCCGCACGGCGCGAGCACGCGCGCGGTGCCGGGCCGCGGCCCCGACACGCCGACGTGGGATGGCGCGCCCATCGACTGGCGGCAGGCGGTCGCGCACCTCGACGAGGCGGTGGCCGACGGCGCGCCGGTGGACACGCCGCTGGCGGCCGTGCTGTCCACGGACCGCGCTGCCGACAGCCTCACGCTGTGGCATCTGCTGGCCTGGTCCGCGCTGCCGCGCCCGGCGCGCGAGGCCGTCGCGGACCGGCTCGCAGCGCTCGCGCCCGCGCCCGCGGCCGCGCCGCGCGGGGCCTGCCTCGAGCTCGACACCGCCGCCCTCGACGCCTGGCGCGCGACGCTGGGCTGGAGCTGGTAGCGGGCATTCCTCCGCGGACCCCGTGGGGAATTCCACCCGCAAGGGTGACGCTGTGTGTCGAAGCGTCCTCCGGTGAGGCCGGAATCCACGATCGGCGGGCTGCCGGGCAAGTCGTGGATGCTGCGCCGCCCCAAGCGCGCGGTACGCGACTTGCGCCCTGTGCAGCCGCCACCCGCCTCGAGAAGAGGAGCAGCCCATGGCCATCGGCCGCGGCCGTATCGGGGCGTCTCCCTGCGCGCGGCCGGCGCGGCCGCATGACGGCCCGCAGGCGCCAAGCGCAGTCGCGTGCTCGCGGGCCTCGAGCCGCGAGGCCTCGCCGCTTCCTCCTTCCTGGAGTCCTCCCATGACACGTTCCCTCGTGCTGCTTTCCCTCGCCGCGCTGTTCGCCTCGCCGCTCGCGGGCGCCCAGCAGCCGCCGTCCACGTTGCTCCCGGGCGACGGCGCCATCGCCCCCGCCGCCGGCAACCAGAGCGTGCCGGCACTCGCCGCTGGCGGAGACATGGTGCTGGCCGTCTGGCAGGACGCGCGCAGCACGCCGCTCACCAGCGGGCAGCAGTCGTCCGAGGACATCTTCGCCGTGCGCCTCGACGCGCAAGGCGCCCTGCTCGATCCGCTGCCCATCCCCGTGAGCATGGCCGGCGGCATCCAGAAGGCGCCGCGGGTCGCGTGGAACGGCTCGGCCTGGCTGGTCGCCTGGGTGGGACAGGTCTCGACCGAGTTCTACTTCACCGACGCGCTGCTCGCCACGCGCATCGCCGCCGACGGCACGCTGCTGGACCCGGTGCCTCTCGTGATCCAGCCCGACATGGCCGGCGGCAGCTTCGGGGACGTGGCCAGCGACGGCGTCGGCTGGGCCGTGTTCTTCACCGGCTGGAGCGGCACGCAGTCGCTGGTCTACGGCGCGCGCGTCGCGGCCGACGGCACGCTGCCGGACCCGACGCCCAAGGTCATCGTCAGCACGGGCGGCTCGCCCTACACGCCCTACGGCGCCACCGCCGACTGGGCGAACGGCCGCTACCTCGTGGCCTGGTCGCAGTGGAGCTCGACCGGCCAGGACAACGTGCGCGGCCGGCTCGTGGACGCGGCGCTCGCGCCGGTCGTCGCGGCCTTCAACGTGGCCACCAGCACCGACTACGAGGTGAGCCCGGACGTCGCCAGCAACGGCAGCCAATTCTTCGTCGTGTGGGACCGCTACAACAGCTGCTGCATCGGGGGCGCCAGCAAGGCCTGCGGCACGCGCGTGACGACCGCGGGCGCGGTGCTCGACGGCCCGATCGGCGTCGCCATCTACGACACGGGTGGCTACGGCTTCTCCGGCTGCGAGCCGTCGGTGGCGTGGGACGGCGTGCAGTGGGTCACCAGCTGGACGCAGCCGGTGGGGGCGGGCCTCGAGGTGGACGCCGCGCGCATCTCGCCGGCCGGCGTGGTGCTGGACTTCAACGGCTTCCCGGTGGACCAGGTGCCTCCGCGGCAGGAGGCCTCGGCGGTGGTGGGGCTGCCGGCGGGCGGCAGCCTCGTCGCGTGGCAGGACAGCCGCGTGAACGTCGGTCAGTCCAACGACATCTACACCGCGCGCCTGTCGCTGGGCGGCGTGTCGACGCCCCTCGGCCCGGCGGCGCTGGGCGCGCCCGAGCAGGTCTTCGCCGACGGCGCGGCCGGTCCACAGGGCGGCGCGCTGCTGGTGTGGACCAGCATGATCTCGGGCTCGACGCGCGTGCTCGGGCAGCCGGTCACGGCGCAGGGCGCGCCCCTCGGCCTGCCGATCGAGCTGGGCACGGGCGCCACGTTGCAGCGCGCGCGGGCCGCATGGAGCGGCTCGCTGTGGCTGGTCACGTGGGACGGGCCGGGCGGCGTCTTCGCGCGCCGGCTCGGCGCGGATGGCGTGCCGCTCGGGGCGGCGCCCTTCTTCGTCATGCCCGGCTTCGCCCATGACGTGGCCGCGCAGGGCGAGCTGTTCCTCGTGACGGCGCTGGTGCCCGAGGCCAACCCGGAGTACGTCGACGTGCTGTCGCGGCGCGTGGACGCGGCCACGGGCACGGTGCTCGATGGCTCGTCGGTGCTGGTGGGCGGCAGCTTCGCCACGGCGCAGAGCGTCGAGGGCTTCGACGGCGGCTTCCTCGTCGCCTGGGAGCGCCACCCGACGCACGACAGCCCGTACAGCAGCGTGAACCTGCGCCTCGTCTCCACGGCCAACGTGCCGGGCACGCAGACCGCTCTCGCTTCCGCGTCGTCCTACAACCAGCTGCCGGTGCTGGCCTCGAGCGGCGGGCAGGCGCTGGTGGCCTGGCAGCACGTCTCGATCGCGCAGGACGTCGTGGCGCGCCTCGTCGGCCCGGGCCTCTCGCTTCCGGGTGGCCTGATCACGGTGAGCGCGGCGGCGTACGAGCAGCAGCGTCCGGCGCTGGCGTGGGATGGCGAGCAGTACTTCGTGGTCTGGCAGGACACGCGGGCCACGCAGGACGACCTGTTCGACAAGCGCACGGACATCTACGCCGCGCGCGTGACGGCCGACGGCGCGGTGCTCGACCCGGCGGGCCAGGCGCTGGCCACGGACGCGGTGCCCGAGGCCTGGCCGGCCGTGGCGCCGCTGGGGGTCGGCTCGGTGCTCGTGGCGTGGTCGGACTTCCAGCCGCAGGCGCCGTACGCCGGCTATCGCGTCGCGCTCTCGCTGCCCGAGAGCGTCTCGCCGTGGCTGGACCTCGGTCAGGCCCTCGCCGGCAGCGGCGGCAGCCCGCCGCTGCTGACAGGCACGGGCGACCTGGTGGCCGGCTCGCCCGCGAGCGTCGTGCTCTCGGACGCGGCGCCGCTGGCGCCGACGACGCTGGTCGTGGGCCTCTCGCAGCTCGCGCAGCCCTTCAAGGGCGGCGTGCTCGTGCCGAACCCGGACCTGTCCATCGTGCTCGTCACCGGCCCGACCGGCGGGCTCTCCCTCACCGGCTCGTGGCCCGCGGGCGTGCCGTCCGGCGCGCAGATCTGGTTCCAGGGGTGGATCACCGACGCCGGTGGTCCGAAGGGCTTCGCGGCCAGCAACGGATTGGTCGGCAGCGTGCCCTGAGAGCAGCGCCAAGGGGCATGGACGCCTTGGAGGTGCCCGGTGCCGGCCGATCGCCGGCGCCGGGCGCCTTTTTTCCGCGCGCCGAAATCCACGCAGCGGGTGGCCGTCGTAACCTGCCCGTCCCGCGCTGGTGCGCCCCATGCCCGCATCCGGCTCTGCCGCAAGCACGCTCGAGCAACTGCTGGCCCGCGTGGCCGGTGGGGACGAGTCCGCCTTGCGGGAGCTGTACGACCGCACCAGCCGGCGGGTGTTCGGGCTGGCCCTCGCCGTGCTGCGCGATCGCGCAGCGGCCGAGGACGTGGCGCTGGAGGTCTTCGTGCAGGCGTGGCAACAGGCGGGGCGCTTCGACCCGGGGCTCGGCTCGGTCCTGTCGTGGCTGGGGAACATCGCGCGCACGCGGGCCATCGATGCCTGGCGCGCGCGGCAGCGGCACGCGGCGCGACAGGCCGCGCTGGACGTGGCCGCCCTCGACACGCTGGCCACCGACGCCGCGGGACCCGAGGCGCGCGGCCTGCAGGCCGAGCGCGCCGCGCGCGTGGCCGCCGCCCTGGACGCCTTGCCGGCCGAGCAGCGCCGCCTCGTGCGCGCCGCCTTCTACACCGGCCTCACGCACACCGAGATCGCGGCCGCCTTCGGCCAGCCCCTCGGCACCGTCAAGACACGCATTCGCAACGGGCTCCTCGCCCTGCGCGCGGCGCTGGCCGCAACGGAGGGACAGGCCGCATGACCCGCCACGAGACCCTCGACGACCGGGCCCGCGAGGCCTGCGCCCTCGCCGCGCTGGGCGTGCTGCCGCCCGAGGAGGCCGCGGCCTTCGAGGCCCACGTGGCCGACTGTCCCGCCTGCCGCGCGGAGCGTGCGTCGCTGGCCGCGCTGGCCGGCGAGCTGGCCGCGCTCGCGCCCGCGGCCGAGCCGCCGGAGCGGCTTTGGTCGCGCGTCGCCGAGCGCGTGCGCGCAACGCCGCAGGAGAAGATCGCAGCGGCCCCACCCGTCACGGCCCAGCCCTGGAAGGCCTGGACGGCCTCGCCCGAGGCGCACGCCGGCATGCTCACCCTTGCCGCCGGCGACGGTGGCTGGCAGGCCACCTCCGTGCCCGGCATCGACGTGCGCCAGCTCTTCGTGGACCCCGCGGCGGACCGCGTGACCATGCTCGTGCGCATGGCCGCGGGCAGCGCCTACCCGCCGCACCGCCACGCCACGGCCGAGGAGTGCTTCGTGCTGCAGGGCGACATCCGCGTGGACGGCGTCACGCACATGCACGCGGGTGACTACCAGCGTGCCGAGGCGGGCAGCCGCCACGGCGTGCAGTCCACCGACGGCGGCTGCACCCTGCTCATCGTCTCGTCGCTGCACGACGAGCTGCTGCCGCTGGCGTCGTAGGAAGTCATTGAAGTCCTTCGCGGGGCTCCTGGCCGCCCCGCGTCGCGAGAGCCGCATGGCTCTCGCTCGACGGGTTTGCCTCGGGCTTCGCCCTCCGCAAACACCTTCGCGGGGACCCCAATCCGGCGCCCGGCCTCCGGCGTAAGGACCGGTGTCGGTGCGAGCCGGGTGGCCCGCGCCGCTCCTCCTCACTCCGGAATCCTTCCATGAAATTCCCGCGCACTCTCGCGCTGCTCGCGGCTGGCACGGCCGTGGTGCCCGCGGTCGCCGCGCACGTGGTCTCGAGCCACCGCGAGGCCCCGGCCATCACCGAGACGCCCAAGGTCGACGGCACCGACTTCTACATGTTCCGCAGCTACGAGGCGGGCCGCGAGGGCTTCGTCACCCTCGTGGCCGACTACATCCCGCTGCAGGATCCCTACGGCGGCCCCAACTACTTCCAGCTCGATCCCGACGCGCGCTACGAGATCCACGTCGACAACGACGGCGACGCGGAGGCCGACGTCAGCTTCAGGTTCCAGTTCCACAACGAGCTCCAGGACATCCAGCTGGCCATCGGGCCGCAGGGCGCGCAGAAGCAGATCTCCATCCCGCTGATCAACGTCGCGCCCATCGGCGCCGGGGACACCGCGGGCCTCAACGTGCGCGAGTCCTACACCCTGGACGTGATCAGGAAGCAGGGCAAGAAGACCGTGACCCTGCCCGTGCTCAATGCCCAGACGCAGGAGGCCGAGTTCAGCAAGCCGGTGGACGACATCGGCAGCAAGTCCATCCCGGACTACGCGGCCTACGCGGCCACGCACGTCTACGACATCGCGCTGCCCGGCAGCGAGGTGAACGGCCGCGTGTTCGTGGGGCAGCGCAAGGATCCCTTCGTGGTCAACCTGGGCGAGACCTTCGACCTGGTCAACCTCGATCCGCTGGGGGACCCGGCCGGCAAGGCCGACGACCTCGAGGACGCCAACGTGACCGCGCTGGTGCTGGAGATCCCGATCAGCTTCCTCGTGGACCAGGACCCGGTCATCGGCGGCTTCACGACGGCCAGCCTGCCCAAGACGCGCGTGCTGTCGAAGAACCCCACCTTCGACGCGCCCGACAAGCAGAAGGGCAAGTATCTGCAGGTCTCGCGCCTCGGCAGCCCGCTGGTGAACGAGGTGGTCATCGGCCTGAAGGACAAGGACCGCTTCAACTCCAGCCTGCCCGAGGACGACGCGCAGTTCCTCGACTACGTGGACTACCCCGCGCTGCCGGCGCTGCTCGAGGCGCTGTTCGGCGTGACGGCGCCCACGCAGTTCCCGCGCACGGACCTGGAGCAGGCCTTCCTCACCGGCGTCACCGGCCTGAACCAGAACGGCGCGGTGGGCGAGATGCTGCGCCTCAACACGGCCACAGACGTGACGCCCGCCGCGCAGCAGAACCGTCTCGGCGTGCTGGGCGGCGACCTCGCCGGCTTCCCCAATGGCCGGCGCCCCGGTGACGACGTGGTGGACATCGAGCTGCGCGTGGCCATGGGCGTGCTGCTCGACCCGAGCGTCGCGCCGTCGGGCCAGCTGCCGTACACCGACGGCGCCTTCCTCGACGCGAGCTTTTTCGACCAGACCTTCCCGTACCTGCTCACACCGCTGCCGGGCTCGCCGCAGAACTGATCCTCCTCCCGAGTGGCCCGCCGCGCCCCGGACCTCCGGGACGCGGCGGGTCCGCGGCGGCCGTTCGGCATGGACGGCCGCCGCACCTTTGTTCCATGCTGCCGGGTCCCCGGAGGTTCGCGTGATGCTGCGCCCGCTGCTGTCCCTGCTGCTGATCGCGGGCGCCGCGGCCGCGCACGACTTCTGGCTGCGTCCGGCCAGCTTCGCGCCCGCGGAGCAGACGCCGCTCGCGGTGCAGCTCCTGGTCGGGCAGGGCGGGGCCGGCGAGCCTGTGCCGCGCAACGACGCGCGGCTGCTGCGCTTCGCGCTGCTCGACGCCACCGGCGAGCGCCCGCTGGCGGGCCGCGACGGCGCCGACCCCGCCGGCCTCGTGCGCGTGCAGCGCGCCGGCGCGCAGTGGCTGGTCTTCACCGCCGCGCCCGCCTTCATCGAGCTGGAAGGCGCGAAGTTCGATGCCTACCTGCAGGAGGAGGGCCTCGACGCGATCGCGGCGCGGCGCTCCGAGCGCGGCGAGGCCGGCGCGCCGGCGCGCGAGATCTACCGCCGCTGCGCCAAGTCCCTGCTGCACGCGCACACCGCGTCCCAGCCCAACGTCGCACCCGACGACGACCGCGCCGCGCTGCCGGTAGGGCTCCCGCTCGAGCTGCTGCCGCTGCGCGACCCGGCGGGCCTCGCGCCCGGAGCCGCCGGCGCGGACCTCACCGTGCGCCTGCTGTGGCAGGGCCAGCCGCTGCCGGGCGCGCTGGTGAAGGCCACGTTGCTGGCCGACCCGGCTCCGAAGCCCGCCGCCGACGCGCCCGCGGCCCTGCCCTTCGGCGCGCCCGCCGCCACCGGCCTGCGCGTGCGCACCGACGCCCGCGGCGACGCCGTGCTGCGCCTGCCGCGCGGCGGCGCGTGGTTCGTGGGCGCCGAGCACATGCTCGTGGCCGAGGGCGGCGTCGCGCTCGACAGCCTCTCCGCCGCGGATCCCGCGCGCGGGCGCGCGGCGCTGCCGCCCGCGGACTACGAGTCCTTCTGGGCCTCGCTCACCTTCGAGGTGCCGGCACGCTGAGCGCGGCCGTGGGGGCGGGGGCGAGGCGCTCGCGCAGGCCTTTCTGCCGTCACGTCCACGCGGCCGCGCGTCGTGGACCGGCACTCCGGTGTAGGATTTCCACCCCCATCCGGAGCCTCTCCCCTTGATCCTCGAACTCCTGGCGCTGCTCGCGGCGTCGCCCCTCCAGATCGTGCCGCACCCGCCTGGCGTGACCACCCTCATGAGCGTGGCCAGCGACGGGACCATCTCCAACGGCATCTCGATCAACTCGTCCGTCTCGGACGACGGCCGCTTCGTCACCTTCGAGTCGGATGGCTCGAATCTCGTGCCCGGCGACACCAACAACCACACCGATGTCTTCCTGCACGACCGGCTGCTCGGAACCACGACGCGCCTGAGTGTCACGGCGGACAACATGCAGGTGGCCAAGGGCGGCCGGCTGCCGGTGATCTCGGGCGACGGCACGAAGGTGGTGTTCATCAGCGACAGCCACGTCTTCGCGACAGGCGATACCAATGGCGCCTACGACGTCATCGTCCGCGACGTGGCGACCGGCACGAACACCGTGGCCAGCGTGAACTCGGCCGGCAGCACGGGCGATCAGTCCTCGTTCATCGCGGCGCTCTCCGAGGACGGCCGCTTCGTCGCCTTCGCGAGCAGCGCCGACAACCTCGTGCCGGGCGACGACAACGGCCACCAGGACGTCTTCGTGCGCGACATGCAGCTGGGGGTGACCGAGCGCGTGAGCGTCGCGACCGACGGCACCCAAGGCAACGGCGACAGCTTCGACGTGGTCATCACGCCCGACGGCCGCTTCGTCGCGTTCAGCAGCGCCGCCACCAACTTCGCGCCCGGCGACTTCTCCTTGCAGCTCGACGTCTTCGTGCACGACCGGCTGCTGGGCACCACGGAGTGCGTCAGCACCACGCCCGCTGGCCAGGTGGGCAACCAGGACTCCTTCTTCTCCAACATGACGCCCGATGGCCGCTACGTGACCTTCATGAGCCGCTCGAACAACCTGGTGCCGGGAGACGCCAACGGCGTCGGCGACGTGTTCCTGAAGGACCGCCTCACGGGCGCGATCGAGCTGATCAGCGTCGGCTGGCAGGGCCAGCCGGTCATCGAGGCCTCGGACTCGCCGGACATCTCGGCCGACGCGCGCTTCGTGGTCTTCGGCAGCGTCGCGGACAACCTCATCCCGCCGGGCTCGGGCGGCGTCGTGGACCACCACGAGGACCACGAGATCTTCCTTCGCGACCGGCTGCTGGGCACGACCAAACAGCTGAGCCTCACGCCCGACGGCAAGCAGGCCGACCTCGGCTCGATCACCGCGTTCATCACGCCCGACGGCTCGGTCGTCTCGTGGGAGACCTACGCCTCGAACATCGCCATCGACGCGACGGACACGAACGGCGTCACGGACGTCGTCGTGCGCGACCTCTCGCCGTGGACGGACATGGGCGGCGGCCTGGCCGGTGTGCACGGCGTGCCGACCCTGGCCGGCCACGGGCTGCTGGTCCCCTTCACGGACGCCGAGCTGGACCTTGCGGGCGCCGCGTCCTTCGCGCCGACGCTGCTGGTCGTGGCGCTCCAGGGCTCGCAGGTGCCCTTCAAGGGCGGCGTCCTGGTGGCCTTCCCCTTCGTGGCGCAGCTCCCGGTGGTGCCGGACGCCGCGGGCGCGCTGGCGCTGCCGGTCGTCTGGCCGGACGGCGTGTCCGCCGGCACGACGATCTGGTTCCAAGCGCTGCTGCAGGACGCCGCCGCCGTGCAGGTCGTGGCCATCTCCACCACGCTGGCAGCCGTCACGCCCTGATCCCTGCGAACACTCTGCAGCCCGGGGACCGCAGCGAGGCTGCGAAGCGGCTTCGCTGGGATACCCCGCCCGCGAAGCCGTTCGCAGGGAGAGTCGTCAGCGCGATGGGCCGGCAACCCCGCGCGACTTCTCCACCAGCTCGCGGAAGCGCTTGAACAGGTAGAAGGCGTCGCGCGGCCCGGGCGCGGCCTCGGGGTGGTACTGCACCGTGAACAGCGGCAGGTCCTTGTGGCGCAGGCCCTCGACCGTGCGGTCGTTGAGGTTCTCGTGCGTGATCTCGACCTTGCCGAGGTCCAGCGTCGTGGGATCGACCATGTAGCTGTGATTCTGGCTGGTGATCTCGGTCTTGCCGGTGGTGAGGTCGATGACGGGCTGGTTGGCGCCGTGGTGGCCGAACTTCATCTTGACCGTCTTGCCGCCGAGCGCGAGGCCCACGAGCTGGTGCCCGAGGCAGATGCCGAAGGTGGGCAGGGCGCGCTTGGTGAGCGTGCGGATGGTCTCGATGGCGTAGCCGATGGGCTCGGGGTCGCCCGGCCCGTTGCTGAGGAACAGGCAGTCGGGCGCGAACTCGATGATCTGCGCGGCGGTGGTGGTGCCGGGGAAGACGGTGACGTCGAAGCCCGTGGCGCGCAGGCCGCGCAGCATGTTGCGCTTGATGCCGAAGTCCAGCACCGCGAGGCGCGGCCGCTTGCCCTCGGTGTCCGGGAGCTGCGGCAGGAACGGGCCCGAGAGGCCCTCGTTCCACGCGAAGGGCTTCTCGCAGGTGACGTCCTTGACCACGTCGAGACCGTTGAGGCCCGGCCAGGCGCGCACCTTCGCGAGCAGCGAGGCCGGGTCGAGGTCCGTGCTGCTGACGATGGCGCGCTGGCTGCCGGCCTGCCGCACCTTGAGCACGATGGCGCGCGTGTCCACGCCCGCCACTCCGACGATGCCGCGCGCCGCGAGCCAGCTGGAGAGGTCGGAGGTGGCGCGCTGGTTGCTGACCACCGGCGAAAGCTCCTTGATCACGAAGCCCGCGAGGTAGCAGCCGCGCGACTCCATGTCCGGCTCGTTGATGCCGTAGTTGCCGATGAGCGGGTAGGTCATCACCACGATCTGCCCCTTGTACGAGGGATCCGTGACGACCTCCTCGTAGCCGGACAGCGCGGTGTTGAAGACCACCTCGCCGCAGCTCTCGCCGTGGAAGCCGAAGTGCGTGCCGCGCCAGACGTCGCCGTCCTCGAAGACCAGCAGGCAGGGGGCGGGGCGGTGGGGCATGGGCGGGGACTCCGGTTCGCGGCGTGCGGCCGCAATTCCGGCACATCCTACCGAGGCACCGTCCCGCCGCCAATCCGCTGGCGGGCGCGCCGCAGCGTCAGTCCTCGATGTCGCCCGTCGCGTAGACCTTCACGTCGTGCTTCCTGCCGCCGCTGTTGACCTGCACCTCGAAGTACGACACCTGCACGGCCTCGGCCTTGTCCACGGTGGCGCCGGGGAAGTCGTGCTTCAGCGCCGCCTGCACCGCCGCGGGCAGCGTGTCCACGGGCAGCTCGCGCTCGAGCTCCATGACGTGGCCGCCGTCGGAGAGCGTGGCGGACTGCCC
>DASUFI010000187.1:0-26190 GCA_036274635.1 Planctomycetota bacterium
GGCTGAACTGCAGGTCGTTGAGATCGGTCCACACGACGTTCGCGCCGACGCAGTGTGTGCCGTCCGGCGCGTCCGGATTGAGGGCGAGGCGCAGACCGTCGTCGTAGTAGCAAACCGCCGCGAGCATGTCGTCGCCCGCACGGGAATCTTCGGCGCTGCTGCTGGTGTCGCCCGCGCAGGCAAGGCACGCGGCCGCGGCGAGGACGAGCAGGGCGGAGAGTCGCACGATGGACGTCGGCAAGGGTCGCTTCACAGCGCGCTCCGAAGGAGGTCCGGGTGGATCATGCGCCAAATCCCGCGGCGGGCGGCCATGCTACCGGGTCGCGCACGCGCCATGGCACTCGATCGTCCCTGCTGCCCTCCGACGGGCGGCGAAGCGGTTCCGAGACGTCGCGAAGCCCGCCGGCTGCCGCCCGTCAGCGCGCGTTCTGGTCACATTGAAGAAATATGTCGGAGTCACTGCTCCGACTGATTTCTTCAATGTGACCACGCACGCCCAGGACGGGCACTCCCTGAATTGGCGCGCGCGCCTTCTCCGAGCGCTGTCAGCGAGCCGCCGCGCTCAGGCGCCACGTGGGCTTGACGCGGCCGCCGGATCCGCAAGTCGTCCGCCCGCGGGCGGGCCGCCGGCCCGCCCGCCGCGCCGCCCTACTTCTTCGCCGCCGCCTTCTCCTCGTGCTGGACCACGTGCACCGTCTGCGTCGGGAACGCGAACCCGCTGCCTGCCTGCTCCACCACCTCCATGAAGCCCAGCAGCACCTCCTGGCGGAAGGCGCGGAACTCGTTGAAGTCGGCGGTCTGGAACCAGCACAGCACCTCGATCTCGAGCGCGGAGGCGCCCAGGTTGGCGAAGCGCGTGACGACGGTCTCGGGCCAGATGCGCGGGTGGCCGCGCAGGACGCGCTCGAAGCCGCTGAGCACCTGCTGGATCTGCTCGCGGGTGGCGCCGTACTCGATGCCGACGGTGATCGCCAGGCGGATGCGGTCGCGCGGCGCGAAGGATTCGATGCGCTGCTCGGCCACCTGGGCGTTGGGGATGGTGACCAGCGTGCGGTCCGGCGTGCGGATGCGCGTGCTGCGCAGGCCGATGACCTCGACGTTGCCCTGGTGCTCGCCGATCTTGACGAAGTCGCCCTCCTTGAAGGGCTGGTCCGCGCCGATGGCGAAGGCGCCGACGAGGTTCTCGACCGTCTTCTGCGCGGCGAGCGCGAGGGCGAGGCCGCCGATGCCGACGCCGGCGAGCAGGCCACCCACCTGGAAGCCCAGCGAGGCCAGCGCCGAGATGAGCGCGAGGGCCAGGACGACGACCTTGATGACCCGCCCGCCCAGCGGCAGCAGCGAGTGGGCCGCCGGGTGCGCGGCGTTCCACTTCGACTCGCGCACGACCTGCACCAGCACGTCCACCGAGCGCAGCGCCGCCCAGAAGACGACGAAGAACAGGCCCGAGCGCAGGAACTGGTGCGCCACCTCCTGCTCCGACACCGCCAGGCCCACGAGCGGCAGCAGCGCCCAGAGCACGGCCAGCAGCCAGGCCAGCGTGAGCGGGCCGCCGATGCGCGCGAGCACGGCGTCGTCCCAGGTGGCCTTGGTGCGCGCGACGATGCGGCCCAGGATCGCCCGTGAGACGCGCGCCAGGAAGAAGCCCAGGAACCACGACGCCAGCAGCGCCACCGGCAGCGCCAGCCACTGCCACCACAGCAGGTCGAAGGGGCCGGTGGCCAGCAGCGCCGGCGGCAGGTGCTCGAGGACCCAGCGGTCCTTGAGCGCGGAGAACCAGCGGTCGACGCGCGCCACCGTGGCCGCGGAGAACAGCCAGCGCGCGCCCTTCTCGTCCTGCACGCGCACGAGGCGCACCGGCTCCTCGACGCCCGAGCGGCGCGCGATGCCGCCGATCTCCTCGGTGTCGGCGGCGAGGCCGTCGTCCTGGTTGCCGTCGGCCTCGCCGGAGATCTGGGCGACGTCCAGCGCGAGGTTGTGGTCCAGCACGAACTTCAGGCGGCGCGCGAGGCGCGGAGCGTCGGCGGGCGGCGTGTCGGGCGGCAGCTCGAGCAGCGGGGCCATCTCGTCCCAGCGGCCCTCGCGGCCCAGGTCCTCGAACTGCCCCACGGCGGCGCGCGGGCTGTCCGGGGCCACGTGCGCCTGGGCCGGCGCCTGCGCTGCCGACCGGCCGGTGGCGAACGTCAGCAGCGCGGCCAGCACGGTCGAAGCGCGCACGACGAGGGCGCGTCGCGTCGCGGCAGAGAAGCGGTCGGACCGTGCCATGGCGGGCCGAATCTACCAAGCGCGAGGTGTCGGACGCGCCGCCGGGGGCCGCGCCGGCCGGTCACGGTCTTGCCGCGGCCCCGCCGCGACAGGCCGCCGGTAGACTGCGCCCTGCGCGTCCCGGGGGGGGACGCCGAGGGCTCCGGGCCACGCGGAGGAGATCGCATGAATCGCACACGGCCCATGTCGCTGGCGCTGCTGGTCGCCGCCGTCTCCCTTCCCGCCGCCGCGCAGGTGGTGGCCGCGCGCGCGGTCCGCGCGCCGGCCGCGGCGCCGGCCGTCGGCGTGTCGCCCGTCGCGTCCACGGCGGTCGCGCCCTTCCCCAACTTCGAGTCGGGGCCGGTGCGGCCGCTGCTGCTCACGCCCGACGGCAAGCGGCTGCTCGCCCTCAACACGCCCGACGCGCGGCTCGAGGTCTTCAGCACCGGCGTCGACGCGCAGGGCATGCCGCACCTCCAGTTCCTGGGCGCGGTCTTCACCGGCCTCGAGCCGGTGTCGATCGCGCTGAGCGACAGCGAGCCGAACACCGCCTTCGTGGCCAACCAGCTGTCGGACACGGTGACCGTCGTGGACCTCGGTCGGCTCGCAGTGCGCGCCGTGCTGCACGTGGGCGACGAGCCGCAGGACGTGGCCGTGGCCAACGGGCACCTGCTCGTGACCACCGCGCGCTCGGCCGAGGGCGGCAGCCTCACCGAGCCGGGCGACTTCACGCAGAACGCCGTGGTCGTGCTGGACGCCGCGCCGCCCTGGGGCCTCGTCGCGCGCACCGCCCTCCCCGCGGACCGGCCGCGCGCGCTGGTGGTGGCCGGCGGCACGGTCTACGTGGCGCCGCAGAACTCAGGCAACCACACCAGCTGCCTCGACGCCGACCAGGCCGTCCAGCTGGGGCTGCAGCAGACGGACGTGGACGCCTTCGACCCGCCCTTCAGCGTGAACCCGACGCTGCTCGTGCCGCAGTTCTCGAGCCTCGCCTTCCTGAACCAGAACTTCGGCGTGTTCGGCTGGGAGGTGCCTCAGACGGGGCGCATCGTGATGGACGACGAGTTCCCCACGCTGGTGCCGCAGCTCCAGGACAACGACGTCCTGGAGCTGGACCCGGGCAGCGGCGCGCTGCGGCCCGGCGTCGCCCACGGCGTGGGCACGACGCTGCTGGCCATGGCGCGCAATCCGTCCACCGGCGACCTGTGGGTGGCCGGCACCGACGCGCACAACCGCACGCGCTTCGAGCCCAACGTCAGGGGCGCGGGCTTCGATAACCGCATCACCGTGGTCGCGCCGGACCTGCAGGTGAAGCAGATCGTCTCGCTGGCGCCGCCGCAGACCTCGGTGATGCACGCGCAGCCGGTGGCGCTGGCCTTCCTGAGCGGGCCGGCCGGCCGCTTCGGCTACGTGGCCACGCTGGGCGACGACACGGTCGTGGTGCTGGACGCCATGACGGCGGTGCCGGTGGCCGAGCTGAAGGTGGGCGCGCAGCCCGCCGGCCTCGCCGCCGACGACGCGCACGGCCTGCTGTACGTCCTGTGCCGCGGCGACCAGACGCTCCGCGCCTACGACGCCGCGCACGGCCACGCCCCCATCGGCCGCACCGCGCGCCTGAGCTACGACCCCGAGCCGCAGGCGGTGACCCTCGGCCGCCGCGTGCTGTACGCCGCGGACGGCACGCTCGGCGCCGGCAACGGCAACATGAGCTGCGCCAGCTGCCACGTCTTCGGCCACGCCGACCAGCTCGCCTGGGACCTCGGCGATCCGCAGGGCGGCCTGGGCTACTCCTACCAGGACCTCATGACCGGGACGCTGGGCTTCGACGGCTCCAAGGTGGCCCTCAAGACGTCCATCATGACCCACCCCATGAAGGGCCCGATGGTCACGCAGTCGCTGCGCGGCCTCGGCGACGGCACGGCCACGCCGCTGCACTGGCGCGGCGACCGGCGCTTCCTGCAGATGTTCCGCGGCGCCTTCGCCGGGCTGCTGGGCGGCACGGGCCTCTCGAGCAAGGACATGCAGGAGTTCGCGGCCTTCGTGCACACGATCAGCTTTCCGCCCAACCCCTACGAGCCCAAGGACCGCGTGTACACCGGCACGGCGGCGCTCGGGCGCGACCTCTTCGGCATGAACCCGCTCGTGCCCGGCAAGGAATACAACAACCTCATCCCGGGCAACGTCACCTGCATCGACTGCCACCAGGGCAACTTCAGCGACGGCACGGACTTCACCGGCTCGCAGGTCACGGTCAACTTCGACGGCGAGAACCAGATGTTCAATGCCGCGGGCCTGCGCGGCGTGTACGAGAAGGAGTTCGCGGACCTCACCGGCTTCGGCACGCTGCACGACGGCTCGCTCGACGACATCGAGGACTTCCTGCACTTCGTGCCCGCGACCACGGGCCAGGCCGCCTTCCCGCTGCTCGACGAGCCCGAGAAGCAGGCCGTCGAGGACTTCGTGCGCGCGTGGGACACGGGCGTCGCGCCCTTCGTGGGCGCGCAGTGGTTCGCCAGCACGGCCACGTTGCCGGGCCTGTACGACTGGCTCGACCTGGCCGAGGGCCAGGCCAGCGCCGCCAGCCATCCGCTGGATCTCATCGGCAAGGGTCGGCTGCTCACGCCCCACGGCTCGCAGGCGATCGGCCTGCACTTCACCTGGAACGCCGACATCTCCGATTGGATGTACCGCTCGGACATCGGCAGCTGGAGCTCGCGCGGGCCCATCGTGGCGGCCATCGCCACCGGCGTCCTGCAGATCACCTTCACCTGCGTGCCCCCGGGGACGGGCGAGCGCCTGGGCGTCGACCGCGACGAGGACGGCCTGCTGGACGGCATCGAGGTGGCGCACCTCACCAACCCGGCCAGCCCGGACACCGACGGCGACGGCTACGCCGACGGCCTCGAGCTGCAGCTGGGCAGCAACGCCGCCGTCTTCGATCCCTTCGTGCCCGACAGCCAGCCGCCCACCGTGCAGGTGGCCACGCCAGAGGACGTGTTCACCGACACCGCGACGCTGCACGTCGTGACCGACGAGCCGTCCACGCTGGTCGTGGACGTCGGGCTCGCGGCGGGGCAGTACGACCTGGCCACCTTCCCCGACGCCTCGCTGCGGCGCGCGCACGATCTCGCGCTCGTGGACCTGCCCGCGCTGTCCACGATCTTCTTCCGCGTCACCGCGCTCGACCGCAACGGCAACCCGGGCGTGCTCGAGGGCCAGCTCACCACGGCCCCGCCGCTCTACCGCGTGGCCGACGTGTCGCTGGACAAGGCCGGCAACGGCACCAACGTGACGCTCACGGCCACGGTGCTCGTGGTCGACCAGGCCGGCACGCCCCTCGCCGACGCACCGGTGCGCGGCATCTGGGCCGGGCCGCTGGGCGGCGGCGACTTCTTCCCGCTGATCCGCACGGACGCGACGGGCGTGGCCACCTTCGTGCTGGGCCCGTATGCGCCCGGCCCGGACACGGTGAACTTCGCCGTGGCCTACGTGGGCACCAACGAGACGGCCGACCCGTTCTTCATCGGCCTCGGCGGCGATGCGCCGAAGTTCTTCTACAACCAGAGCGCGAACAGCAAGAACAGCGCGGAGATCGCGGTGCCGTGAGGGCTCAGCCGGCCTCGGCGTCGCGCGGCTTGCCGGTCGGCAGCTCGCGCGGCGCGCGGTCGACGGCGGGCAGGTCGGGCAGGCGGCGGCGGTCGTCGGCGGGCGGCGCCAGCTTCTCGAGGTCGCGGCCGGCGGGCAGCACGCGCGACTCGTAGCTGCCGACGGCCTCGTTCCACTTCTTCACGGCCGAGTCGAGCGCGCCGCCGAGGCCTTCGAGGTGCTCGGAGAACTTGCGCACGCGCTCGTGCAGCGTGCCGGCGGCCTCGGCGATGTGCTCGGCGTTCTCGGCCAGGTCGGCCTGGCGCCAGTAGACGGCCACGGTGCGCAGCAGCGCGAGGAGCGTGACGGGCGTGGCCAGCAGGATGCGGCGCTCCATGGCCTCGCCCTGCAGCGTGGGGTCGGCCTCGAAGGCGGCGGAGAGGATGGGCTCGCCGGGCACGAAGAGCACGGTGAAGTCCACGCGCGTGGCCAGCGTGGCGGCGTAGTCGCGACCCGCCAGCGCCTTGACGTGCAGGCGCAGCGCGCCGGCGTGCTCGACCAGCGCGGCGAGGCGGGCGTCGACGTCGGGCGTCTCGACGGCGCGCATGTAGGCGTCCATGGGCGCCTTGGCGTCCACGGGGATGCGGCCGTCGCCGCCGGGCAGGTTCACGACCATGTCGGGACGGCTCCGGTCGTCGAGCACCTCCTGCAGGTCGAAGTCGCAGTGCGCGGTCATGCCGGACATCTCGACCACGTTGCGCAGCGCCATCTCGCCCCACCGGCCGCGCGCGCGGGCGTCGCCGCGCAGGGCGGAGAGCAGCGAGCGGCTGCTGGTCTGCACGGCGTCCGTGGCCTGGCGCAGAGCTGCGACCTGCTCCTGCAGCGTGGCGTAGGCGCCCTCGCGCTTGGTCTCCAGCGCCTGCGTGCCCTGCTGCAGCTTCTCGAGCTGCTCCTTGAGCGGGGCCAGCAGGGCGTCCATCTGCTTGCGGCGCTCCTCGAAGGTGGCGCCCGCCTTCTCCATGAAGGTCTCGCTGTTGCCGCGCAGCGCCTGCTGCGAGAGCAGCGCGAACTCGCCCTTCAGCGCCCCGATCTCCTCGGCCCGGCGGCGATCCTCGGCGGCGGCCCGCTCGGCGCGCAGCGCGTCCTCGCGCGTGCGCTGCGCGGCGGCCTCGGCCTTCCACTGCTCGAGCGCGCGCTCGGCGGCGCGGGCCTGTTCCTCGGCGCGGGCTTGGGCCTGGGCGGCGGCGGCGCGCGCGCTCTCCGCGTCGGCGGTGCGCCGCGCGGCGCGCTGCTGGGCGAGGAATCCGCCAAGCAGCAGGCCGACGGCGAGGGCCGCGACGACGAGGGCGATGGTCATGCAGGTCTCCGGGCGCGGGGACGATTCTACGCGGCGCCCGGCCCGTCGAAGCCGCCGTTGTCGCGCCGTTCGCGGCTCACGCCGTGGGTCGGATCTCGAACCTCACCGGCGCCCCCGTCGGAGCGGGCAGCCAATGCACGGTCACCTCGGTCACGTCGCTCGCGGGCGGCCCTTCCCGCAGCTGCTGCACCAGTCGCTCGATCCTCGGCCGCGGCCCGAACACCTCCAGCTCCACGGTGCCCTCGCGGCGGTTGCGGGCCCACCCGGTGAGGCCCAGGGACTCGGCGTGGCTGCTGGCGAACCAGCGGTAGCCCACGCCCTGCACGCGTCCGGACACGAGCAGGTAGGCGGCGCTTGCGGGGTCGGCGGCCATGGCCGCTAACATGATGCCTCGCCTTTGCGCAGGAGCGCCATGAGCCGCAGTTCGCCCTCGCCGCGCGGGTCCGCGCGGGTCACCGCCGTGCTGCTCCTGCTGGCGATCGTCGCCAGCTCGTGGTGGCTGGGCGCTCACAGCCGCTACGCCAGCGACCTCTTCGCCGTCGAGCCGCGGCTCGTGACGCCGCGCGGCGACCTCGCGGCCGACGAGCAGGCGACCATCGAGCTGTTCGAGCGCACCTGCGACTCGGTGGCCTACATCGAGCCGCTCGAGTCCGTGGACTCGCCCTACACCAACGAGACGCGCCAGTACCCGACGGGCACGGGCAGCGGCTTCGTGTGGGACACGGCGGGGCACATCGTCACGAACTTCCACGTGGTCGTCGGCGCCAGCGGCGTGCTCGTCACGCTGCACGATGGCCAGCAGTTCGAGGCGCAGCGCGTGTCCACCTATGCCGACAAGGACATCGCGGTGCTGACCATCGATGCGCCGGCCGGCGCGCTGCACCCCGTCACGCTGGGCAGCAGCCGCGACCTGCTCGTGGGGCAGAAGGTCTACGCCATCGGCAACCCCTACGGCCTGGACTACACGCTGACGCACGGCATCATCTCGGCCCTCGAGCGCGACATGGAGGGCATCGGCGGCCGGCGCATCTCGGGCGTGATCCAGACCGACGCGGCCATCAACCCCGGCAACAGCGGCGGGCCGCTGCTGGACAGCGCGGGCCGGCTCATCGGCATGAACACCATGA
The DNA here is from genome assembly GCA_036274635.1 of Planctomycetota bacterium. Lineage (GTDB taxonomy): Bacteria > Planctomycetota > B15-G4 > B15-G4 > B15-G4 > DASUFI01. The sequence goes on from DASUFI010000187.1 coordinate 8,311, forward strand.
TCTTCAGCGAGTCGGGCAGCTCGGCCGGCCTCGGCTTCGCGGTGCCCGTGGACACGATCCGCGACGTGGTGACCCGGCTCATCGCCCACGGCCACATCGTGCGCCCGGGCCTCGGCATCAAGCCGGGGAACCCGGAGGAATCGCAGCGCTTCCGCGTCGACGGCGTGCCCATCCGCTCCGTCGAGAACGACAGCGCCGCCGCGCACGCCGGCCTGCGCGGCTACACGCGCCGGCAGGGCCGCACGGTGCCCGGCGACTTCATCCTGGCCGTCGACGGCACGCCCGTGCCCGACAAGGACGCGCTCATGGACACCCTCGAGCAGAAGCAGGTGGGCCAGACGGTGAAGCTGCGCGTCGTGCGCGACGGGCAGGAGCGCGAGGTCCCCGTCACCCTGCAGGAAGTGCCGTGAGCCGCGCGCCGGCCCGGACCCGGCCTCGCGCGCCGGCCGTGGCGCAGCCCCGCGCGCAAGGCGATGCCCTCGTGCTCTTCGGCGCGACGGGCGACCTCGCGCACAAGAAGATCCTGCCCTCGCTCTATGCCCTCGTGCGGCGCGGCCGGCTCGACGTGCCCATCGTGGGCGTGGCCTTCTCGGGCTGGGACCTCGCGCGCTTCCGCAAGGCCGTCGAGTCCAGCGTTCGCGAGTCGGGCCCGGTGGACCGCAAGGTGCTCGCCCGCCTGCTGGCGCTGCTGCGCTACGTGGACGGCGACTACAACGACGCCGCGACCTTCCGGGGGCTCGCGCGCGAGCTGGGCGGCGCGCGCCGGCCGGTGCACTACCTCGCCATCCCGCCCGCGCTCTTCGCCACCGTCATCCAGGCGCTGGGCGCCGCGGGTCTCGCGCGCGGCGCGCGCGTGGTCGTCGAGAAGCCCTTCGGCCGCGACCTCGCCTCGGCGCGCGAGCTCGACCGCGTCGCGCACTCGGTCTTCCCCGAGAGCGCCATCTACCGCATCGACCACTTCCTCGGGAAGGAGGCGATCGAGAACCTGCTCTACTTCCGCTTCGCGAACTCCTTCCTCGAGCCCATCTGGAACCGCGACCACGTCGCGAGCGTGCAGGTGACCCTGTCGGAGGACTTCGGCGTCGAGGGGCGCGGCAACTTCTACGACCGCGTCGGCTGCCTGCGCGACGTGGTCCAGAACCACATGTTCCAGATCGTCGCACTGCTGGCGATGGAGCCGCCGGCGGGCAGCGGCACGGAGGCGCAGCGCAACGAGAAGGCCAAGGTCTTCCAGGTCATGCGGCCGCTCGCGGCCCGCGACCTCGTGCGCGGGCAGTTCGCCGGCTACCGCAAGGAGCCCGGCGTCGCGCGCGGCTCCGATACCGAGACCTACTGCGCCCTGCGGCTCTTCATCGACTCGTGGCGCTGGGCGGGCGTGCCGTGGTATCTGCGCTCAGGCAAGTGCCTGCCCGAGACGGCCGCCGAGGTCGTGGTGCGCCTCAAGCGGCCGCCCCAGCTGGTCTTCGCGGACCCGGGCATCCTCGCCGATCCCGCCAACGCCCTGCGCTTCCGCCTCGCGCCCAACCCGGCCATCTCGCTGGCCGCACGCGTGAAGTCCGCGGGCGACGGCTTCGTCGGCGAGCCGAAGGAGCTCATCCTGCTCGAGGCGGGGCACGACGAGCAGTCGCCCTACGAGCGACTCCTCGGCGACGCGCTCGCGGGCCACGGCGCCCTGTTCACGCGGCAGGACGCGGTCGAGGCGGCGTGGGCCGTGCTCGACCACGTGCTCGAGCACCACGGTCGCGCGCACCCTTACCGCTGCGGCAGCTGGGGCCCCCAGGCCGCTGACGCGCTCGTGGCGGCCGACGGCGGCTGGCAGGATCCGGTGCTGTCCACCTGAGGCCGCCAGCGCAAGATGACAGAACCGGTCCGGCTTGCGGCCAGGCCCGGGGAATCGGCATCCTCCGACCCAACCAAGGAGGAGTTGAGTCATGCGCGCCACCATCGTCCGGCTCTTGCCGTGCCTGCTGCTGGCCTTGCTGGCCCTGCCCGTGCATGCCCAGGACGTGTTCCAGGAAGGCAAGCCCATCACGGTGGAGCTGATGAACGGCGACAAGATCTCCGGCATCCTGCAGTCCGCCGACACGAACAACCTGGTCATCATGAACGACATCCTCGGCAAGCTCACAATTCCGCGAGCGGCCATGAAGCCGCCGACGGCGCCGGAGCCCGTCAAGCCGGTCGAGCCGTGGACGGGCAGCTTCGACCTGTCGCTGAGCGGCAGCGAGGGCAACACCGACACGCAGATCTTCCGCACGGAATTGGACATCAAGCACGACGTCGATGAGGGCGTCGACACCTTCGTGGCCATATACAACCGGTCGGAGACCGACAACACGGCCACCGAGGAGAAGTTCTTCACGCAGCTGCGCCACGAGTGGAAGATCAAGGAGAGCAAGTGGCGGCCCTTCGTGCAGGGCAGCTACGAGCGGAACCAGTTCACCGACTACGACGCCCTCTACGCGGCCGCGGCCGGCGCCGCCTACCAGTTCATCGACACGCCCGAGCACAAGGTGCAGGGCCGCCTCGGCGGCGGTCTCTCGCACAAGTCGGGCAGCGACGATCCGGACGTCGACGACAACACGGTCGAGGCGCTGGTTGGAGGCGACTGGACCTGGCAGATCAACGAGATCTCCAAGTTCTTCCTCTACACCGACGTCTATCCGGCCATCAACCCATCGGGCGGGTTCCGCTCGATCAGCCGTGTGTCCTACGAGACCAAGGTGGCTCCCGACAGCCCCTGGTACTTGAAGGCCGGCGTGGACCTGTTCCACGACAGCAACGCCGGCGAGGGCACGGACAAGGACGACTGGAACTACTACCTGGGCCTCGGCCGGGCGTTCTGAGCCGCGGGACCGCGGCGCCTCGAAACGTGGCGGACCGGCAGAACAGCCGGCTTGCCCCAATGCATACCGTTATTTCGATGCATGCCCCGCGTCATGTCGGCGGGAGCGTGGGAGTGGCCGGCCGGCTCTGCGGTCGGTAACCCTCCATCCTCCAGTTGCGGATTGTCCGGCTTGTTGTGGTCGACTCGTGAGACATGCAGTGGTGGGTCCCTCGTCTTTCTCGCTTCGAGACCGCAAGGGGGGCCGGACTGTTCCGTTCCCTCACTGGTCGCAGGCCGTCGGCCGCTCCACGCCCCCGATCATCGAGGAATCAGGAAGCACACACGCGGCAGCGGGGTGTGAACGGCTGGTGCGGCGGCGTCTCGCGGGAGCGTCGCCTCGGGCCCTCACGCCCCGCAGCCGTCGCCCGTAGTCCGGTGCGCGCGGCCTGAGCGCCGCGCGACGAGCACGGTGGCAGCGCGAGACGATGGCGGCTCGCGCGGCTCCGCGCCCCGGCCGGGCGTGACGTGGACGTGAGCGGGAGCCGCGCAGGGCACGGACGCTGACCGTCGCGCGCCGGCCGCGGCGACCGGTCCACTCTGTTCGGCGCCCATGCCCGTGCCGCGCGCGCGAGCCCTGCTACGAGCGCGCGACGCTGGAGGCCGCGGCCACGCACGACCCGCTGTGGAACGCCGCGCAGCGCCAGCTGCTGCGCGAGGGCCGCATCCACGATGACCAGCGCATGCTGTGGGGCAAGCAGATCCTGCAGTGGTCGGAGAGCCCGCGCGCGGCGCTGGCGACGATGATCGAGCGGAACAACCGCTGGGCGCTGGACGGCCGCGACCCGAGCAGCTCCTCGGGCATCTTCTGGTGTCTCGGGCGCTTCGATCGGCCCTGGCCAGGAGAGCGGCCGGTGTTCGGCACGGTCCGTGACATGAGCAGCGAGAACACGGCGCGCAAGCTGGACGTGCGGGCGTACCTCGCCCGGTCCGGCTCCTGCGCGGCAATCCGGCGGGTGGGCCCATGGACGGGCAGCGGCCTCTCGCGCTAGCCTGCCCGCCCCACCCCCGACGCCGCGTCGCCGTCCCGGCCTCCGACGGAGCCACCGACATGTCCGGATCGAAGTCGCCGACCGAGAAGGAGTTCGACTCCTACATCCCGGCGTCGACGACGCTTCCCGAGCTCACCATCCTGCCGCTCATCGTCGGCACGCTGCTGGGCGTGGTGTTCGGTGCCTCGTCGCTGTACCTCGTGCTCAAGGTCGGCCTCACGGTCAGCGCCTCGATCCCGGTCGCGGTCATCTCGATCACGCTGTTCAGGCTGTGGTCCAAGCTGGGCGGGCGCGACGCGACCATCCTCGAGAACAACGTGGTGCAGACGGCCGGGTCGGCGGGCGAGTCGATCGCCTTCGGCATCGGCGTGACCATGCCCGCCATCATGATCCTGGGCTTCGATCTCGAGGCCACGCGCGTGCTGCTGGTCGCGGTGCTGGGCGGCCTGCTGGGCATCCTCATGATGATCCCGCTGCGGCGCGCGCTCATCGTGGCGCAGCACGGAAAGCTCAAATACCCCGAGGGCACGGCCTGCGCCGAAGTGCTCAAGGCCGGCGCCTCGGCCGAGTCGCGCGCGGCGGCCTCGCCCGCGGCCAAGGCCGAGCTCGAGCGGCTGGGCGGCCAGGCCACCAGCGCCAAGACCATCTTCGCCGGCTTCGGCATCGGCCTCGTGTACAAGGCGCTGAACGTGGCCTTCAAGTTCTGGAAGGACACGCCGGAGAAGGTCTTCGGCAAGCCCTTCGCGGCCGGCTCGATCTCGGCCGAGATCTCGCCCGAGCTGCTGGGCGTGGGCTACATCATCGGCCCGCGCATCGCCTCGATCATGTGCGCGGGCGGCGTGCTCGCCTACCTGGTGCTGATCCCGGCCATCAAGTACTTCGGCGAGGGACTGCTGGGGCCGCTGGCGCCGGAGACGACGCGCCTGATCAAGGACATGTCGCCGGGACAGATCCGGTCGGCCTACATCCTGTACATCGGCGCGGGCGCGGTGGCCGCGGGCGGCATCATCAGCCTCGGGCGCTCGCTGCCCACGATCTGGCACGGGCTGCGCGAGGGCCTCAAGGACCTGCGCGGCGGCGCGGCGGGGCGCCTGGCGATGATGCGCACCGACCGCGACCTGTCGATGAAGTTCGTGCTCATGGGCTGCTTCGCGCTGGTCGCGGTCATCGCGCTGGCCAGCCCGCTGTACGTGGGCGGCACGGGCCTCGCGGCGCGCATCGTCGCGTCGTTCCTGATCGTGATCCTCGGCTTCCTGTTCGTGACGGTCTCCTCGCGCCTCACCGGCGAGATCGGCTCGTCCTCCAACCCGATCTCGGGCATGACGGTGGCGACGCTGCTGGTCACGTGCCTCGTCTTCCTCGCGATCGGCTGGACCGGCTCGTCCTACTACGTGACGGCGCTGTCCATCGGCGCCATCGTGTGCATCGCGTCATCGAACGGCGGCTCGACGTCGCAGGACCTCAAGACCGGCTACCTCGTCGGCGCCACGCCGCGCGCGCAGCAGATCGCGATCCTGATCGGCGCGCTGGCCTCGGCCGTGGTGCTCGGGCCCATCCTGCTGACGCTGAACTCGGCCGCCGCGGTGTACGTCCCGCGCATCAGCCAGGAGCCCGACCCGTCCGTCACGACCATGGTCGACGGCCACCGCGCGCTGAAGTCCGTGGAGAACTGGCCCGCGGACCTGCACTTCGACGCGGCGCAGCTGAAGGACAAGGAGAGCTACGAGGGGCGCGAGTACTTCGTGGTCCAGCACACCGAGGCCGGCGGCGCCACGGCGGAGCGCTACCTCGTGGACGAGAAGGGCGCGCCGCAGTTCCTCGTGGACCCGGGCATCAACGGCACGCACCACTACACGGCCGACGGCCTGCACGAGGTGAAGAAGTTCGACGCCCCCAAGGCCACGCTGATGTCCTACATCATCAAGGGCATCCTCAACCGCGAGCTGCCGTGGGGCCTCGTGCTGCTGGGCGTGATGATCTCGCTCGTGCTCGAGATGTCGGGCATCTCGTCGCTGGCTTTCGCCGTCGGCGTATACCTGCCGCTCTCGTCCTCGAGCCCGATCTTCATCGGCGGCATGGTGCGCTGGCTGGTGGACCGCTACATCCGCAAGAAGCACGCCGGCAAGAACCTGTCCGAGGACGAGCTGGTGGCCGAGGGCGACAAGAGCCCCGGCGTGCTGATGGCCTCGGGCTACATCGCCGGCGGCGCCATCGCGGGCATCCTCATCGCCTTCATGGCCGGCGTGCCGTTCATGCAGGGCTTCAACGACCGTCTCGACGCCGTGGCCGAAGGCAATCCCCTGGTCAACGGGCCCAGCGCCGACCTGCTCTCCTGCCTGCCCTTCCTGCTGCTGATGGTGCTGCTGTACCTCGTGGGCCGCGAGCTGATCCTCAGGCCCAAGGCCTCGGCCCGCTCGTGATGCGCCGCGTCACCGTCCCCCCGCATTCCTCCTCTCCGCGCCCGGAGCCGCTCCTCATGTCCGCCAAGCCGCTGGCCGTCGCCCTCGTCGCGCTCTCCCTTGCTGCGTGTCAGTCCGGCGAGCCCCCCGCCGCGACCAAGACGCGCATCGTTCCCCCGCCGCCCGTGATGGAGAGCAAGAGCAGCGCCATGTCCAAGACCGCCGACGACCATGCCGCCCCGCGCGTCGTCTCCACGACGAGCACCACCACGAGCACCAGCACCAGCACGGCCACCTCCAAGGTGTTCCCGTACGAGGTGCACGAGCACACCCTGGACAACGGGCTGAAGATCTACTTCATCCCGATGCCGAGCCACGGGCTGTCGGCCTACTGGTCCATCGTGCGCACCGGCAGCCGCGACGAGGTGGAGAAGGGCGTCACCGGCTTCGCGCACTTCTTCGAGCACATGATGTTCCGCGGCACGGAGAAGCTGCCGGGCCCCGAGTACGACAAGATCGTGAACGGCATGGGCGCCGACGCCAACGCCTTCACCACCGACGACTACACCGCCTACCACCTGGGCCTCGCCACCGAGGACCTGCCGACGGTGGTGAAGATCGAGGCCGACCGCTTCGCGAACCTGAAGTACGACGAGGGTCAGTTCAAGACCGAGAGCGGCGCGGTCTACGGCGAGTACCGCAAGGGCCGCACGAGCCCCTTCGACGTGCTGTTCGAGTCGCTGCAGAACGCGGCCTTCGACAAGCACACCTACAAGCACACGACCATCGGCTTCGAGGCCGACATCCAGGCCATGCCCGGCCAGTACGACTACAGCAAGGGCTTCTTCCAGCGCTTCTACCACCCGGACAACGTGGTCGTCGTGGTCGCGGGCGACTTCGACGAGCAGGCGCTGCTGTCGCAGATGAAGGAGCAGTACGGCTCGTGGAAGTCCGGCTACCAGGCGCCGGCCGTGCCGCAGGAGCCGGAGCAGAAGGCGCAGCGCCGCATCGACGTGCCCTTCGAGGGCCAGACGCTGCCCATCCTCACCATCGCCTTCAAGGGCGAGCGGCTGCTGCCCACCGACCGCAAGATGGTAGCCGGCTCGCTCATGGGCGAGCTGATCTTCGGCGAGACCTCGCCGCTCTACAAGAAGCTCGTGCTGCAGCAGCAGCGCGTCGAGTCGCTCTTCCAGGGCTTCGGTTACAACCGCGACCCGGGCCTGTGGTCGGTGTTCGCGCTGGTGAAGGATCCGGCCGACGTGGCCGCGGTCGAGGGCGAGATCTGGTCGGCCATCGCCACGCTCAAGCGCGACGGCGTCTCGCAGGAGCAGCTGGACGACATCCGCGCGCGCATGAAGTACGGCTTCCTCTCCTCGCTCACCACGCCCGGCTCGGTGTGCGAGAACGTGGCGCAGCTCGTGGCCATCACCGGCGGCATGGACGTGGTCGAGCAGCTCTACGGCACGATCGAGCAGGTGACGCCCGCCGACGTGCAGGCCGCCGCGAACACCTGGCTGGTGCCGGAGCACTCCACCGTGGCCGTGGTGCACCCCAAGGACCAGCCGGTGCCCGCGCCGGCCTCGGCCGAGGCGCCGGTGCTCATGCCCGTGCCGCAGGATCCCAACGTGGCCTTCAGGCTGTGGTTCAAGACGGGCAGCCAGGACGACCCGCCGGGCAAGGAGGGCCTGGCCGCGCTGACCGGCGCGATGCTCTCCGAGGGCGGCACGGAGTCGCGCAGCTACGACGAGATCCTGACCGCCCTCTATCCCCTGGCCGCCAACTACAACGTGTCGGTGGACAAGGAGATGACGGTGATCACGGGCCTGACGCACCGTGACAACGTGGGCGCCTTCTACGACATCTTCATGGACGCCGTGCTGCGCCCCGGCTTCCGCGCGGACGACTTCGAGCGCCTGCGCGACTCGGCCGTGAACTCCATCGAGAAGGAGCTGCGCTACAGCAGCGACGAGGAGCTGGGCAAGGCGACGCTCATGTCGCGGGTCTTCGCCGGCACGCCCTACGCGCACATCGAGGAGGGCACGGTCGCGTCGCTCAAGCAGCTGACGGTGGACGACGTGCGCGACTTCTGGAGCAAGCACTACACCAAGGACAACGTGGTCATCGCGCTCGGGGGCGGCTACCCGCAGGACCTGCAGGGCCGGCTGGTCGCGGACCTCGCGCGCCTGCCGTCGGGCAAGCCCGAGGCGGTGCCGGCGCCGCAGCCCCCGCCCGTCACCGGCCGGCACGTCACCATCGTGAAGAAGCCCGGCCCCTCCACGGCCATCAGCTTCGGCGTGCCCATCGACGTGCACCGCGGCTCGCGCGAGTACTACGCCCTGTGGATCGCCAACTCCTGGCTGGGCGAGCACCGCAACAGCAGCAGCCACCTCTACCAGGTGATCCGCGACGCGCGCGGCATGAACTACGGCGACTACTCCTACATCGAGGCCTACCCCAACGGCGGCCGCCTGCACATGCCGCCCAGCGGCGTGGGCCGGCGCGGCCAGATGTTCGAGGTGTGGATCCGCCCCGTGCCCGAGAACCAGACGCTCTTCGCCCTGCGCGCCGCCCTGCGCGAGGTGGAGCTGCTGGGCAAGAACGGCCTCACGCAGGAGCAGTTCGACTTCACGCGCAAGTTCCTGAAGAACTACTCGCTGCACTTCGCCGAGACCACCGGCGAGCGCCTGGCCTACGCCGTCGACGACCGCTACTTCGGCGTGGCCGACCCGGGCGACCTGGCCCTCTTCCGCAAGATGATGGACGAGGTGACGCTCGAGGAGGTGAACGCCGCCGTCCACAAGTGGATCCAGGCCGACAACCTGCAGATCGCGATCGTGACCCAGGACGCGGACAAGCTGGCCGAGGCCATCGCCTCCGACGCGCCCTCGCCCATGGACTACGGCGCGACGGCGAAGCCCGCCGAGCTGCTGGCCGAGGACAAGATCATCCAGAGCTGGCCGCTCAAGGCGTCCCGCGACCGCATCGAGGTCGTGCCGGTGGAGCAGATGTTCGAGAAGTAGCGAGACGCGCGGGGCGGCCTCCGGATCCTGGGGAGGCAGCCGGGACATTCCCCGGCCGCCCCCACCGGAAGCCGCCATGACCCGCCGCCTGCGCCGTCCCAGGTCCCTTGCCACCACCGCCGGTCTGGCTCTCGCAACGCTCGCTGCCGCCGCCGCCGCGCAGGACCAGACCTGGTACCAGATGCAGGGCTCCTTCATCCAGGCCAGCGACCACTGGGGTCACGCCGTGGCCCTCATGCCCGACCTCAACGGCGACGGCTGCGCCGACATGCTGGTGGGCACGCCGGACGACACCAGCTTCGGCTCGGCCTACCTCGTCAGCGGCAAGGCGCCGCACCTGCTGCTGAAGCAGCACCACGGCGACCAGGCCGACGGCGACTTCGGCACGCAGGTGGCCAACGCCGGCCTGATCAACGCCGACGCGACGCCCGATTACCTGGTGAGCGCGCCGCGCGCGGACGTCTGGTTCGGGTTGTTCATCCACCAGGATGCGGGCGTCGTCACGCTGTTCAGCGGCGCGAGCGGAAGCGCGATCCAGACGTTCCACGGCCACGCCCCTGACGAGCTCTTCGGCGAGGCGCTGGCCGGCGGCTCGGACGTCACGGGCGACGGGCGGCCGGACGTGCTCATCGGCGCGCCCCACGCCGAAACGATCTCCGAGGAGGGCTACGCCGAGCTGTACGACGGCGTGACGGGCGCGCTGCTCGTCCATCACGACGGCAGCGCGATCCAGGGGCACTTCGGCGCGGCCGTGGCCTTCGTCGGCGACCTCACCGGCGATGGCCGCAGCGAGTACGCCATCGGCGCCCCGGACGAGGACGTGCCCGGCAGCCCCATCCTGCTGCAGGACGCCGGCGTGCTGCGCGTGTACAACGGCGCGACGCACGCCCTGCTCTATTCGCGCTCGGGCCTCTTTGGCAACGAGCTGGGCTACTCCATCTGCGCCGGGGGCGACACCGACGGCGACGGCGTGCGCGAGCTGCTCGTGGGAGCGCCCGGCGATGACTTCGACGTGGGCCGCGCCACGGTCTACGAGGGCTCGGCCGGCATCGTCCTGCGCAACTACTACGGCCCCGGGCTGGGCAGCGAGGACCGCTTCGGCTCGTCCGTGGCCAACGTGGGCGACATCAACAAGGACGGGCGCAACGAGCTGGCGGTCGGTGCCACGCTGGCCGACTTCGGCGGCGGCGGCTGCGTCGTCGTCTTCGACGGCGCCCACGAGTTCCAGACGCTGTACTACGCCTTCGGCGACGGCGCGGGCGAGCGCTCCACCCTCGACGGCGGCCGCGACGTGAACGCCGACGGCTGGCCCGACCTGCTGGTGGGCCTGCCCGGCAGCGACTTGACCGCGCTGTCCGGTGGCAGCGTGCTGTGCACCGGGCAGCTCACCTTCCAGGAGGTCGTCGGCGCCGCCGGCCCGCACAACCCGATCTTCGAGATCGCCGGCGGCATGCTGGAGAGCGGCAGCCTCGCCGACCTCTCGCTCACCAACGGCCCCGACGGCGGCGCGGCCTTCCTCGTGCTCTCGGCCGTCGCGGGCAACGCGCCCTTCAAGGGCGGCACGCTCGTGCCGGCGCTGGTGCCGTCGCTGCTCGTGACCTTCCCCTTCCTGCCCGACGGCGAGCTGTTCCTGACGGTGCCGGGCGGCAGCGGGCCGCTCACGCTGTACGCGCAGTTCGTCGTGAGCGGCTACAGCTCCGGCGCGCCCCTCGGCCTGAGCAACGCGCTGGCCATCGAGCTGCTGCCCTGAACGACGTGGGCAGACGGGACTGACGCGCGGGAGTACATTCGCGCTTCCCCGGAGCCTGCACCATGACGTCGCGCGCGCTGCTCGTCCTCTCGTCCGTCACGCTCGTCGCCGCCGCGCGCGCCGGCGACCCGCCATCCTTCACCGGCGTCGGCGATCTCGCCGGGGGCAACGTGCTCTCCGCCGCGTACGGCGTCTCGGGCGACGGCTCGGTCGTGTGCGGCTACAGCAACTCCTCCACCGGCGACGCGGCCTTCCGCTGGACCGCGGCGGGCGGGCTGCAGCCCCTCGGCGATCTCCCCGGCGGCGCCACGCTCAGCTACGCGAACGCCGTGTCCGCCGACGGCAGCGCCATCGTGGGCCATTCGCTCTCCGGCAGCGGCGACGAGGCCTTCCGCTGGACCGCGTCCGGCATGCTCGGCCTGGGCGACCTGCCCGGCAACGGCTTCTTCTCCATCGCCAACGGCGTGAATGCCGACGGCAGCGTGGTCGTGGGGCACAGCGAGTCGGCGCTCTCGGGAACACTGTCCGCGGAGGGCTTCCGCTGGACGGCGGCCACCGGCATCCAGCCGCTCGGCGACCTGCCCGGCAGCAACTTCTTCTCGGTGGCCAGCGCCGTCTCGGCCGACGGCCTGCGCATCGCCGGCTACGGCGACTCGACGGCGTCCGGGCCATCCAGCTCGGAGGCCACGCGCTGGAGCTGGCCCGCTGCGCCCGTCGGCCTCGGCGACCTGCCCGGCGGCGGCTTCGGCGGCAACGCCTTCGGCATCTCCGCGGATGGCAATGTGATCGTGGGCCTCTCCGCCGCGAGCGCCGGCGTCTTCGCCTTCCGCTGGAGCGATCCCGCCGCGGGCGGCAGCGGCATGCAGTCCATCGGCGACATCCCCGGCGGCAGCGCCTTCAGCCGCGCCAACGGCATCTCCGCGGACGGCAGCGTGATCGTGGGCCAGAGCGTCGGGCCGTCCGGCATGGAGGCCTTCGTGTGGACCGCAGCCACTGGCTGCGTGAGCCTGAAGTCTCTGCTCACCAGCCTCGGCGTCGACCTCAACGGCTGGACGCTCGAGGTGGCCCAGGCCATCTCCGCCGACGGCCGCACGATCGTGGGCTACGGCCCGAACCCGTCCGGCAACTACGAGGGCTGGGTCGCGCACCTCGGCGACGCGTGGACGGATCTCGGGCGCGGCATCGCGGGCGTGGCGGGCGTGCCGGCGCTCACCGTGCACGGCGCGCTGATCGAGGGGCATCCGCTCAGCGTGGCGATCTCCGGCGCGAAGCCGTCGGGCAGCGCGACGCTCGTCATCGGACTCTCCGCGCTGAACGCGCCGTTCAAGGGCGGGACGATGGTGCCGAACCCGGACGCGCTCGTGGCCGGGCTGGGGCTCGACGGCGTCGGCGGCATCGAGCTCACGTCCGCATGGCCGGCCGGCGTGCCGGGCGGCACCTCGCTGTGGCTGCAGGCGTGGATCGCGGACGCGGCGGCGGTGAAGGGCCTCGCGGCGAGCAACGCGGAGGTGGGCACGGTGCCGTGAGGTGCCGCAGCTCGCCGACGCGACGCTAGGTCGACCTGCCATCCCCTCGGCTCGAGAGCAGCAGCAGCACGAGCGGCACGATGTTCCATGCGGCCGGCGCGATCGCGGCTGGCCCGAACCACGCCGCGGGATCCCAGCGCTCAGCGTCGACATGGCGCACGATGGCCGCGATCACGAGATAGACGGCGAGCATCGAAGCCAGCGCCACGATGGTCCAGGTTCGCGCGCGAGCCGATCCGCGCCAGAGGCCGCGGGCGAGGACCCACAGCACGAGGATCCAGGCGGCGCGCAGCAGCACGTGCGTCCATGTCATGAGCGGGCTGCGCAGCGCCTGCACCTCGACCCACGTCAGCCACAGCGCGTGGGCCACGAGGACGAGGGCGGCGACGCGCACCGGCGCCGGCGCGGCCCGAGCGCGGCCTGCTCGTCCGTCGCTCACCCCTTGCCCTCCGCCCCACGCTTCTGCGCCACCTTGTGCGCGCGCAGGTTGAGCGTCTCCACCAGCAGCGAGAAGGCCATCGCGAAGTACACGTAGCCCTTGGGGATGTGCTGCCCGCAGCCGTCGGCCACGAGCATCACGCCGATGAGCAGCAGGAAGGAGAGGGCCAGCATCTTGATGGTCGGGTTGTGCTCCACGAAGTCCGACACCTTGCCCGAGGACGCCAGCATCACGCCCATGGCCAGGACGACCGCCGCCACCATGACCACCAGCTCGTTGGCCATGCCGACGGCCGTGATGACGGAGTCGAGCGAGAACACGATGTCCAGCACCATGATCTGCAGGATCACCGTGCTGAACTTCGGGTGGACGGGGCGGCCCGTGCCCGTCACCGCGTGCCCCTCGATGCGCTCGTGGATCTCGAAGGTGGCCTTGCCGATGAGGAACAGGCCGCCCAGCAGCAGCACCAGGTCGCGGCCGGTGACCGGATGGCCCAGCACGCCGAACAGCTCGGCCGTCATCCCCATGACCCACGTGATGCACAGCAGCAGCAGGATGCGCGTGAGCATCGCGCCGCCGAGGCCCCAGCGCCGCGCCGACGGTCGCTGCACGGCCGGGAGCTTCCCGGTCAGGATCGAGATGAACACGATGTTGTCGATGCCGAGCACGATCTCCATGGCCGTCAGCGTGAGCAGGGCCAGGGCGTTCTCGGCGGTGAACAGGTGGGACACGCGGCGGCCTCCGTGGCGGGGGCCGGGAGTCTAGGGAGGGCAGGGGCCGCGGCCAAGGAGGAGGGCGGCCCGCTTTCCCTACTGCACCGCGATGGTGATGAAGTTCCCCAGCTTGAGCAGGTGCAGCGGGCCGACCGAGACGTCGCCGCCCACGAGCACGAAGTCCAGGCCCTCGACGCCCGGCGGCATGACGAGCGGGATGCTCGCGTCGCCGGCGGCGAAGGGCACGGGGCCGATGAGGATGGGCGGGGAGAGCGGCACGCCGCCGACCTCCATGACCGCCACCATCATGTTGGCCGTGCCGCCGTGCATGACGAGGTCGAAGGCCTCGCCCACGGCCGGGGCCAGCTTGCTGGCGGTGAGGTTGAGCGCGGCCGGCGCGCGCGTGGCCGCAGCCAGCAGGTCGCCGCCCGGGCCGGGCAGGTGGATGCCCAACGTCGCGTTGCGGTCGCCCGGCGCCACGTCGCAGGTGAAGCCGAAGTTGTAGAGCGTGCCGAACTCCAGCGCGCCCGCGACTTTCTCGCCGGGCAGGTCCACGTCCGGGAAGGTCCAGGTCAGGTTGCCCTGGGAGACGACGGGCACCCAGTCGTTGGCCGCCTGGCCGTCGATGTCGTGGAAGTAGAGGTCCGTGGGCGTGCCGCCGCCGGTGGGCACCGAGAAGGAGCGCACCTTGCGGTCGAGGCTCCAGTTCCACAGCGCGTATTCGTAGCGGAAGAGGCCGCCGCCGAGGTCCTTGGCGCGGACGGCCACGATCACGTCGCCGTCGGAGGGCGCGAGGCCCGCCTGCGTGTGCATGTCCGCCGCCCAGCGGTCGATGGCCGGGCCCTGCACCTGCAGGTCGCCCGTGACGGACGCGATGTTCCAGATGCTGCCGGTCCACGTGGTCGTGCACAGGCGCGACGCGATGTTGTTCGTCTTGTCGACGTCGCCCGCCACCATGTACATGCCTTCGTAGTAGTAGGTCGCGCCCGGCGTGCCGAGCTCGGCGTCGAAGGCCTCGAGGCGGTGGTCCACCTTGCCCAGGAAGGACGCGCCACTCTCGTCGCGCTTGCAGTCGACGGGGATGCCGTCGAAGAAGCTGCCGCAGGGCTGCCAGCTGGCGGTGAAGACGTTCCACTCCGAGCGCGGCCCCAGCCACATCGGGTCGGAGTTGTTGGTGGTGCCGTAGGTGTCCGAGCAGTTCACGCCCAGCTGGTTGCCCGGGCCGCCGGGCGTGCTGCAGGTGCCGCACTGGCCCTGGTTGGTGGCGAAGAAGCCGTGCTTGATCCAGGCCACACCCACCTGCTCGAAGCGGTCACCGAGCTCGCGGTACAGGGCCTGCGCGATGCCGGGGTGCGCCGGGTCCATCGCCGCCTTCCACGGCACCGAGGTGCTGCCCACGTTGCAGGCCGTCGTGGACATGGCCATGGACTGCCGGCCGTTGGGGAACACGCCCTCGTGCACCTTCTCGGCGATGGAGCCCAGCGTGTGCAGCCTGATGTCGATGCCCGCGTCGGTGGTGCGCGTGCCGTCGCCGCCGGAGCCGGCGACGCCCCCGCCGCCCGTCCACGGGTTGAGCCCCGGCGGATAGCTCCACAGGTCCGTCCACGGCGCCGCGGTCGCCAGCAGCTCGCCGCCGCCCAGGATCAGGCCCGACAGCTCGGGCCGGTTCAGGCGCGCGGCCATCTCGGGCGTCATCACCAGGTCCCACGCGCTGATCGAGATGAGCGGGACCACGTGCTCGATCGGATCCCAGGGCGCGAAGCCTTGCGGATCGAAGTGGATCTTGGGCGTGCGCACGATGAGGTCCGTGCCCAGCTCGTCCTGCGGGCCGGTCAGGAACATGTAGTCGGGGTCGGGCGCGCCGCCGGGCCCGTCGGTGTGCGCCGGCAGGAAGTGGAAGCTCGGCGCGTGGAAGTCGACAGCCGTGTGCGTGCGCGGCGAAGCCAGCGTGAAGCCGCCCTCCACCTGCGCCGCGCCGCCCAGCACGCCGTAGGCCACGAACTCGCCCGTGTGGCCGACGAGGACGAGCAGGTTGCTGTCCTCCGCGACGCTGAAGCTCATGATCGCGTCGTCGGCCGTCACCGCGCCCGGCGCCGCAGCCGTCTGGTCCGGCTCCACCACCACCAGGCCCGCGCCCGAGAGGCCGGCCTGGTCGAGGTGCACCACCAGGGTTCCGCCGGCCACGCGCCACGGCGCGAACTGCGCCGACGCGGAAGCCGCGAGCAGGGCCAGGGCGAGGACCGGTCGCGAGTACGACATCGGGGACTCCGGGGCGAGGGCGACAGGGGGCGGAGCGCGCCGGAGCGGTCCGCCGAGGGGGAGGCGCGCAGTGTAAGGGGCCCCGCCCCAAACGTCGATGACGGCCCCCGTCGCAGCCCGCCCGCCAGCGCGGTAGACTGCGCGACCCCGGGCCGCCGCTCCGATGAAGATCTCCATCGTCAATCCCCACATCCCGGTCTTCCGGCGGAACTACGCCTTCCGCAAGACCCGCAAGTGGCAGCCGCTCTCGACGGCCATCGTCGCGGCGTGGCTGGAGCAGCAGGGCGGCTGGGAGATCCAGTTCCTCGACGCCCATGTCATGGACTGGAGCGACGCCGACACCATCCGCCAGATCCGCGCCTTCGCGCCGGACGTCCTGTACTACAGCTCCGAGCGCACGGATGCCTGGGAGCTGCCCATCCCGGACACCTCCTACATCGAGTCCTTCTTCCGCGACCTCTTCGCGAACTGCTCCTCGCCCCCGCGACACGTGCTCTTCGAGGGCCCGCACGGCTCCATCTACCCCGCCGACATGCTGCGCAAGCTGCCCGCCGTGCACGCCTGCCTGCGCGGCGAGACCGAGCCCGTCTCCTTCGCCGCCCTCGCCGCCCTCGCCCGCGGCGACATCGCCCGCGACGGCGACTGGCGCTCCGTGCGCTCGGTCTCCTGGCGCCGCGCCGACGGCTCCCTCGTCCACAACCCCGACGACGAGAACCCCGTCCGCTACGCCGACTTCCCCTCGCCCGCGTGGCACCTGCTGCCCATGGACCGCTACCGCGACGCGGCCGCGCCCGACACGCCCTTCGCGATGCTCGAGACCTCCCGCGGCTGCCCCATGCCCTGCGGCTACTGCTACAAGCAGATGTTCGGCGAGAAGCAGTCCAAGCGCAAGCCCGAGCAGGTCCTCGACGAGGTCGAGGAAGTGGTCGAGCGCTACGGCGTCCGCCGCATCATGTTCCAGGACCAGATCTTCACCCTGGACAGGAAGCACCTCATCGCCGTGTGCGAGGGCCTCATCGCCCGCGGCCTCGCCGCCCGCATCGAGTGGCGCTGCCAGACGCGCCTCAACGGCATGAAGCTCGAGCACTTCAAGCTCATGCGCGACGCCGGCTGCGTCGAGATCTACACCGGCCTCGAGACCGGCTCCGACACCATCCAGGGCGAGATCTCCAAGCTCACCCTGAAGGAGTTCCTGGAGTACCGCGACTACGGCGAGTCCATCGGCCTCACCATCTCCCCCAACATGATCCTCGGCCTGCCCGGCGAGACCGAGCAGACGGCCATGGAGTCCATCCGCTTCTTCCACCGCCTGGGCATCGCCATGGTGCCCAACGTCAACATCCCCTACCCCCTCACGCGCTACCACACCGAGGCCATCGAGCGCGGTGACATCAAGGGCGACAACTGGGACGAGGTGGTCATGGGCGCCGGCCTCATCGGCACGCACATGGACAAGGCCACCATCGACCGCGTCCGCACCCGCGCCGAGCGCCTCAACCGCGTGCTGCGGTGGAAGAAGAAGCTCTACGCGGCGCTGGGCCTGCGCTACGGCCGCGGCGCGGCGCGCAAGCTGCTGCGCCTCCGCGGCGACAGCTTCCTCCGCGGGAACGTGGCCGCGAGCTGAGGCGCCCTCCCGCCGCCCTCCGGGTCGGCTTCCCTGAATCCGGGCGACCTGTCCGGCCGCGTCGCGTGAACTGAAGCGACGCACGTGCAGTGCATGTGCATCGCTTCCGTGCGGCCGGCGAGTCCCCCCTCCGCCGGGCGAACTGAAGCGGCACGCATGCAGTGCATATGCATCGCTTCCGTTCGCGGACGGCGCGAGACGATCGCCCCCACGTTCGGTCGCCCGCCCCGGGGCGGCTTGAACGGCCGCCCCCGCCGCGTACAGTCCGGCGCTC
>DASUFI010000188.1:0-3768 GCA_036274635.1 Planctomycetota bacterium
TGTTCGTGATCGCCAACCACTGGTGCAGCAAGGGCGGCGACGACCCGCTGTTCGGCGCGCGTCAGCCGCCGCGGCAGGAGAGCTCAGCCCAGCGCGTGGCGCAGGCGCGTGCCGTGCGCGCCTTCGCCGACGAGCTGATCGCCGCCGGCGCGCCGGTGCTCGTGCTGGGGGACCTCAACGACTTCCCCTCCAGCGAGCCGCTCTCCGTGCTCACCGCCGGCGGCGGCCTGGTCGAGCTGACCGACCGGCTGCCGGAGGTCGAGCGCTACAGCTTCATCTACCAGGGCAACAGCCAACAGCTCGACCACATCCTCGCCAGCCCGGCGCTGGCGGCACTGTGCAGCGAGGCGCGGCCGGTGCACGTGGATTGCGAGTTCGCGGGGCCGATGAGCGATCACGATCCGGTGATCGCGCGCTTCGAGACGGGGGACTAGCCGCGCGCGGCGCCGCGGGCGGAGGGCCGCGGCCGGGACGCGATCCGCTGCACGCGGGACTTGACCAGCTTGCGCACGAGCGTGGCCGGCAGCGGCGCGTCCGGCGTGAAGCGGATGGTGCCCTTGCTCTCGTCGCAGCCCTTCAGCTCCGGCAGCAGCTTTCCGGCCTCGCCGTAGATGGCGCAGTGCCGCGCCGCGGCGCCGTCGTCGATGAGCCACCGGCCGTGAAGGCGAAAGGCGGGGAGCTGGCAGGCGATGCCTTCCTCCACGTCGGGCACCGCCGCCCGGATCTGCCGCCGCAGGCGCTGGAGCGCGGCATGCTGGTCACCGGGCAGGCCCGCGAGGTAGGCGTCGACGGCCTGCGGGCCGCTCGCCGTGCTGCTCTTCGCCTTGCGCTTCCTGATCACTCCTTCCCGACGGTCCGCAGCACGCCGGCCCGATCGTTGTGGCTGTGCGTGAACCCCAGCGCCCGCTCGACGGCGATCGTCGCCTCGCTGCGGAACGCCACCACGTAGCCGCGTCGCCAGCGGTCGCTGCCATTGCCGCCCGATCCGTGCAGCGTGCGCTCGTGGTGCACGGACACGTCGCCCGGGTGCAGGCGCGCCGGCTGTGGCGCGTCGCCCGGCTGCAGCGCGGCCACCAGCGTGTGGCTCTTCCCGCGGTCGCCGTGCAGCGGCGCGTGCTCGCGCAGCCGTGGCTCGCGATGGCTGCCCGACACGAACTGCACGCAACCGTTGTCGAGGTCCGTCTCGTCGAGCGCCAGCCAGAAGGAGGCCGTGCGCGTGTCCGGCGTCACCGGCCAGTAGGCCAGGTCCTGGTGCCAGTGGAAGACGGCGTCCGCCTTGCGTGGCGGCTTCGCGACGAGCTGGTCGTAGTCGAGCAGCATCCCGCCGCCACAGAGCTGCGCGGCCACGTCGGCGGCGCGCTGCTCGTAGAGGTTGCCGGCCAGCGGCGCGTGATAGTGGCGCGGCAGCATGACGTTCACGATCGAGAACTCCTCGATCGGGCGGCCGTAATCGGCGGTCATGTCGCAGAAGTCGCGGCCGGCCACGCGGATCTCGCGCCGCAGGAACTGCGCGTAGAGGCGCTCGATGTCGGCCAGCTCGTCGGGCGCGAGCAGGCCGCGCAGGACGACCCAGCCATCGCGCTCGAAGGCCGTGCGCTCCGCGCTGCCGACGCGGTAGCGCGGCCCGTCGCGGCGCGTGTCGGGTCGGCTCACCCCGGCATGGTACCGCCGCGGCGCAGGCTCAGAAGCTGAACTGCCAGCCCAGGGTCGCGAACCAGTTCTCGGACAGCTGCGGGCCGTCGAGCTTCTCACTGATGGGCACGCCGAACTCGGCCACGAGGTCGCCCGTGCGGAAGCCGAGCGCCGTCTCGATGCGCCGGCCGCCCTGCAGGTCCGGGTCCTGCGTGGGGGACATCGTCGGGTCGAGGTCGTCGTCCGAGCCGTGCACGTCGCCCCACTTGTGGGCGGTCACGCGCAGCGAAGCGCTGCTGTCCTCACCGGTCTCGCGCACGGTCCAGACCGAGAAGTCCTCGCGGTCGCCCCAGTGCCAGTTCTCGCTGTTGTCGCCCAGGGCGTGGACCCATTGAAGCTGCGCGCCGAAGTTCCACAGGCCGCCGTCGGACAGCCATGTGAGCGCCGGACGCAGATCGAAGGTGCCCGTGCCGGGCTCCATGATGTAGTCCACCGTGCTGCCGGGGAAGCCCGGCATGCTGTCCTTCTCGTCCACCGACCCGGTGGGCACCGAGACCCCCGCGTAGAAGACGACGCGCTGGTCGACGCCTTCCCACGTGCGATGCGTCACGCCGGCCTGCAGGTCGCCGAGGCCCGACGCGCGCATGTCGAACTCCATGCCGTCGTCCATGACCATGGTCATCTTGTTCTGCACGTAGGGCAGCATGGCCATGAA
This sequence comes from Planctomycetota bacterium, assembly GCA_036274635.1. Taxonomy (GTDB): domain Bacteria; phylum Planctomycetota; class B15-G4; order B15-G4; family B15-G4; genus DASUFI01. The sequence continues at coordinate 2,348 of DASUFI010000188.1, forward strand.
CGTGTTGTCCTCGTCGAGGCCCACCATGCCCTCGAGCATGGTCATGGTCATGTCCATGTCGCGCGGCGCCATCATGAATCCCTGGCCGAAGATCTCGCCCGTGCCCACGGACGTGTGACCGTCGAGCGTGCCCACGAAGCGCCGGCGCTCGACGCGCACGGTCATCATCCACTCGCCGGGTGCCATGAGCATGGCGTTGCTCAGGGGCACGGGCACGCGCCCGCACATGTCGCCGTGGCAGCCGGGCATCGGCTGCGAGCCGGCCACCTGCGCCTCGAAGCTGTTCACCGGATCGATCTCGGTCGAGTCCTGCGCGCGGGCGGCGGGTACGGCGAGCATCAAGGCGAGCAGGGGCAGGATTCGCACGGCGGCACCCGACGGGGGCGCGCATCGAAGCATCGACGCGCCGCGCTGATCAAGCGTTCCGCAAGCTCACACGACGAAACGCGTCTGCAGCGGCCCGAGCATCGACCACGGGCGCAGCGAGTTCCACACGGTGCGCCGGCGCGTCGCATGCGGTGACGTTCCCGTGATCTGTGGCCGCACGGCGGACACCGGGTGCGGGTTGTGCACCAGCAGCCCGCCCTCGAGCGCCGTGACGAGGCAGCCTTGCCGCGCGTCGCGCGGCGGGTCGGGCGGCGCGGGCGCGCCGGCGACCTCGCCCGCGAGCCAGGCGTTGAGCAGCGCGAGCGCCGCGAGCGGCGTGCCGTCGCCGCGCAGGACGGCCCCGCGGCCCATGGGCACGAGCCTTCCGCGCGCCCGCAGCGCGTGCTGGCGGTCCAGCAGCGCCTGCAGGCCCGCCACGCGTCCGCCGCCGCGCGGCAGGATGGCGATGCTGCGAACGAGCACGCCGAGCTCGCGCCGATCGGCGCTGCCGCCGTCACGGTCGGGCCGATGCGTGGGCGCGTCCATCCGCAGCGGGACGAGGTCCGAGCCCGGCGCGTGCGGCAGCGGCCGCGCGACGAGCTGCGCGCCGCGCGTGGACACGGGCTCGAGCGCCGAGCCGTCCAGCGCGAGCCGCAGCGGCTCCGCCGCCGCCGCCGGGGGCACGAACAGCTCGAGGCGCAGCTCGAAATCCTGCGGCCGCCGCCGCGCCGCGGGCGGGACGGGGACGCGCAGCTCGGCGCGCGCGCTGGTCCAGCGGCACGGCAGCGGCGACGCCTCGCCCGGCTCGGTCCAGTGATCCAGCGGCACGGCGCCGCGACCGTCGCCGGCGACGGCAGGCGCGGCGAGGCCCGGAAAGGCCCAGCGGCCGTCCTCGCGCCCGTGCCAGCCCGGACCGAGCAGCAGCTGCGCGCCCTCGTCGCCGGGCAGCACGGGCACGGGCTCGTCGGGCAGCGCGCCGTGGCACGCCAGCGTGTCGTCGGGAGCGAGCAGGGCGGAGAGGCGCGTGGCGTCGTCATCGGCCGCAGCGCAGGGTG
>DASUFI010000189.1:0-21279 GCA_036274635.1 Planctomycetota bacterium
GTGATGGTGGACCTGGCCATGGAGCGCCGCCGCGGCGGGGCCTTCTCCTTCATCACCGACCCGCTGCGCGCCGCGATGGACGACGCCCTCGCCCGCGACGGCCAGGTGCTGCTCTTCCTCAACCGCCGCGGCTGGTCGCCCGTGATGCTCTGCGGCCGCTGCCGCCAGCCGCTGCGCTGCCCCAACTGCTCGGTCTCCATGACCATGCACCGCCGCGCGCTGCGCGTCATCTGCCACTACTGCGGTACCGAGCGCCCGCCGCCCGCGGCCTGCCCCGCCTGCGCCGGCCCGCTGCACCCCTTGGGCTACGGCACCGAGAAGGTGGAGGAGGAGGTGCGCCAGGGCTTCCTGCACGCCTCCGTCGCGCGCATGGACAGCGACACCATGTCCGGCCGCGGCAGCCACGAGCAGGCGCTCTCCGACTTCGCCGAGGGCCGCACGCGCGTGCTCATCGGCACGCAGATGATCGCCAAGGGCCTCGACTTCCCCAACGTGCTGCTGGTCGGGGTCATCTGCGCGGACTCGGCGCTGTTCCTGCCGGACTATCGCGCCGCGGAGCGGACGTTCCAGCTCCTCGCGCAGGTGGTGGGGCGCACGGGCCGCGGGCCGCGCGGCGGGCGCGTCGTGGTGCAGGCCTTCGACCCGCGGCACGTCGCCATCCGCTGCGGCGTCGCGCAGGACTACGAGGCCTTCGCGCAGCACGAGCTGCCGCTGAGGCAGGAGCTGGGGTATCCGCCCTTCTCGCGTCTGGTGCGCGTCGTGGTGCACGCCGGCGAGGAAGCCGACGCGCGCACCCGCGCCGAGCTGCTCACGGACCTGCTGCGCGGCGCGGCGCTGGACGGCGTCACCGTGCTCGGGCCCGCGCCCGCGCCCATCGCGCGCATCAACAAGCAGTGGCGCTGGCACAGCGTGATCAAGTGCGTGAACGACGGCGCCGTGAGCGCGGTGCTGGGGAAGCTGGAAGGGCAGACCGGGCCGGGCAAGCGGGCGCGGGTGCTGGTGGATGTGGATCCGGTGGGGATGCTGTAGGGCTGATCAACGCACAGCCACGTCAACCCTCGCCTGCCCCTCGCCCAACTCGAACTCCGTTCTCCGCGCCGCATCCTTGCGCGGCGCCAGCGCATAGCGCCCCGGCTGCAGCCCGTAGATGCGCGCCTCGCCGTTGAACGGCCCGCGCACGACGAGCGCGATGTGCCCGAGGCCCAGCAGCGCATCCAGCTCGGCCGAGCCGGTGGCGCTGGTGAGCACGAGCGACTGGTCGCGCAGCTCGGGGACTCCGCGGACGTTCACCTCGGGCGTGGTCAGGTCCACCGTCACGTCGCTCACGTCCGTGCTGCCAACCGTGAGCGGCAGGGTCGCGAAGGCGAGCCGGTCGCGGTCGGGGTTGCGCGCCCGCACGGCCAGCAGCTGCTCGCCCGGCAGTACGTCGGGCAGGTCGAAGCTGCCGTCGGGGCGGAGGATGGACAGGGACTGCGGCAGCGTCGCGCCGTCGATGGGCGCGCCGCGGCGCACGAGGGTCACGTCGCTGTCCGCGATGACGAAGTCCGCGGGCAGCAGCACCCGGCCGCGCACGTGCACGCCGAGCGGCGCGTCGTCGGGGCGCAGGTCGGCCTGCACGCGCGCGCACTGCGGCATCGCCACCTGCTGGCGCAGCGTGCGGCTGGCTCCGTCGGGGCCGCCGGCCACGAGCAGCGCGCTCACGAGGTAGTCGCCCTCGCTCAGTCCGTCGAACAGCCCCTCGAAGGCCGCTTCGCTGGGCGTGTCGCTGCTCACCGAGCGGAGGAAGGTCGTGACGGGCCCGGTGCCAGGCGCCCCGCTGCCACCGGCCGCCTCGAGCGCGGCGCGTACGGGCCGCAGTTCGAGGCCGTCGCCGTCCGCGCCCGGCCGCGCCGGCACGTGGACCACCACCCGCACCTGGCCGCCACGCACGAGCTGCAGATCCACCTGTGCGGGCGTGGCATCGGCGGGCAGCGCGAAGGGCTCGGACAGCGCGGGCATGCGGCCCGGCTCCCAGGCCACCACGCGCGCCGACGCCGCGAGCGAGGCGCTGCGCAGCGCGAAGCTGCCGTCGTCGCCCGCGAGCGTGCGGCCCAGCGCCGGCCGCGGGGTGCCGCCCGCCTCCTGCGGCGCGAGGAAGAGCTCGCCGTCGGCGAAGCGCACGGCGTCGAGCGTGACGTCCGCGGGCACCATCACCACCTGAGCGCGCTCGATCGGCGCGTTCGGCAGCTCGGCCCCGGTGACGTGGCCGCGCACCACGAGGTCCGGCACCTCGATCACGACGCCCGACCAGAAGGGCCGCGGCGCCACGGGCAGCCAGTCCGACGCGACCTCGACGCCGTCGCCGATGGAGACGCGCGCCCGCACGGCCTCCACGTCCGGCGCGAGCCCCAGCCCGGCGAAGGAGAAGGCGCCGTCCGGCAGCGGCAGCGGCGTCGCGAACAGGCTGCGCGTCGAGTCGATGCGGTCCTGCGAGTCCTTGACGCGCGCGTCGAGCTGCAGCGCCGCGCCCTCGGGGCGCCGCCGGCTGCGGCTCTCGACGACCATGCCGTCCAGCCGGTTGCGCGGCACGAGCTCCACCTGCGTGTCGCGCGCGAGCGAGAGCTGTGCCTCCGGGGCCGACCAGCCACTGGCGTCGACGCGCAGCTCGTACTCGCCTGGCAGCAGCTCGTCCCAGGTCGCGCTGCCGTTCAGGAGGCGCCCGGCGTGGAAGGAGTCGTCGGCGGCGGACAGGTGCAGGAAGACGTCGCCGGCGGCGCGCACGCCACGGGGCAGCGTGACGCTGAGCGAGACGCGCGACGGCAGCAGCGGCGCGCTGGTGGGCGCCTCGGCCGCGGCGGCGGGCGCGCGCGCGGGCGCCGGCTCGTCGGCGGCGTACGTGGCCGCTGCGTCGCGCTCGCTGCCGCGGTGCGCGAGCGGCGCGGCGTCGCCCGACGTCGCGGGACCACCGCGCAGCAGGCTCACGGCCAGCAGCACGACCAGCAGTCCGCACGCTCCGAGCGTCGCGATCAGCCGCTTGCGCACGGCAACCCCCGGCCGACGCGCCTCAGGGCGCCGGCCTGGGCTCCAGCTTGCGCGGCGCCACCACCAGCCCGTCCTCGTCGGCGTAGGCCCACGCGCCGGGCTCGAAGGTCACGCCCGCGAAGCGCAGCACGCCGCCGTGCTTGCCCTTGCCCTCCTTGGCCGACGGGCTCGGACACGTGCCCAGCGCCCGGATGCCGACGGGCAGGCGCCCCAGCCGCGCCACGTCGCGCACGCAGCCGTGGATGACGACGCCCGACCAGCCGTGGTCCGCGGCCATCTGCCCCAGCTGGTCGCCCAGCAGGGCGCAGCGCAGCGAGCCCTCGTTGTCCACGACCAGCACGCGGCCCTCGCCGGGGTGGTTGAGGGCGTGACGCACGAGGACGTTGTCGTCGTGGACCTGCACGGTGACGATGGCGCCCGAGAAGGCGCGCGCGCCGCCGAAGTCGCGCAGGATGGGCTCGGCCACCTGCAGCTCGCCGGGGTGCGCGTCGCAGAGATCGGCGGTGCGGACGTGCATGCTGGCCTCCGGCCCGCCACGCGGGCGTCATGTGCGCCCACCATGGTAGCGGTAGGATGCCGGTTCGATCGACGAGGAGCCGCGCCATGAGCCCCGTTGCGCGCCGCGCCCCGGCTGCGGCCGAGGCCGTGCAGCTGTCCACCTTCGACACGCCCTTCGGCGCCATGTCCCTGGCCAGCACCGAGCGCGGCGTCGTGGCCTGCTCGCTGCCGGGCGACGCGACGGGCCGCGCCGACCCCGTGCGCGGCTTCCTCGCGCGCCGATTGCCGGGCGCCGTCGTCAGCGAAGGCACGGGCCGCAACGGTCCGTGGATCGCCGCGGTGCGCGACTTCCTCGCGGGCCGCCGGCGCGATCTCTCCGACGTACCGCTCGACCTGCGCGGCACCGACTTCCAGCGCGCGGTGTGGAGCGCGCTGCGCCGCGTGCCCTATGGCGCGACGATCAGCTACGGCGAGCTCGCGGCGCGCGCCGGACGGCCGGGCGCGGCGCGGGCGTGCGGGGCTGCCAACGGGAGCAACCCGGTGCCGCTCTTCGTGCCGTGCCATCGCACCATCGGCGCGGACGGCTCGCTGACCGGCTTCGGCGGCGGGCTGCCGCTGAAGCGGAGGTTGCTGGCGTTGGAGTGGGGCGCGACGTGAGGCGCACGCTCGCAGCGGCCGGCGCGCTTCTCGTGCTGCACGGCGCGCTCGCGAGCTGCGGGGCGGTGAAGGACGGCGACGCGGCGAGCAACGCGGACGCGCCCGCCGTCGCGCAGGCGCCTCCCGTCGACACGCCGCCCGCCGACTCGTACGCCCCGGTCGCGCCCGTGGCCGACGCGGTGCCCGCCGAAGCGCCGCTCGTCGACCGCGCCCGCGAGGTCATCCGCTCGAGCTGCGGCACCTGCCACACCACGTCGTCGCCGCAGGCCAACCCCAAGGCGCTGGCGATCTACGACCTCGACCATCCGGACTGGGGCGCGACGATGAGCCGCGCGCAGCTCGAGTCGTTCCGGCGGCGCGTCGCGGGCAAGGCCGAGTGGGCGGGCGAGCCGCGGGCGACGCTGGACGCGTACGTGGACGAAGTGCTGGCGCGGGCGAGCGACTGAGGCTCAGCCCGTCGCGATCTCCGCGAACAGCCCCTCGCGCACCCAGCCCGCGAGCCACGTGTCCAGCTCCTCGTCGGTGACGATCCACCCGCGCGTGGCCGCCTCGGCGCGCAGCTCGCCCAGCGGGATGCCGAGCGCGAGGCGCGCGAGGAGGCGGCCCTCGGGGACGGGCAGGCCGTGCCACCAGGTGATGGGCGTCTCGTCGTGGGCTGAGAGCAGGCCGGGCAGGGCGTAGACGGCGACGTACTGCTCGCCGAGGCGCGGCGGGCGGGGCAGGCGGCCCTCGTGCACGTCGCGCAGCCAGGCCGCGAGGCGGAAGGCCACGGGCACGAGGCGCAGGGCGCGCGCGGGGCGCAGCACGGCGCGGTCGCGGTCGGCGGGTGAGAGCGCCTGCAGGTCGGCGAGGGGCAGGCGCGGCTCGTGCTGGGCGCGCGGCGCGAGGGCGTGGACCTCGGCCACGGCGGCCTCGAGGGCGGCCACGTCGGCCAGCAGGCGCGGCGGCACGCCATCGGGCACGGGCACGTCGCCGTGCACGATGAGGCCGTGCACGAAGTGCAGCGCCGGCACGCCGGTGGGGCTCTCGGGCGGCACGCCCTGCGCGTCGGAGTGCTGCACGGCCAGCGCCACGAGCGGCTCGAAGGCGGCCTCGCCCAGCAGCAGGCGCAGCGCGGGCAGCTGCGCTCGCAGCTTGTCCGCGGGGTCGGAGGTGGCGGCAGCGGCCGGGAGCGGGGAGGTCGAGGCGGTCATGTCGTGATCATCGTCCAGGGTGGTGAAGAGCCCGCCTTCATCGGGCGAAGGACCCATGATCTTGAGCGGCGGCGCGGCCGTTGGCCCGGCGCTCCCGGGGACCCTTACAATCCGACCGCTCGATCTTCACAGCCAAGGAGCGCCCGTGGCCCAGATCTACGACAACATCCTGCAGTGCGTCGGCCGCACGCCGACGGTGCGCCTCAACCACGTGACGCGCGGCCTGTCGAGCGAGGTGCTCGGCAAGTGCGAGTTCCTCAACCCCGGCGGCTCGGTCAAGGACCGCATCGGCGTGTACATGCTGGAGGAGGCCGAGCGGCGCGGCGAGATCAAGCCCGGCGACACGCTCATCGAGGCCACCAGCGGCAACACCGGCATCGGCATCGCGATGGCGGCGGCCGTCAAGGGCTACCGCTGCATCATCACGCTGCCGGAGAAGATGAGCCGCGAGAAGCAGGTGGTGCTGGAGGCACTGGGCGCCGAGATCCACCGCACGCCGACGGAGGCCGCGCACGACAGCCCGCAGAGCCACATCGGCGTGGCCCTCAGCCTCAACAAGCACATCCCGCGCAGCCGCATCCTCGACCAGTACAAGAACTACGACAACCCGAAGATCCACATGGAGGCCACCGCGCGCGAGATCCTGGAGGACTGCGACGGCCGCCTCGACGCCTTCGTGGCCACCGTGGGCACGGGCGGCACGATGTCCGGCGTCGCGAAGCTGCTGAAGAAGGAGCTGCCGAAGTGCCGCATCATCGGCGTGGACCCGTGGGGCTCCATCATCTCGGGCCGCCAGGACGACTTCGTCGGCACCTACAAGGTGGAGGGCATCGGCTACGACTTCGTGCCCGACGTCATGTGGCGCGACCTCGTGGACGAGTGGGTCAAGACCAACGACCGCGACTCCTTCCTCATGGCGCGCAAGCTCATCCGGCGCGAGGGCCTGCTGGTGGGCGGCTCGTCGGGCAGCGCCGTGTGGGCCGCCCTGGACTGGGCGCGCCGCAACGACCGCAAGGGCCTGCGCGTGCTGACCATCCTCCCCGACGGCGTCCGCAACTACATGACCAAGTTCCTGGACGACCGCTGGATGCGCGAGAACCGCTTCACCGAGGAGCCCTGGGCCGAGGGCGAGGTGGGCGACATCGTGCGCCGCATGCCGCCGCGCCGCATCCACACCGTGCCCGAAGACGGCCGCGTGGGCCAGGCCGTGAGCCTCATGAAGAAGCACGGCATCTCGCAGCTGCCCGTGCTGAACGAGGCCGGCACGCTGGTGGGCATCCTCACCGAGGCCGACGTGCTCGCGGGCCTGTTCGAGGACAAGTGCACCATGGACACCGTGACCGCCGAGGTCATGTGCCGGCGCGTCTCCACCCTGAACATGAACGACGCCAGCAGCAAGCTGGCCGAGGTCTTCGGCCGCGGCGAGACGGCCATCGTGCTGGACGACGGCGGCAAGCTGGTGACGCTGCTCTCCAAGCTGGACCTGATCGAGTTCCTCGCGGGCGGCAAGAAGGAGCAGGCATGAGGCGCGCGCTGCTGCTGACCCTCGCGCTGGCCGCGTGCTCCTCGCCGCCCCCCGCCGTGGCCGGCACCGCCTCCGCCACCTCGCTCATGCCCTGGCTCGACGCCGCCCGCACCGAGGTGCAGGCCTCGCTCGACCAGATGGTCGACGCGCGCCGCCGCCACGACGTGGAGGGCGCCCTGGCCCTGCGCGCCCCGGACGCCACCATGCTGCGCGACGACGGCACGCGCCTCGACCGCGCCCAGCTCGACGAGCTGCTGCGCGCCAGCGACCGGCGCGTCCTCGACATCGGCCCCGAGAGCCGCGTGACCATCGACCGCATCGAGAGCTGGTCGCCGCCGCGCCCGTGGACCTCGGAGGACGAGGCCGTGCTGGTCGTGCGCACCACGCAGCGCTTCGTGCGCACGGTGATGGCCGAGGGCTCGGGCCTGCCGCAGCAGCTGGACACGACCACGCCGCACCGCGAGACGTGGCGGCGCACGCCGGAGGGGTGGCTGCAGGTGGAGGTGGTGGAGCTGGCGGAGTAGGCGGCGGGTGCGCTGCGCGTCAGAGGACGCGGTCGGCGTGGGCGATGAGGTCGCGGTGGACCACCTTCGAGCCAAGGTGATCGAGGTACAATCGCAAGCCCTCCCGCCGCGCGAAGCGAAAGGCCGGCACGAGATCCCGATCGGCCGTGACGACGACGACTGCGTCGACGAGGTGCAGGAGCGAGAGCCGCGCAATATCCAGGCCGATGCGCAGGTCGACGCCCTTCTGCTCGATGACGAGTCTGAGGTCCGTCGCCTCGAGCGACCTGCCGCGCCGCGCGATGTCGCGAACGGTCTCCGGGCGGACGTGCCAGCCGCGTACGACCGTCTCGCCCATGCGAAGCGCGGTGTCGGGAAGCAGGGCAAGTCTGTCGTGCAGCGCTCGAGCATGCGCATGCTGCGGCGTCCGGGCGAGATCCTCGGACTTTCCGTCGAAGGGATTCGTGATCGTTCCGACGGCAGGCGGCGCGTCGTAGTAGAAGACTCGCAGCAGCTCGCTGTCTGCGAGCAACGGATGCCGGCCGATGCGCTGCCACTCGGTCTGGACGTCCGCCGCGTCGGCGGACCGTCCCAGCCGGTGACGCAGGCGCTTCAGGACGAAGCCGCCGTCGAGCAGAAGAGCATGCCGTCGCTTCACGGCTGCAATCTGCCATGGAAAAAGTTGATCCCGCCGGCTCGCGGCCGCCCGCAGGGGCGACGCTTCGGATGGGTAGCGAGGGGGCGGGACCAGTATGTTGAGCAGCACGGCCGCAGGCAGCAGCCGACGAGCAGGAGTATCGACACGACGTGACGTCCGGTCAAGTTGCGGTCGGCGCGACGCACGCGGCCGCGCTCTGCAGTGCCAGTCGGCTCGCTCCGTCGCCCGTTACACACCCCCTGCTACTTTGATCGCCACCTCCCGGAGCGCACCCGATGGGCCTCTTCGGCAAGTCCTTCGGCAAGAAGCCCGTCGCCTACTTCCAGTGGCACCTCGGCGGAGGCGAGCACGCCTGCGCCGCGTGCCGCGAGAAGGACGGCATGGCCTGGCTGCCGGAGCGCAAGGACGTGAAGGGCCCGCCGCTGCGCGAGAGCTGCACCTGCGCCGGCGGCTGCACCTGCCGCACGCTCGAGGTCTACGCGGACGAGGCTTGGGGCCCGGGCAACGCCGAGTGGATCAAGAAGCGCGGCGGCCTCGTGACGGGCGCGCAGTTCAACAAATTCATCGGCGGCTGAGGGCAGCGCGGCGCCTGGCGCGAAAAAAAGGACGCCGGAGCGCGGCAGGACTCACACCGCGCTCCGGCGTCACGCGATGCGCGGTCTCGGAGGTGGCGCGGGACCATGTCGTCCAGCGTCAGCAGCCGGCCGTCGTGCATGAACGGCGGGCTGTCCTCGAGGCCGCGCAGGGGGAGAGCTCGATGCGCCCACGCTAGCGGGGCCGCGCGCGCCGCGGACCACGCGGCGCGAGATGCTTTTCCGATCGGCGCGAGTGGCGCGGGCGATCGGCAGGACCAGGGCGCGCATCGATGGCAACCGGTCCATACGCCGCGACGCAGGGGAATTGGCCGATCCGACCGACATCCGCGGGCGCCTGCGCAGCGTATGCGTAGGCAAGACTCTGCGGGCAGGGCACAATCCTCCGCCTCCTCCCCCCGGCCCCGATCTGGTTGCGCTTCCCGCATGCGCCGCCATGTGCTTTCGTCGACGAGCCGCTGCCTTGGACGCTTGGCGTGGCTGGCCCTGGCCTTGGCGTCCTGCGCCGCACCGTCGCAGGACATCCCGCAGCCAGCGCCGCCATCGGATGCCCCGCAGGCAGCGCCGCCACCGGACGCCGCGCAGGTCGCGCCGCCACCGGACGCCTCGCAGCCCGCCCCGTCCGCAGGGGCAGCGCAGACGGCGCCCGCCGTGGCGCCGTGGCTCCCGACGCCCGACCTGCCCGCGCCCGTCGAGGCGTCCGTCCCCGCCACCGGCGCGGCCGCGGAGCCGGTCGACGATCCCGAGTCGAAGGTGCACGGCGCGATCAGCGCGCGCTACGTCGGCCGCACGTCGGGCGGCGACCACGACCAGGACGCGTACGTGCTCCTGCAGACGAGTGTCAACGACGCGGACACGGACCCCTGGAACGCCTACGTGTCGGGTCGCGTGGCGCAGGATCTCGACGGCGACACGAGCGACGGCGCGTCGCCTTACCACAGCCTCGCCGACACGCACGGCAGCAGCACGACCACGAAGCTCTACGAGGCCTGGGTCGAGGCGCGCCCCACGGGCTTCGACATGGTGCGCGTCGGCCGGCAGGAGATGTGGGACACGCCGGCGTGGATCCGCTTCGACGGACTGCTCGCGCAGACGGCGCCCGAGGGGGACTGGAAGCAGCAGCTCGGCTTCTACGGCGGCCAGCCCGCGCCGCTCGAGTCGACCGGCAGCGGCGACTCGGTGTGGGGCGCGTGGCTCAAGGACCGCCCCTGGGACGGCGGCCGCACGCGCCTCGACGTCATGAACCTGAAGGACGACGAGCTCGACGCGGACAGCGACACGCTGCTGAGCGCCGACGTGCGCCAGCAGCTCGGCACGGAGGTGGGGCTGGAGGGCACCTACACCTGGCTCGAGGGCTCGCCGCTCGACCTCGACCTGCGCGCCACGTGGGCGCGCGTCGAGGACGGCTGGACCGGCGAGGTGGTCTACCACGAGCTGCTCAACGAGCAGAACGTGCACGCGACGCAGATCGACACCTTCAGCACCGCGCTGCTGACCTACGAGCCCTACTGGCAGGTGGGCGCGATCCTGGCCAAGTCCTTCGCGCACGACCTCGACCTCTCGGGCGGCTGGGACATGCGCCGGCTGAAGGACGCCGCGGACGAAGGCGACTTCAACCGCGAGTACGACCGCGGCTGGCTGACGGGCGTGGTGCACGACGTCCTCATCAAGGGCTGCTCGGTGACGCTGACCGGCGAGCGCTGGGAGGGCGACGGCAGCGAGCTGGACACGTGGGGCATGGACGTGACGCAGGAATGGACCCAGGACGTCTCGGGCAGCGTCGGTTCCTACTACACGATGTACAAGGACGACTTCGTGCAAGGCCAGCAGGACCAGGATGTCCGGACCTGGTACGCGAAGCTGCGGCTCCGGTCGGACCCGCGGCTCACGTGGACGTTCCTCTTCGACCACGAGGACAACTCGATCGCCACGTACGACACGCTCACGGTGAGGGCCGCGTGGACATTCTAGGCACAGGCACGCAGCACGGGCCGCGCCGCGGGCGCAGCGTCGCCAGGGTGAACCTGCTGCTGGCCGCGGTCGTCGTGAGCGCGGTGTCGGGCTGCGCGGTGTTCGACATGCTCACGGGCCGCGAGCAGCCGCTGGCCTTCAGCCACGAGCGGCACGCCGAGGAAGGCCTCGATTGCACCGACTGCCACGTGGCCGAGGCCGACGGGCGCCGGCGCGGCTACCCGGTGCAGTCGCAGTGCGCGCTGTGCCACGCGGAGATCGATGCCGGCAAGCCGCCCGAGCGCCGCGTGGACTCGCTCTTCGTGGACGGCCAGTTCCAGGCGGCGGGCGTGACGTGGCTCTCGGACGAGCTGCGCTTCTCGCACGAGACGCACCTCGAGGCCGGCGCCGAGTGCCAGCAGTGCCACAAGGACATGACGCACAACGAGCGCGTGGACGCCGACCTGGCCATCGGGATGTCCACCTGCATGGCCTGCCACGCGGCGGCGGGCGTCGATCCCAACTGCTCCACGTGCCACACGGTCGTCAACCGCGGCACGCCGCCCCCGAACCACGCGCAGCTCTGGCGGCAGCTGCACGGCAAGGTGGTGCGCGGCGGGCTGCCCGGCCCCGCCAACGACTGCTCCATGTGCCACGCCGACCAGACCTGCACGCGCTGCCACCAGGACGAGAAGCCCGTCAGCCACAACATGTTCTGGCGCGAGCGCATGCACGGCTTCGTGGCCGCGATGGATCGCGAGAGCTGCGCCACCTGCCACAAGGAGGACAGCTGCACCAGCTGCCACTCGGACACCAAGCCGCAGAGCCACGTCGGCGCCTGGGGCGCGCCGCTGGACACGCACTGCCTCGGCTGCCACCTCCCCGTGAAGAACGAGAGCTGCTCGGTGTGCCACAAGGGCACGCCGAGCCACCTCGAGGCGCCCCCCAAGCCCGACATGCCTCCGCATTCCCCGGCCATGAACTGTCGCTCGTGCCACGGTGTGACGGCGCCCTTGCCGCACGTGGACAACGGCGACGACTGCAACTCCTGTCACAAGTGATCCCCGACCAGAAGATGCCTTCCATGACGCCAACCCGATCGGCGTTCCTGTTCCCGCTGGCCGCGCTCGCGGCCCTGAGCCTCGGCGGCTGCTCCGGCAGCGACGGCAGCAACGGCAAGCAAGGGCCGCCCGGCGATCCCGGCGTGCCCGGCGACCCCGCGCCGACGCCCACGACGCTGACCAAGTTCGACGACCCGCCCGGCGTGGTCTTCGGCATCACGCAGCTCTCCGGCGGCACCGCCGTCCCCGCCGAGGCCGGCGAGGGCGACCAGTTCCTGCCGGGCGACACGATCACCGTCACCTTCACGCTGGCCAAGGCCGACGGCAGCCCGTGGGGCCTCTCCGAGATGACCGACGTGCGCCTGCTCGTCTCGGGCCCGAGCTTCAACTACCAGCGCGTGATCGCCGAGCAGGACGACGTCATCGCCCAGGCGGTGAAGGTCGCCGAGAACACCTGGACGTACACCTTCGCGACGCCGATCCCCGACACCTACCTGCCGCCCTACAACGACAGCCCGTCCTTCGACGCCGACGACGGCGAGCTGCAGGGCCAGCCGCTGCTGGACGGCACCTACACCGTGGGCATGTACGGCTGGTGGACCTACGCCATCGAGGGCCAGCAGTCCACGGACGTCGGCAATGCCGAGGCGGACTTCCTGCTGGGCAACACGCCGACGCTGCAGCCGCGCGAGGTCGTCACGCGAGAGAACTGCAACCAGTGCCACGTGAGCCTGCGGGCCCACGAAGGCACGCGTCAGGACATCAAGCTGTGCCTGATGTGCCACACGGCCGGCGCCGAGGACAGCAACGGCGCGGTGGCCGGCGGGACGCCGGGCGTGTCCATCGAGCTCAAGGCGATGATCCACAAGCTGCACGACGCCTCGCACCTGCCCTCGGTGCTGGGCGTCGCCACCAACGACGACGGCACGCGCAACTACGCCGCCACGCCGCAGCCCTATCAGCTCGTGGACGCCGACGGCGTGGTGCACGACTTCTCCGCGGTGAACTACCCGCCGTGGCCGAGCCTCACCTCGGCCCTGCCCAAGGACCTCGGCTACTCCGCGCTGGCGCCGACGGAGAAGGCGCTCGAGGACACGATGCGCACCGCTGTCCCCGCGTGCCTGAAGTGCCACGGCGATCCGGATGGCGACGGCCCGCTGCCCGCGCCGGCCGAGGGCGACCTGTACAAGCTGGAGCCGAGCATCGCCGCCTGCGGCGCGTGCCACGACGACGTGGACTGGGACAAGCCGTACACCGCCAACGGGCAGACCATGCCGCCGCAGGACGAGATCTTCATCGCCTGCAACGGCTGCCACGCCACGCAGGGCGACGAGCTGTCCGTCGTCGACGGCCACCTGCATCCGATCGACAAGACCACCCTGAACCCAGGCGTGGTGGTGGCGATCACCAGCCTCACCGGCGGCACGGGGCCCGGCGGCAACTTCCAAGCCGGCGATTCGCCCGTCCTGCACTACACGCTGAAGAACGACAAGGGCGTGGACGTGCCGCTGCCGCGCATGGACGCCTCGTCGGCGGTGCTCAACGGCCCGACGTGGAGCCAGCAGATCATCACGCCCTACGCCGGCACCAACGGCGTCGCCATCAGCCCCTACGACTTCACCGGGCGCCTGCAGGCCGCGAGCACTGCGAACAAGGGCACGCTGAGCAAGGTGGTGCCCACCACGCCGGCCGTGGCCGAGACGCTCACCGTGGAGTTCAGCTCGGCGACGGCCTTCGCCGTCACGGGCAGCGTGAGCGGCAGCCTCGGGTCGGGCGCGCTGCCGGGCTCGCCCAGCACCAACCCCGCTGGCTCGTCGCTTTCGGGCCTGGTCCTCACGTCGACGGCCGTGGCGCAGAACGTCACCGTGACCTTCAGCGACCCGACGCACTTCAGCGTCACCGGCTCGGTGTCGGGCGGGCTGGGCAACGGCACGCTGCCCGCGGCCACGAACGCCAGCAACCGCTTCGTGTCCACGAACGGCACGCTGAGCTTCGACATCACGGCCGGCGCCACGCCCTTCGCCGCCGCCAGCTCGATCTTCCTCACGGTGTTCCAGGGCAGCGCGGCCGACCCGCTGCTCTTCGCGATCGTGGCCGGGCGCGCCTCGTTCTTCGGCGCGGCGCCCGCGCCCGACCGCTTCTACTATGAGGTGGTGCCGGCCGCGCCGAGCTACACGCTCACGCTGCCGATGGACATCAGCACCGAGGACCTCGGCAACGGCAGCGGAGCGGCGGGCCAGTCCCTCGTCGCGGCCAACCTGCCCGTGCACTTCGGGCGGCAGGTGCTGTCGGAGGTGACCGCGGCAGCCGACCCCACCACGCTCACGGCCGCCGCCGCGCCCTACGACCGCTACGTCGACGTGGTCTCCACCGCCGGCTACACGACGGTGCCGCCGAACAACATCCTCGTGCTCGACCCGGGCGCCGCCGTCGGCGTGCGCGAGTTCCTGCAGGTGGGGCTGGTCGACGGCGCCACGCGATTGTGGGTCCGCACACCGGTGCGCTACGCGCACGCCGCCGGCGCGGCCGTGCTCCGCGGCACCGTCAGCTTCCGCCAGGAAGGCATCGCCAACCACTACTCGCTGGACGCGGCCACCGGCACGGTCACCAGCAACGTCGCCTTCGGCGCCGGCAACGCGCTGCTCATGAGCTACCGCACCGACGGGCGCTTCGGATGGAAGCGGCACCTCGGCGACGCGCTGCAGACCGTGTATCAGCCGCCGCCCAACGACAGCAACGCGCTCGGCAAGGAGTGGGGCGAGTGGGTCGGCCTGCCGTTCATCGACGGCACCTACACGGCGTCGCTGTGGCTGGGCACGGACGTCGACGTCGCGACGCAGGGCGAGCAGCAGGTCTACCGCGCGGCGTCCGTGGCGGCCAGCGCCAACCTGCTCTACGGCGCCTCGGCCACGACCATCGAGCCGCACGCGGTCCTCGAGTCGCCCGAAGCCTGCAACCGCTGCCACACGCTGCCGCGCTTCCACGGCCTCGCCGATGCGGGCTTCCAGACCTGCGTGCAGTGCCACTCCCTCGCGGGTGGCGAGGACCTGCCGCAGTACAACACCTCGACGGTGCCGGCGACGCCCGGCACGACCATCGACTTCCGCACCATGCTGCACAAGATCCACATGGGCAAGGACCTCGCGGACGCGAGCACCTACGCGGTCATCGGCTCCGACGGCGAGACGGGCAACTGGGCGAACGTCATCTTCCCGCCCATGCCCGGCGGCGTGCGCAACTGCTTCGTCTGCCACGGCGCCGACAGCGTCGCGTGGAAGGAGCCTCCGGACCGCGACTACCCCACGGGCCAGTCGCCCACGGTGCACGAGTGGGCATCCGCGTGCGCCTCCTGCCACGCCGACGACGCGACGGCCGCGCACATCGCCGCCAACACCGCGCCGAACGGCGCGGAGTCGTGCGCCGTGTGCCACGGACAGGGCAAGGAGTTCGCGGTCGAGCTGATGCACAAGCCGCACTGAGCCGTGACCATGCATCGCAGCACGCGCCGGCGCGCCGCGCAGCGACCTCCGCAGGGAGTCGCGCTGCGGGCCGCGTGGCTGCTCCTGGGCGTCGCGGCGGTCGCGCTCGTGGCGCGGGCGGCCCTCGCGCCGGGCGAGGCGCTGCCGGCGGATCGCTCGCGTCCCGCGCGGGTGGGCGTGACGACGCCGGTCGCGCTGCCCGGGAGCCCCCCAGGCGCCTTCGCTTCGGCGTCGCCTGCCGCCGCCGACGTCCCGCTCGTCGCGGCGGCGCCCGCGCCGGCTCGCGCGCCGCCGCCCCCAGGCGATCGCCCGCTTCCCGGCACCGAGCGTGCCTTCTACGAGCAGGATCTGCAGCTCGCCCAGCGCCCGGGTGCGCTGGCCGAGCGGGCGAGGCAGTTGTTCGTCGGCGGCGAGAGCTCCGATCCCGAGCGCGTCGCCGCCCTGCGCGCGCTGTGGGACAGCGCGACGCCCGGCGCGGAGGACTGGTTCGCGGTGGCGCTGCGCCCGCCGCCCGATGCGCCCGCGCCGCGGGGTGCGCTCAGCGTGGGCGAGTTCGCGCTGCGCTTCCTGAGCCTGCGCGCGGCCCGCGAGCCGGCGGCGCTCGACCTGCTCACGCAGCTGCCGTCCGACGCCACGGCGCCGCGCGCGCTGAGGCGTGGCGCCGCCGTGAGCGTGGCTGCGGTGGCCGACGTTCCGGCGCTGCGTCGTCTCCGCGAGGACGTCGCGACCGATGACGAACCCGACTTCCGCGCGGACCTCGCGCGCGCAGCGGCGCGCAATGATCTGCCGGAGGCTGCCGCCCTGTTCACTTCCGGCGAGCCGTGATACGGTCAAGCCGCCGGCGCTGCGCTCCTCCCTCCCGATCCCGAACCCGATTCCGAGCGCCCGGCTCCTCGAGGTGATCCATGAGAATGGCCGCGCTTCGGTCCTTGTCCGGAAAGAGTGCCGCGCTCGGTGCGGCGGTGGTGGTCGCGAGCCTGCTCGTGCTCGGCGCCACGACGACGCCCGCGCCCGCCGCGGCCGCCGAGAACCACTACATCGGCGCCGCCCAGTGCCGGAACTGCCACAAGTCGGCGGCCGCCGGCAACCAGTACGGCATTTGGGAGAGCGTGAGCCACTCCGACGCGTTCGTGACGCTGGGCACGGACGCGGCCAAGGAAGTGGCCAGGAAGCTCGGCGTCGAGGATCCGCAGAAGGATCCCAAGTGCCTCAAGTGCCACGTCACCGGCGCGGGCGAGGCGGCGGAGAAGTTCGCCAGCAGCTTCGAGGCCGACATGGGCGTGCAGTGCGAGACCTGCCACGGCCCCGGCGAGATCCACAAGAAGACGCGCTTCGCGGCGGCTGCCAGCGCCAAGCCCGGCGAGCGGATGACGGTGGGCGCGGACGAGATCAACTCCCATCCGTCGCCCGCCGGCTGCCTCGTCTGCCACAGCAAGGACAGCCCGACCTACAAGCCCTTCTGCTTCGCCAAGTACCAGGCGGAGATCCGCCACCTCGACCCGCGCAAGACGCGGCCGGCCGAGGAGCAGGCGAAGATCGACGAGAAGTGCGGCTGCGGCGACACGTGCACCTGCGACGGCTCGACGACCGCCGGCTGCGGGGGCGGCAAGTAAGGGCGATCCAGCGACCTGCCGCCGCGCGTCGCCGCTCAGCGGCCGGCCGCCGACCTCGCCATCAACCGCGTCGAACCCGGCCCGCTGCAGCCGCGACCCGGCACACCTATGGCCACCATCGCAACTTGCTATTGGACCGTGTCCGGCGACGGCCCTAGTGTCCGGCGTCCCGGGTGAGCGCCGCGCGTGCGGCTCCGCCCGACGCCTCGACCAAGGAGTCCTGCCGTGCTCACCGTTGGCGATCGCTTCCCCGCCTTCAACCTCAAGGCCGTGTCGGGCAACGACCCGGCCACCGCCTTCCGCGACGTCGACCAGACCACGTGGCGCGCGCAGTGGCTGGTGCTGGTCTTCTATCCCAAGGACTTCACCTTCGTGTGCCCGACGGAGCTGGCCGGCTTCGGCAAGCTGGTGCGCGAGTTCGCGGACCGCGACGCGCAGGTGCTGGGCGTGAGCACGGACAGCGAGTTCGTGCACCTCGCGTGGCGCCAGAGTCACGCGGACCTCAAGGCCCTGCCCTACCCGCTGCTCTCCGACCTGCGCCGCGACCTCTCGGCCGAGCTCGGCATCCTCGACCCGGACGGCGTCGCGCGCCGCGCCACCTACGTGGTGGACCCGCAAGGCATCATCCGCTTCGCGATGGTGACCGACGGCAAGGTCGGCCGCAGCCCGGACGAGGTGCTGCGCGTGCTCGACGCGCTGCAGACGGACGAGCTGTGCCCGTGCAACTGGAAGCCCGGCCAGCCCACGCTGCAGGTGGCCTGATGAGCCTCGACGAGCTGCTGGCCGCCGACACCGCCAAGGACCTGCGCCTCAACCTGCGCGTGCTGCGCGAGCCGAAGGCGCTCTCGCCCGCGCAGGCCTGGGGCGCAGCGCTGGCCGCGGCGCACGCGGCGCGCGGCGCCTCGGTGCTGCGCGCGGTGGCGGCCGAGGCGGCGGGCCAGCTGCCCCCCGAGGCCGCGCGCGGCGCCACGCTGGCGGCCACGCTCATGGGCATGAACAATGTCTACTACCGCTTCACGCACCTCGTCGGCGCGCCCGAGTACGCGCAGATGCCGGCCGGCCTGCGCATGCAGGGCATGGCCAACCCGGGCGTGCCGCGCCTGGACTTCGAGCTGTGGTCGCTGGCGGCCTCGGCCGTGAACGGCTGCGGCTCGTGCCTCGCCGCGCACGAGAAGCAGCTACGCGCGGCGGGCGCCACGCCCGAGATGGTGCAGGAGGCCGCGCGCATCGCGGCCATCGTGCACGCCGCGGCCGTCGCGGTGGAGGGCGCGGAGGCACTAGCTGCCGATCCGAACAGGCTGGCCGCCGCGCCGGAGAACTGAGCGGCATGCGGCTGCATGCTGCGTCGGCGGGCGGCGGATGGCCGGCCCGTTAGACTGGCGCGCATGCAGACGACGATGCGGCGCGGGCTGTTCGTCACCCTCGGGCTGCTCGCAGGCCTCGCCGTCGGCGTCCTGCTCCACCAGGTGCCGGCGACCGGCGCGCCGACGTCCGGAGCGGCGCCGCTCGAACCGGCGTCGCCTGTCGCCGACGCGCCGCGCATTGCTCCGCTGCCCGAGGTCGACGCGGCCGCGGCGCTTCCGCTCGACGAGCACGCCTCATCCGGCAGCGAGGCGGACCCGGCCGGCCGGTCGCAGGGCCTCGACTTGACCCTCGTCCATGTCGACGGCGCGCCGGCCGCCGGCGCGACGGTCCTGCTGGCGCGCGCAGACGTGCTGCTGGCCGCGGGGCGAACGGACGACCTCGGCCGCGTGCGGCTCACGCCGGCGCAGGATCTCGCGCCCAGGCTCACGCCGTCGCCCGAGCTGATCGTCGGCGGCGTGTGCGACGTGCCCGAGCGCCTGCCGCTCGAGTCCACCGACGCCCAGCAGCGGATCGTGCTCGGCAAGGGGTTGCGCGTCGAGGGCCACATCCTGCTGGATGGCGCGGCGCCGACCGAACCGCTGCTCCTCGCGCTGCAGGCGCTGCCCCGCAAGCGCGAGCGCGACGTGCCCGAGGGTCCCGTTTCCCAGGCGCTCTACGTGTCCATCGCCGGCCAGGCGACCGGCAGCACCTTCAATGCGCAGGTCGTCGGAGCGGGCGGCCACTTCGAGTTCTCGGGGCTGCCGCCCGGCTGGAACGGCCGCTTCGTGCTGCACCGTTCGCTCGTGCCGGAGGGCGGCGCCAACGCGCTGCGCGTGCAGGCACCGGCGACGGGTGTGGAGCTGAGACTCAGCCGGTCGTCCACGATCCACGGTCGCGTGGTCGAGCCCGGCGGCGGTGTGGCCGTCCCCTTCGCGGCGATCGCCTTTCAGCAGCACCGGCCGCGCGGCGACGCGTCGTCCTCCTTCGTGAGCGGCGCCGACGGACGCTTCGAGATCCCGCTGGATGCCGCCGACGACTTGCAATCCCTGGACCTCCGCATCGCGCATCCCGGAGGCAGCGCCTTTCGCGAGCTGCAATGGACCGGAGAGGAGCTGCGCGTCCGCGCCGACCGTGGCGACATCGAGCTCGTCCCGACGCGAGCCACGCTGCACTTCCGCGCGATCGAACGCGACGGGGCCGCGGTCGCCGGCGCCATCGCGCGCGCCGAGGACATGCTGGGCGCCCGCAGCGCGCCGACCGACGCGCAAGGACTGGGCGAGCTGCGCGGCGTGCCGCCGGAGACGGCCCTGGTGACCGTGTGGGCGCAGCGCCACGGCGTGGCGCGAGTCGATCTGTCGGCGGTGCAGACCGACACGAGCCCCGGCGATCCGCTGGTCGTCGTCCTCGACCGCTGTCCGTCACTCGACGTCCTGCTCCAGCGCGGCGCCGGCGTCGTCGCGGTCGACCTGCTCGTCGTGGTCGAGAGTGACGGTCCCATGTTCAGCGCGCCGTCCCGGGTCCATGGCACGGTCGCCCAGGAGGCTTTCGCGCCCGATGACATGGCGTTCGAGGTCGGCACGAGTCCGCTGGCGCGCTCGGCCTTCACGTCTCAGGGCGTCGATGCGCAGCCCTCGCACGGCTCGGCTTCATTCCGGCCAGACGCGTCCGGGCGCGTGAGTCTCTCCATGATCGTTCCGCAGCGACCCTTCGACCTTAGCGTGCAGGACGTGGGCGGCAGCGTGGTGTGGGGGCCCGAGACACTCCAACTGGCGCCCGAGGAGGGGCGCACGGTGCAGGTGCTGATCGACCACGACCCGAGAGACCTGCTCGTGCACGTCACCGACCTGGCTGGCCAGCCACTCGAGTTCGCGTACGTCGACGTGCTGCACGATGGCCACGCCGGCTCCACTCAGGGCGCGACCCGCGCGGACGGGACGGTCACCCTGAGCCGACTCTACTCGGACTCGGTCTCGCTCGCCGTCGATTGTGAAGGTTATGTGACCGAGACGCTCGATCGTGTGGTGGTCGCCGTCGGGCGGGTGGACGTGAGGCTCGCTCCGGGTCGCACCGTGCACGTCCGGGTTCGCGATGGAGCGGGCCGTCCGGCGCTGGCGACGACAGTCCGCGCGCGCCGGGACGGGCACGCAGTCGGCCGTGCGGGGCCCGTGGCCTGCGCCGATGGCGACGAGTCGGCGCAGCTCGGCGCCTGCTGGAGCTGCAGCGATCTGCCCTCCGGGACGCTCAGCTTCGAGGCGCTCGTGTGCGGGCAGGCCTTCGTCGCTACGGCGTCGGGCGAGCTGTCGGACGTGGACATCCTCGTGCCCGCGGTCGGCACGCTGGTCGCGCGCCTCGATCTGCCACGGGAAGACGCGGCACTGCGCCTCGAGGTGGCCGGCGTCAAAGGCATCGCGATCGAGCACGCGCTCGAGATCCCGGAATGGGCTCGCGGCGAGAGCCGGATCGCGGGCCTGCTTCCGGGCAGCTACCGGATCTCGCTCGTGCAGCCGTCCACGGGCGTCGCACTCGCCGGACCGCAGGTCGTGGAGGTTTCCGCTGAGGTCGACACCGTGGTCGTGCTGAGCGCCGCGCACTGACGCTTCGACATGCCGAGTCCGGGACTTCCCGGCCGTATGATGCGCTGATGGCCCGCCGCCCGCGCCCCACGCTGCGCCAGCTCGAGTACCTCGTCGCCGTCGCGGAGACGCTGAACTTCCGCGTGGCCGCCGAGCGCTGCCACGTGAGCCAGCCCTCGCTCTCCGAGCAGATCCGGCTGCTCGAGGAGCAGCTCGGCGTGCGGCTGCTGGAGCGCGACAGCCAGCGCGTGGCGCTCACTGCGGCCGGCAAGCAGGTGCTGGAGCGCGCGCGCGCCGTGCTGGGCGACGTGGACGGCCTCGTGGACGCCGCGCTGGGCCAGGGCGGGCCGCTCTGTGGGCCGCTGGCGCTGGGCGCGATCCCCACCGTCGCGCCCTACGTGCTGCCCGGCCTGCTGAGCGCCACGCGCCGCGCCCACCCCAAGCTGCGCCTCGTGCTGCGCGAGGCGCGCACGGCCACGCTGGTGGAGGAGCTGCGCGCGGGGCGCCTCGACGCCGCGCTGCTGGCCCTGCCCGTCGACGTCGCCGGCCTCACCGCGGTGCCGGTCGGCCTCGATCCTTTCCTGCTCGCCGCGCCGCGCGGCCACCGCCTC
>DASUFI010000190.1:0-13609 GCA_036274635.1 Planctomycetota bacterium
CGAGGAGCGCGTGCGCGAGGACCAGCACGTGCCGGTGGCCTTCCTGGTGAAGCTGGCCGACATCGCGCGCGCCTTCGCGATCGAGGAGGCCACCGACGACCAGGTGGAGCTGGCGCTCGTCCGCGCGCGCCATTGGTACGCGGTCATCGCGCAGGAGGACCCCGACGCGGGCGCCGCGCACGACGAGACCTTCCGCAACCTCACGCACCGCCTGCAGAGCCGGCCGGGCGCGCCCGACAGCTGGTTCCAGGGCACCTACAGGCACTGGCTGGAGCAGGGCGGCTGGGGCATCCCGGTCCCGGCCCTGTATCTCTCGCTCGAGGACTACCGCTCGAACCCGGGCACGGACAGCCGCCTCTACCCGGGCTGGAAGCTGCCCGACGAGCCCCTGCCGGCCGGCAGCTGGCGCCACCCGTCGGTCTGGGAAGAGCACTGAAAGCGCGGCAATTGCGCGGATTCGCGCGGGCCTTCAAGTCACCCCCGCGCGCCGCCGACCCAGTGTTCACTCTCCTCCTTCTCCCACGGCCCGGGCCTTCGGGGGGTGCGCCCCCCGGGGGCCCGGGTTCTTGTGGGGGGGACGGGCTCTTCCGCCGGCCGCTTTATCAGCGTGCGCAAGTGTGGTGGAATTGCCCGATGGAACAGGTCCTCCCGCCGCACGCTCCGTCCCCGGCCCGCGGCCCCTCAGCCAGCGCCGCTGCCTCCAGCCCGGGCGCGAGCTTCGATCCGCTCGCGCGCATCGTGATGGAGGGCGTCACCTTCGACGACGTGCTGCTGCTGCCGCGCCGCAGCGACGTGCTGCCCAGCCAGTGCGTCACGCGCACGCAGCTCACGCGCCGCGTGTCCCTCAACGTGCCGCTGCTGTCGGCGGCCATGGACACGGTGACGGAGTCCGCGCTGGCCATCGCGCTGGCACAGTCGGGCGGCCTCGGGGTCATCCACAAGAACCTCAAGCCCGCCGACCAGGTGCGCGAGGTGAGCAAGGTCAAGCGCTCGGCTCACGGCGTCATCACCGACCCGGTCACGCTGCCGCCCAGCGCCGTCATCGGCGACGCGCGCGAGATCATGACGCGCCAGAACATCTCGGGCCTGCCCGTGGTGGACGGGCGCCGCGTGGTGGGCATCCTCACCAACCGCGACCTGCGCTTCCATCGCAACGACGCCACGCCGGTGACGCAGGTCATGTCCACGCGCCTGGTGACGGCGCCGCCGGGCACGTCGCTGGAGCAGGCCAAGGACATCCTGCACCGCAACAAGATCGAGAAGCTGCTGCTGGTGGACAAGGACGGCGCGCTGGCCGGCCTGATCACCATGCGCGACATCAACCAGCTCGCGCGCTGGCCCGACGCCTGCCGCGACGGCCGCGGCCGGCTGCGCGTGGGCGCGGCCGTGGGCGTGCACGACCTGCAGCGCGTCGAGGCGCTGGTCGAGGCCGACGTGGACGTCATTGTGGTGGACACCGCGCACGGGCACAGCGGCAACGTGCTCGAGACCGTGCGCGCCATCAAGAAGCGCTTCGACATCGACGTGGTCGCCGGCAACATCGCCACCGCGGACGCGGCGCGCGACCTCATCGAGGCCGGCGCGGACGGCCTCAAGGTGGGCATCGGCCCGGGCAGCATCTGCACCACGCGCGTCGTCGCGGGCGTGGGCGTGCCGCAGCTCACGGCCATCGCCGGCGCCGTCTCGGTGGCCGCGCCCGCGGGCGTGCCGGTCATCGCCGACGGCGGCATCCGGCACAGCGGCGACATGGTCAAGGCCCTCGCCATGGGCGCCAGCAGCGTGATGCTCGGCGCGCTCTTCGCCGGCCTCGACGAGAGCCCCGGCGAGCCCGTGCTCTACAAGGGCCGCAGCTACAAGACCGTGCGCGGCATGGGCAGCCTCGGCGCGATGGTCGACGGCAGCAAGGACCGCTACGCGCAGGGCGACGTCACCGCCACGGACAAGCTCGTGCCCGAGGGCGTCGAGGGCCTCGTGCCCAGCCGCGGCCCGCTGGCGCCCTTCGTCTACCAGATGGTGGGCGGGCTGCGCTCCGGCATGGGCTACCTGGGCGTGAGCACGCTCGAGGAGCTGCGCCAGCACGCGCGCTTCGTGCGCGTCTCGGCCGCGACCATCGTCGAGAACCATCCCCACGACATCGAGATCACCAAGGAGTCGCCGAACTACCAGGTGAACCGTTGAGCAACATGCCCACCGCTCCCGGACCCTCGCCCCGCGCCGCCGCGCACGCCGCGCCGCGCGCCGCCGCCCTCGGCCGCCGCGACACGATCGCCATCGTGGACTTCGGCAGCCAGTTCACGCAGCTCATCGCGCGCCGCGTGCGCGAGGAGGGCGTGTTCTGCCGCATCCACCCGTGCACCGCGCCGGTGGACGCCATTGCCGGCGACCGCGAGCAGCTCAAGGGCGTGATCCTCTCCGGCGGCCCGCGCTCGGTGTACGAGCCCAACGCCCCGCAGCTCGACCCGGCGCTGCTGCGCCTCGGCGTGCCGGTGCTGGGCATCTGCTACGGGCTGCAGGCGACGGTGGCCGCGCTGGGTGGTCAGGTCGAGCCCAGCTCGGGCGGCGAGTACGGCCGCGCCGAGTTGCGCGCCGAGGGTCTGCCCGGCGCGCCCGCGACCTCCGTCGTGTGGATGAGCCACGGCGATCGCATCACGCGCCTGCCCGACGGCTTCCGGCCGCTGGCGCAGAGCGACGGCGCGCCCTTCGCCGCCTGCGAGGGACTCGACGGCCGCTACCTCGGCCTGCTCTTCCACCCCGAGGTCACGCACACGCAGTTCGGCGCCGCGATCCTCGGCCACTTCCTGCACGAGCGCTGCGGCTGCGACAGCTCGTGGCAAATGGGCAGCTTCCTCGAGGAGGCGCAGGCCGCCGCGCGCGCGAAGGTCGGCCACGGCAAGGTCATCTGCGGCCTCTCCGGCGGCGTGGACAGCTCCACGCTGGCCGTCCTGCTGCACCGCGCCCTCGGCGACCAGCTGCAGTGCATCTTCGTGGACAACGGCCTGCTGCGGAAGGACGAGGCGCAGCAGGTGGTGGACACCTTCGGCGGGGCCTACCACATGCCGCTGCGCGCCGTGGACGCCAGCGCCGAGTTCCTGGGAGCGCTCGCGGGCGTCACGGACCCCGAGGAGAAGCGCCGCCGCATCGGCAAGACCTTCATCGACGTCTTCGCCCGCGAGGCCCGCGCTTTCGGCGACGCGCAGTTCCTGGCGCAGGGCACGCTGTACCCGGACGTCATCGAGTCCGTCGCGGCGCACGGCGGCCCCACGGTCACGATCAAGACCCACCACAACGTGGGCGGCCTGCCCCAGTACCTGAAGTTCCAGCTCATCGAGCCCTTCCGCGAGCTGTTCAAGGACGAGGTGCGCAAGCTGGGCCGGCTGCTCGGCTTGCCGGAGGCGATCGTGAAGCGCCACCCGTTCCCCGGGCCGGGCCTCGCGGTGCGCCTGCCGGGCGAGGTGACGGCCGAGCGCCTCGCGACGCTGCGCGAGGCGGACGCCATCTTCCGCGCCGAGCTGGACGCGGTGGGTTGGACGGACAAGAGCAGCCAGGCCTTCGCGGTCCTACTGCCGGTGCGCAGCGTCGGCGTCATGGGCGACGGCCGCACCTACGCGAATGTCCTCGCCCTGCGCTGCGTGAAGACCGACGACTTCATGACCGCCGACTGGAGCCACCTGCCCTACGAGCTGCTGGCGAAGGTGAGCAGCCGCATCATCAACGAGGTGCGCGGCGTGAACCGCGTGGTCTACGACATCTCGAGCAAGCCGCCGGCAACGATCGAGTGGGAGTGAGGCGCGGCGTGCACCGCGGCCTCGCCTTCCTGCCTGCGCTGTCCCTTCTCGCCGCGTGCGGCACCTTCCGCGCCTACGAGGGACCTGAGCTGCCTCGCGAGGACGTGGCGCGCATCACGGAGAACTTCGACGGGCACGGCCGGGTGCCCTTCGACTTCATGGCGGTCGAGATCCTTGCGGTGGACGATGTCTCCATCGCCGACCATTCCGGCAGAACGGTCGAGGTGTTGCCCGGCTCCCACACGCTCGAGGTGCAGGGCCGGATGACCATCCCGTTCGCGGACATCCATGAGTTCCCGCACGGCCGCATCAGCTTCGACGCGCGCGCCGGCGGCAGGTACGACTTCGACCTCATCACCACCGGCCCCGGCAGCCACACGACGGCGATCATCCTTCTCTGCGACTCGGACACCGCCACCGCGCTGGGCGACACGGCGCCGCCGGTGGAGCTGGCCCGGACTGCCACGATCGACTTCGGCGGCTCGCCCTGGCCCGTGGTCGACTGGAGCCGCACCGATCAGGTCGCTTGGCCCCGCACCGACTTGAGCCGCACCTTCACATCGGCCAGCATGACCTGGATCCCGCCGGGCCAGACGCTGGACGACTGGCAGGAGAAGATCGAGGCGCAGGCCTACGAGCCCACCGACCCCGACTCGATCTACGACCCCGTCAACCTCCGCGTCCTCGCCACGGTGGAGCGGTGGGAGATGAGCGATCCGCCCATCGCCTGGAGCGAGCACCCGACGGCGACGGCCTGGCGCCTGCTCGAGTACCACGACCCCGGCGGCGAGCATCGGCCCGGGGAGCGCGGCATCGTGATGCTCCGTGGGGCCGGCGACCGGGTTCACGTGCTGGTCTATGCCACGCGCTCGGAGGCGACGCTGCAGGCCGATGCCGCGCGCTGGGAGGCGGCCTTCCAGCAGGCGGAGCTGGCGTTCCCGACGTACTGAGGTCGGCAGCGCGCGCCCGGCGCGCTGCGGCCCCTCCGGCACGTCCTCCAGCTCGAAGGCGCCGGCCGCACCGGACTGCGGGAGGTGACGGCCTCGCACCCCACGGCCGGACGATCGAGCACGCGCCTCGGCTTCGCGACGGAGGGCAGCGCCGCCGAGTCGCTCGACCTGGTGGACGGCGCGTGGCGCTCGCCGCCCGCACCGCCCGGCACCTACGTGCTCATCATCCACACGCGCGACGACGCGGCGCCTTGCCGCGAGGTGCTGGTGGAGGAGGGCCGCGACACAGACGTGCACGTGAACCTGCAGCCCGGCGTGAACCAGGAGCTGCGCTTCTTCGCCACGCCGCCCGCCGGCGCCAGCGGCCTCGCCTTCGACCTCGTGGTGCGCACGCCGGCGGGCGAGGTCGCCTGGGACACGCGCCACGAGACCATTCCCCTCCTCGACCGGTCCGTCGAGGCCGTGGACGAGCCGCTGCTGGCTTTCACCGCGCTGCTGCTGCCCGGCACCTACCTTGTCGACGTGACGCTGGGGGAGGGCACCTTGGCTGCCGTGGCGCAGACCACCGACGCCTCCATGCCCTGGGTTTTCGACCTGCGCTGAGCACGCGCGGCCCCTCCCGCGCTTGAGCCCGCCGCGCAACGATGCGACCCTGATGCGCCGGCAGCCCCAGGGGACGACTCGCAGCGAAGCCGTCTCCGGGCTCGCCGCCAGGACACCCATGCGTCTCCCCGAGCCCCTTGCCGACGAACGCCGCGCGCGCGCCGCGCTGGCCTGGATGCTCGACCGGCTCGAGTCGCTATGCGCGCAGGACACGACCACGGGCCGCGAGGACGCCGGCCTGCCCGCGTTGCTGGCCGTGCTGCGCGAGCTGGGCGCCGACGTCGCGCTGCATCGCGTCTCGTCCGGCCGCAGCAACGTGCTCGCCACGTGGGGCACGCCCGAGCTCGTCTTCAGCACGCACGTCGACACGGTGCCGCCCTTCCTGCCGCCGCGCCTACGGGCCGACGGCGCCGACGTCGAGCTCTCCGGCCGCGGCGCCTGCGACGCCAAGGGGCAGATCGTGTGCCAGCTGGCCGCCGTGCGCTCTCTGCTCGAGAGCGGCACCTGCGGCCCGGGCCGCCGAGGCCTCGCCTGGCTGGGCGTCGTGGGCGAGGAAACCGACAGCGACGGCGCGAAGCACGCCGCGGCCACGCTGCCGGCATTTCCTGCGGCGCACGCGCTCATCAACGGCGAGCCCACCGACGGCCGCCTCGCCACCGGCCAGCGCGGCTCGCTGCAGCTCGCCCTGAGCACGCGCGGCGTCGCAGCGCACAGCGGCACCCCCGAGCACGGCCGCTCGGCCATCTGGCCCTTGCTCGACTGGCTCGCGCGCCTGCGCGAGCTGCCCGGCCGGCGCGACGCGACGCTGGGCGACGAGATCTGGAACCTCGGCCTGCTGGCTGGCGGCGAGGCGCTCAACGTGGTGCCGGCGCACGCGGAGGCGCAACTGTTCGTGCGCACCGTGCCCGGCAGCGACTTCCTCGATCGCGCGCGGGCGCTGGCGCCGCCGGCTGGCGACGGCGACGGGGCCATCGACGTCCTCGCGCGCAGCGAGCCCGACCGCTTCCCCGCGCTCGCGGGCTTCGCCAGCGGCCCGGTGCCCTTCGGCAGCGACGCCCCGCGGCTGCGCGCGCTGGTGCCGGATCGCACCGTCGTGCTCGCGGGCCCGGGCTCGGTGCTGCTGGCGCACAGCGCCGAGGAGCGCATCACCGGCGCCGAGCTGTCCGCCGGCCTCGACCTCAACCTGCGCCTCGCCGCCCGCCTGCTCGGGCTCGACGAGCCGCGCGCCCAGCCGCGCGCCGCGGCGGCGCTGGAGGGCAGCGCATGATCGTCCCCAGCTTCACCGGCCTGCACGTGGCCCTCGCCACGCCCTTCGCTGACGACGGCGCGCTGGACCTGCCCGCCTTCCGGCGCCTCGTGCGCTACGTCGTCACGGGCGGCGTGGAGACGCTCATCCCGCTCGGCTCCACCGGCGAGGCCGCGACGCTCGATGACGACGAGCGCGACGCCGTCATCCGCGCCTGCCTCGAGGAGAGCGGCGGGCGGCCGGTGGTCGTGGGCGCGGGCAGCAACAGCACCGCGCAGGCCGCGGCGCTGGCGGAGCGCGCCGCGCGGCTCGGTGCGCACGGCCTGCTGGTCGTGACGCCTTACTACAACAAGCCCGTCACGGCCGGGCTCGTGGCGCACTTCCGCGCCGTCGCGCAGGCGGCGCCGGGGCTGCCGATCGTCGCCTACAACGTGCCGGGCCGCACGGGCCTCAACCTCACGCCCGACGCGCTGGCGCAGCTGTGGGCGCTGCCGGCGGTCGTGGCCGTCAAGGAGTCGTCGGGCAACCTCGGGCAGATCGGCGAGATGTGCGCGGCGCTGCCGCCCGGCAAGCGGCTGCTCGCCGGCGACGACAACCTCGCGCTGGCCAGCATCGCGGTGGGCGCGAGCGGCGTCGTCTCGGTGCTGGCCAACGTCGCGCCGCGCGAGACGCGCGCGCTGGTGGACGCGGCGCGCGCCGGCAAGCTGGTCGAGGCGCAGGCGCTGCAGCGCCGGCTGCTGCCGCTCATGGGCGCGCTGTTCGTGGAGAGCAACCCCATCCCGCTCAAGGCCGTGCTGGCGCAGCTCGGGTTGTGCGGCGACGGGCTGCGCCTGCCCCTCACGCGGGCCGTGCCGGCCACGCGCGAGAAGCTGCGCGCGGCGCTGTCGGCGGCCGGCGTGGCGACGCCGACGGAGGCGGCCGCGCGCGGCGCCTCCACCGGAACGGGCGCGTGAGCCCTGAGGAGCTGGCCGCCTTCTACGAGCGGCCGCCCGAGACGCTGGCCGCCGACCCGGTCTGGGAGCGCGCACACGAGGCGCTGCTCGGGCACCTCGAGGCCGGCCGCGTGCGCGCGGCCGAGCGGCGCGACGACGGCACGTGGGCCGCGGTGCCGTGGGTGAAGCAGGCCATCCTCACCGGCTTCCGGCGCGGCGCCATCGTGGAGTACCCGACCGGCGGCGCGAGCGGGCCGGCGCTGGACAAGTCCAGCTATCCCCCGCGGCGCTTCTCGCTGCACGAGGGCGTGCGGCTCGTGCCGGGCGGCAGCGCCGTGCGGCGCGGGGCGCACCTCGCGCGCGGCGTGGTCATCCTGCCGCCCGCCTACGTGAACGTCGGCGCCTGGGTGGGCGAGGGCACGATGATCGACAGCCACGCGCTGGTGGGCAGCTGCGCGCAGCTCGGCGCGCGCGTGCACCTCTCGGCGGGCGCGCAGATCGGCGGCGTGCTCGAGCCGGCCGGCGCGGTGCCGGTGGTGGTGGAGGACGAGGCCTTCGTCGGCGCGCTCGCGGGCGTGTTCGAGGGTGTGTGCGTTCGGGCGCGGGCGGTGCTGGCGGCCGGCGTCGTGCTCACCGGCGGCAGCACGCTCTTCGATCTGGTGCGCGAGCGCACCTGGCGCGGCGAGGTGCCCGCGGGCGCGGTCGTCGTGCCGGGCGGCCGGCCCGCGACCTCGGCGTGGGGGCGCGCGCAGGGCCTGGTGGTGGCCGCGCCCGTCATCGTCAAGTACCGCGACGCGCGGACCGACGCCGCGACGGCGCTGGAGGAGGCGCTGCGGTGAGCGCCGCGGCCGAGCCGCGCGCGGCGGCGGCGGGACTGTTCGCCTTCGACGACGCCGAGCTGCAGCGGCTCGCCGCGCGGCACGTCACGCCGTGCTTCCTGTACCGCGCGGCGGTCGCCCAGCAGGCCTTCACCGCGCTGCGCGCCGCTCTGCCGACGGGCGTGCGCGTGGCCTACGCGATCAAGGCCAACCCGCACCCGGTGCTGCTCGAGCGGCTGGCGCGGCTGGGGGCCTCGTTCGACTGCGCCAGCGCCGGCGAGCTGCGGCTCGCCGCGGCGGCGTTGGAGGCCGCGGGGGCGCCTCCGGTGCCGTCCCCCGGCGGCAGCGCCGCGTCACGGCTGCTCTTCGCCGGCCCCGGCAAGCAGGACGACGAGCTGGCCCTGGCCGTGAGCCTCGGCGCGCGCGTGCAGGCCGAGGGCTGGGAGGACCTGCAGCGCCTCGATGTCCTGGCGCGCGGCGGCGCCCCGCTGCACGTGAACCTGCGCGTGCACCCCGTCGGCGGCGTGGACGAGGCGCGGCCCATCCTCGGCGGCGCGGGGCCCTCGGCCTTCGGCGTGGACGAGGAGGACGTGCCGGCGCTGCTGGAGCGCGCGGCCACGTTGCGCTCGGTGCGCCTGCGCGGCTTGCACGTCTTCGCGGCCAGCAACGAGCGCGATGCGGCGCGCCTGCTGGCCACGCACCGCATGGTGCTGGGCCTCGCGCGCCGGCTGTCGCTGGCGCTGGGCGAGCCGCTCGAGCAGGTGGACCTCGGCGGCGGCCTGGGCGTGTCCTACGCGGCGGACGAGCCGCCGCTCGACCTCGCCGCCTTCGGACACGGCCTCGCCGCGCTGCGGCGCGAGCCGGACGCGCCGGCGGCCGAGTGGCTGATCGAGCCCGGTCGCTTCCTCGCGGCCGGCTGCGGCGTGTACTTGTCACGCGTGGTGCGCACCAAGGTCAGCCGCGGCGTGCGCTTCGCCGTGCTGCAGGCGGGCCTCAATCACCTGTTGCGCCCGCAGCTCACGGGCGAGCCCTTCCCCGTGCGCCTGCTGGGCGCAGGTGCGCGCGGCGCGTCGCAGCGGACAGTGCTGGCCGGTCCGCTGTGCACCAGCCTCGACCGGCTGGGCCAGGCGGAATTGCCGGGCGACCTGCGACCGGGCGATCTGCTGGCCTTCGGCATGACCGGCGCGTACGGCGCGACGGAGGCGATGGGCCGCTTCCTCAGCCACCCCGAGGCGCGTGAAATCTGGGTGGAGGAGGACTGACCGATCGGCCTTGACGAAGGGGCGAGTTAGGTAGATGTTAGGGCCGTGGTCCGACCCTGTCAACTGCCGTCCTCGGCCCCTTCGTCGGCGTTCGCGCCGGCGGCGCTGCCGACGGGCTGGCCGGCCCTCGATGCCGTGCTCGGCGGAGGCTGGCCCGCCGGCGAGCTGAGCGAGCTGGCCGGACATGGGCGCAGCACGCTGGGCCTGGCCGCGGTGCGGCTGGCGCAGCAGGCCGGCCAGCCCACCTGCTGGATCGACGGGCCGGGCACGTTCTGCCCCGCCACGGCGGGCGTGGACCTGTCGCAGCTGGTGCTGGTGGCGCCGGGCGGCGACGGCTGGACGTCGGCCGTGGTGGGCATCGCGGCCGGCGCGCGCCGGCGCGGAGCGCGTCGCCAGCGCCGCGCGCTGCTGGCGGCCGACCTGCTGCTGCGCAGCCGGGCCTTTGGCCTGCTCGTGCTGGACATCGCGCACGAGCGGCCGCCGCTCTCGGCCTGCTTCCGGCTGGCGCGGCAGGCGCGCGCGGCGCAGACGGTGCTGCTGCTGCTCGCGGGCGAAACGCCCGTGGCCGCCTCGGCCGCCGCGCTCACGCTGCAGGTGGCGCAGCGGCACGCGCAGGTGCCGCGCTGGGCGCTGCCGCCGCGGCCGGCCCTGGAGCTGACCGTGCTGCGCCGGCGCGGTGCCGCCGGCGGAGGCGTGCTGCTTCTGGATCTGGATGCGGCGACGACCGACGCCGCGCCGGACAGCGGATCTTTCGCGACGGCTCTTCGTTGCGCGATCCTCAGCGGCCCTCCAGGCCGCCTGCGGTCGCGCGCCTCGATCCGACGCGAAATCTCTCGCTGCCGGCATCGAGGCACTTCTTCACCGGGCGGCGACTAGCCCATGCTCGTCTGTGTCCTCCTTCCGCTGGCCGGCGCCGTGCCCGCCGCGGAGCTGCTCCGCCGTTTGTTCTCCGTGTCGCCGCTGGTGGAGCTCGACGGCGACACGGCGTTCCTGGAGGACGCGGGGCTGGCTCGGCTGCACGGCGGGCCGGCGGGGCTGTTCGCCGCGATCCGGCGCGCGCTGCACCCGCATCTGCCGCGCGGGCTGGCGCTCGCGTCCAATCGCTACACGGCCGAGGTCGCGGCTCGTTACATGGGGCGGCCGGTCACCGTGCACGCGGGCGAGGAGGCGCTGTTCCTGTCGCGGCTGCCGCTGGCGGCGCTGCCGCTCGAGCCGGCGCTGGCGCGGCGGCTGTTGCCGCTGGGGCTGGCCACGCTGGGCGACTTCGCCTCGCTGCCGGTCGCGGCGGTGGAGCGGCGCTATGGCCAGGCCGGCGTGGCGCTGCACCGTCTCGCGTGCGGCGTCGACCGGCGCGGGCTGCTGCCGGCGCGCGAGCCGGTGGCGCGGGCGCTGCTGCGCGCGCTGGACGAGCCGGCCGCGCGGCTGGACGTGCTGCGCCCGGTGCTGGAGGAGCTGTGCGCGCGGCTGTGCGGCGCGCTGGCGCCGGAGGGCCTGGGCGTGCTGTCGCTGCGCCTGGAGGCGGATCTGGACGCGGCCCTGCCGGACGACGACGTGGCCGTGGACGAGCCGGCCGCGGGCGACCCGCGCGTGCCGGCCGCCTGGGAGCTGTCGCTGCCGACGCCCGAGGAGCGCGCCCCGCTGCTGGCCGAGCTGCTGGCCGGGCGCATCGAGACGGCGCCGCCGCCGCGCGCGCTTGCGGCGCTGCGCCTGCAGGCGCAGCAGGTGGGGCGCCTCGCGGTGCACCAGAACGCCCTCTTCGGCGAGGTGGCGCGCGACGAGACGCGGCGGCAGGAGGCGCTGGCGCGGCTGATCGCGGTGCTGGGCCCGGACGCGCTGCGCCGCCCGCGGCTGGTGCGCGACCACCGCCTCGAGGCGCGCTGGACGGCGGCCGACGAGCAGGTGGCGCCCGAGCGCCGCGGCGCTCCGGGCGCGCCGGACCACGTCGTGCTGCGCGTGCTGCGGCCGCCGGAGGAGATCGTGCCGCTGGTGGCGGGCGGCGCGCTGGTGGGGCTGCGGCGTGGGCGGCGCGAGCTGCAGGTGGCGCGCCTCTCCGGCCCGCGGCGCCTGTGCGGCGGCTGGTGGAAGGAGCCCTGGGAGCGCGACGAGTACGAGATCGTGACCACGGACGGCGCGCTGCTGCGCGTGGGCCGCGACGCCCGCGCGCGCCGTTGGCTGCTGCTGGCGGAGGCCGACTGATGGCCGCCCGAATGACTTCTTCGATGGGCTGCTATGTCGAGCTGCAGTGCCAGTCGGCCTTCAGCTTCCTGCGCGGCGCGAGCGAGCCGGAGACGCTGGTGGAGCGCGCAGCGGCGCTGGGCTGCCGCGCGCTGGCGCTCACCGACCGCGACGGCCTGTACGGCAACCCGCGCTTCCACCTGGCCTGCAAGGCGGCCGGGCTGCATGCGGTGCACGGCACCACGCTCACGCTGCGCCGCGGCGCGCGGCGCGCGCTGGACTGCGACGGCTCGCCGGCCACCGCCGACGACCGCGTCGTGCTGCTGGCGCAGGACGACGCCGGCTGGAGCGCGCTGTGCCGGCTGGTCTCGGCAGCGCGCGGCCGCTCGCGCACCGAGCCCTTCACGCCGCTGGAGGCGCTGGCGGCGGAGGCGCGCGGCCTCATTGCGCTGGCCGGGCCGCACCTGCCCGAGGAGTCGGTGGCGCTGCTGCGCGAGGCCTTCGGCCGCGAGCGGCTGTTCCTCGCCCTGCACGACCGGCTGCTGCACCGCGACGGGCGTGGCCAGGAGGTGCAGCGGGCACGCGCGGCGCGCTACCGGCTGAGCGCGGTGGTGACGGGCGGCGTGCGCTTCGCGCGGCGGGAGGACAAGCCGGTGCACGACGTGCTCACCTGCGTGCGCCACGGCCTGACGCTGGACCAGGCCGCCACGCGCCTGCTGCCCAACGCGGAGTTCTGCCTGCGGCCGCCGGCGGAGATCGAGCGGCTGTTCCGCCACGCGCCCGGCGCGCTGCGGCGCACGGCGGAGATCGCCGAGAGCTGCTCGTTCAGCATGGACCGGCTGGCCTACCGCTTCCCGCCCTTCCCCGTGCCGGAGGGGCAGACGCCGCACGCGCGGCTCGAGGCCCTGGTGCGGGAGGGCACGCCGCGGCGCTACCGGCCCGTGACCGCGGCGCAGACGCGCCAGATCGTGCGCGAGATGGACCTCATCCGCCGGCTGGACCTGGCCGGCTACTTCCTGCTGGTGCACGACATCGTGCGCTTCTGCGGGGAGCGCGACATCCTGTGCCAGGGGCGCGGCTCGGCCGCCAACAGCGCGGTGTGCTACGTGCTCGGCATCACCTCGGTGGACCCGGTGGGCATGGGGCTGCTCTTCGAGCGCTTCCTGTCCGAGAACCGCGGCGAGATGCCGGACATCGACATCGACATCGAGCACGCGCGGCGCGAGGAGGTCATCCAGTACGTCTACGGGCGCTACGGCCGCGACCACGCGGCGCTGTGCGGCGAGGTCATCACCTGGCGCGCGCGCTCGGCGGTGCGCGACGCGGGCAAGGCGCTGGGCCTCTCGGTGGCGCAGGTGGACGCGCTGGCGGGCCGGCTGGACCGGCGCTGGGACGGCGACTCGGGCGCGCTGCCGGAGGAGTGGACCGGGCGCGCGGACGACGTGCGCATGACGCACCTGGCGCGCATGGCGGCGGCGCTCTCGGGCCTGCCGCGGCACGTGTCCACGCACGTGGGGGGCATGGTCATCACGGGCCCGCCGCTCAACGACGTCATGCCCACCGAGCCGGCCGCGATGGAGAACCGCACCATCGTGCCCTGGGACAAGGACGACCTCTCGGCCCTCGGCATCCTGAAGATCGACCTGCTGGGCCTCGGGATGCTCACGGCGCTGTCGCACACCTTCCGCCTCGCGGCGCGCTTCCCCACGGGGCCCCGCGGCGTGCCGGCGGACGAGCCGCTGGCGCTGCACACCGTGCCCGCCGACGACCCCGGCACCTGGGACATGCTGTGCGCCGCGGACACCGTGGGCGTCTTTCAGGTCGAGTCGCGCGCGCAG
>DASUFI010000191.1:0-2453 GCA_036274635.1 Planctomycetota bacterium
GGGCCCATCGCGGCGGCGGGCGACTGCTACCTCGTGGGGCGGCTGCGCGGCCGGACGGGCGGCGACGCGACGCCCTTCGCGCGCGGCGGCGCGGGCGCCGAGCCCTACGTCGTGGTGAACGAAGGCGCCCTGGGCGTCTCCACCACGGGCGGCGGCGGCGGCGGCGGCGGCGCTGTCCAGCCGGGCGCTGACGGCCTGTCCGATGGCCCGCCGAGCGACCCGCTGGTCGACCAGAAGGGCGGCTCGGGTGGCATCTCCCTGGATGAATCGCCCGGCGCGCCCGCGGGCGCGGGCAGCGTGCGCGGCACCGCCATGGTGCTCAGCGACACCGAGCTGGAGCTCCTGACGCAGACGGCCGGCAGCGACCTGGCCGAGCTGACGGGTCCGGCGCTGGTCGGCTCGCTGCTCATGCCCAATGCCCCGAGCGACGGCTGGATGTTCGAGATCACGGCCTTCGACGGCAACGACTTCACGGTCGCGCGCATCCAGCTCGACGACATCGACATCGGCCTGCTCGATGGTCCCGGCATCGACGGCCCCGGCCTGCAGGTCGGGAGCACCTACGACTTCCTCGTGCTGCCGCAGCTGGACATCGGCGGCGCGGGCGGCGGCGGGACGGGCGTGTCGGTCACCGGCACGGTCAACAACGCCTTCACCGTGCTGCCGCTGCTGGCCCCCGGCGCGGGCGGCGGCGCGGGCGGCGGCAGCCTCACGCTCGAGACGGCCGGCAAGCTGGAGGTTGGCCCCGGGGCGAGCATCCGCGCCAAGGGCGGCGCGGGCGGCACGGTCTTCGACGTGCAGACGCAGTTCGCCGGCGCCGGCGGTGGTGGCGGCGGCAACCTCCTGCTGCGCGCGGGCCGGGGCCTCGAGGTGTTCCTGGGCGCGCAGGTGTCGGTGGCCGGCGGCCCCGGCGGCGGCGTCGTGGGCACGGGCCAGGGCGGCGCGGGCGGCGACGGCTTCGCGCGCTTCGAGGACTTCGACGACACCGTCGACCTGGAGTCGCTGGTCGGCATCGTCACCCCCCCGGTGACCGAGGAGAACATCGGGCGCCAGCTGGGCCTGCCGCAGGGCCTGGGGCAGAGCCTCTACTACCAGGCGCCCGTGGTGAACCCGGAGTGGGACTTCGCGCAGGTCAGCTACGTATCGGACACGGACGACGACGACGTGGCCGAGGCGTGCAGCTGGAGCTTCGACGACACCGGAGCCGACGGCGGCGCGCAGGGCTTCCTCGACCCGCCCGTGCATCTCAGCTTCAACGCGGTGCCCACCGACGAGAACGGCTTCCTGGACACCAGCAAGGTCAACAACAGCTTCTACGAGATGTGCGACCTGGTCTCGGCGCGCGCTGGCCTGGCCTTCGACGCGGTCCACGACGTGCTGCTGTCCTCGCCCGGCCAGGACTGCTCGCGCATCGACCGCCTCGATCCGGTGACGCTGGCGCCCACGACGCTTGGGCCGGCGATGATCCTGCTGCCGAACATCCCGTCGGTCGCCTCCAACGTCCTCGACATCGTGTCCATGGGAGTGGACACGGTGAACTCGGAGCTGTTCCTGCTGGAGCGCGTGACGCGACGCGTGCACGTGCTCGACCTCGACACGGGCGACTTCAAGCGCACCATCACGCTGCCGCTCGACCTGCAGGGCGCCATGACCTACGACGCCACCGACGACCTGCTGCTCTTCGCGGACAACGCGGCGGACCGCATCGTGAGCTTCCTGCCGCGCGACCCGGCGGCGGGTGATCCGGCGGGCACGGACTACGCGCCGCTCGAGCCGGTGTCGCAGTTCAAGCTCAGCCGGGACGGCCAGACGCTGCAGATCTACCTGGTCGGCCTGGCACACGACGCTGCCGGCGCCTCGCTGTGGTGCACGGACGGCATGACCGGCACGCTGTTCCAGGTGAGCCTGGTGCCGGGCTTCGAGGGTCAGTCGGTGAGCGGTTCGCAGCGCTTCAGCCCGCTGGCCTTCGCCGGCGACAGCGTGGTGCCCTCCGCGCTGGCCGTGAACGGCGGACAGCTCTACCTGCTGCACGCCACCGACCCGTCCGACACGCGCCTGCAGGCGCTGGCCGCTTCGGCCGTGAGCCTGACCGGCGCGCCGCTGGTGCTCACCGGCTTCGGCACGCTCACGCCGCAGAAGCCGCGCTCGATCGCCGACAGCGATCCCTTCCTCCGCTTCCGCCTCTCGCTCGACGGCGTGCACGACGCGGACGGCGTCAGCTTCCGCAACGTCCGCGCCGAGTCGGTCGAGTTCCAGATCCAGAACCAGTCCTTCTGACGGAGGGCGGCGTGCGCTTCGCGGTGCGCGCGGCGCTGCTGGCCGACGGCCGGGTGCTGGCGCCCGCCGCCTGGACGGTGGCGGCCGGACGCACCGTCGCGCTGGAGGCCGGCGGCGGGGAGCCCGCGCTGGACGCCGTGCTGCTGCCGGCGCTGGTCAACGCGCACGCGCACCTC
>DASUFI010000192.1:0-3890 GCA_036274635.1 Planctomycetota bacterium
GACGCGCTCCTGCTCATCGCCGCCCCCGGCCACCGCGGGGCGGGCGGGGCGCGCGCGGCGCGCGGCCGCGTCCGCCGCGACTCCTGGCGCCGCGCTTGCTGCCGGCGCGATCGAGCCGGGGCGAGCGGGCTCCGCCGAGCGCGTTCCCGGACCGGTGCGGCTGCTGAGCGGGGCGAGGTCGCGGGGCCGGACTTCCCCCCGGGCGGGGATCAGGCACGTTCCAGGGCAGGAGTCCTCCCGACGGCGTCGCCGGCCGAGCGGGCAGCTCTCCGCGGCCGCGCGCCTCGTCGCGCGTCACGCCGTTCGCCAGCGGGCGATCGCCGAAGCGCTGCGCGACCTCCGGGTTGCGGTAGTTCACGCCCTTGCGGTGCACCGGGTCGTGCTGCCACCTCGAGCGGTCGCGCGCCTCGACCACGTCCTGCGGCTCGGGCCTGGGCGCGTTCTCGAGGTAGTCGCGCACCTTGTCGGCGAAGGACTCGTGCTCGTCCTGCTTGATCGTCACGTCGTCGTCGTGCCAGTCGCAGTCGCCCCAGCCGCCGACCCAGTCGCCGCTCCAGCTGTCGTCCCACGGCTGGTACCAGCTGGAATAAGGCCAGGCCGAGCCCGTCCAGTCGGAGCCATAAGCCTCGGCCGGCGAGTAGGACGGGATCCAGATCAGCTCGTCGCGGACGGGCTCGATGACGATGGCCTCGCCGTCCTGCGACACCGTCTGCTGATCGCTGCTCGCGAGCGAGCCGGCGCTCTGCGCCCTGGCACGCAGGCTCTGGACCTGGGCGAACAGCTCCTCCTTCTGGCCGAGGAAGGCGTCGCCCAAGTCCTGGGTCCAGTCGAGGTTGCCGCTCAGCAGCGCGAGCACCGAGGGCATGTGGCACAGGACCTTCACGCTGTCGTCCCAGTCCTGCGATCGCAGCGCCGCGTCGAGGGCGTCGCCCTGCAGGCCGGGGCTCTCCTCCATCCAGCGGGCGGCCTGCGCGACCTCGACCGGATACGTGGAGGCCATGAGCATCTGTGCCAGCAGCTCGTCGGGATACAGCGCGACGGGCGCGGCGATCTGCTCCAGCTCTTCGGCGCTGAAGGTGGACTGCACCAGCGGGGTCGACGCCTCCTGCGCCGGCACCGGTGCGGCGTCCTGGCCGAGAGGCAGGCCGACGACGGCGCACAGCGCCAGCACGCGCAAGGAGATCGAATCGATCGCCACCACCAGCCAGGCTCCGTCCGACGAGGACGCTCCGGAGTCTAGACCAAATGATTGGACCAGCGCACCTGAGACCGCGGGTTACGGTGCCCGTGGTTTTGGGACGCACAGGCTCGCAGAGCCGCATCAGGAGGCTGGTCCATGAGCACGGTAGCACGCTTCGTGGGACTCGACGTCCACAAGGACAGCATCGCGATGGCCGTGGCCGAGGAGGGCCGCGAGGCCGCGCGCGATCTGGGCTCGCTCGCACATGATGTGCCGGCGCTGCGCCGGCGCCTGCAGCGCCTCGGGCCGCCCGAGGAGCTGCTGATCGGCTACGAGGCGGGGCCGACGGGCTACGGCCTGTGCCGCAAGCTGCGCGAGCAGGGCTACGCGTGCGAGGTGCTCGCGCCGTCGCGGCTGCCGCATCGGCCTGCAGACCGCGTCAAGACAGACCGACTCGATGCGCGGCGCCTGGCGCTGGCGCTGCGGGCTGGAGACCTGTCCACCGTCGTCGTGCCCGACGTGGGGACGGAGGCGCTGCGCGACCTGTCGCGCACTCGCGATGATGCCAAGCGTGCCGAGCGCAGCACGCGGCACCAGCTCGACAAGGACCTGCTGCGGCACGATCGACGCTACCCGGGCCGGACGCTGTGGACGGGTCTGCACATGACGTGGATCGCGCAGCAGCATTTCGAGCAGCCGGCCCAGGAGCAGGCCCTGCTCGAGATGCGGGCCGCTGTGATCGAGTCGACCGCCCGCGTGACACGACTGTCGGCGGCGATCGCCGAGCACGCGCCAGCCAGCGCAGCGCCCGCGAGCTGTGCGGCTTTGTCTGGGCCATCGGCCAGCAGATCCCGCCGCGCGCCACCCCCTGAAGTGCAAGGACGACGGCGGCCGGGCCCCGACCGGGGAAACCTCGCGGGCTGCTATGGGCCGCGCCCTGCGCGACGCCCGCCTCTAGACCGAGGAAGCCCCACGACGGATCTCAGGACCTGCGGTACCCAACCCGCGCATATCAGACTGCTCACCGTCGCGACCCGCCCGGCCGTCCGTCGTCCCCTTGCTCCCGCAACGACCCAAGGAAGGAGCAACCCGATGACTTGACTTGTCCAACCATATCAGCAGCCCGTCGCGGAAGTCCCGCGTGCGCGGCCGATCGTTCGCGCGCGCCGCGCCGGCGTCAGCCGGTGACGCTGCGCAGCCCGTTGCTCGCGGCCCAGCCCTTGATCGCGGTGTTGTCCTGGAGCCAGTACTGGTAGTAGATCGCCAGGCCCGACGGCAGGCCCATGGGCCAGTTGGCGCCGAAGCTGATGTCGCCGGTGGGCGAGGTCACGAAGAACAGGATCAGGTCCAGCGACGGCACGAGGATGCCGCCCTTGCAGGGCAGCCCGAGGTTCGAGAGCCCGACCGGGAAATAGGCCAGCTGGTTGGGCTTGGCATCGGTGAGCGTGTAGGTGGTGAGGGCCTCGCAGGCCATCGGGCCGGTGCCGGTGAGCACGGGCACGCCGGCGACGCCCGCGATGCCGCCGCCCACGTCGGTCCACGTGCCCGGGACGCCGACGCAGCCCGTGCCCGAGATGTCGCCCGTGATCTCGACGCCGGGCGTGGAGCTGATGACGCGCGTCTTGCCGAAGGTGCCCATGCTGCGCAGCAGCGCGACGCTCGTGCCGCCGGCGCCGCCGGAGAGGATCTTGAACTGGAAGCCCGCCACGACGATGTCGGGCGGCAGGATGAGCGGGCTGGCCACCGAAGCGAGCGCGGTGTAGAGCGCGCTGCCGTCGGTGATGTCCAGATTGATGCCGTCGGGATCCGGCAGGAAGCCGGCGACGAACCAGACGTAGCTGCCCGGCACCGGCCCGATGAACTGCAGCTCCGCCGGGTTCCAGGACAGGATCGAATCGATGGCCGCCACCGACTGCGTGCTGGTGGCGTGCGCCCCCAGGTCCACCGTGACGATGCTGCCCGTCGGCGCGAATTGCGCCTGCGGGGCCAGCGGCAGGTCGACCTGCCCGAAAATCATCAGCAACGCCGCGAGAATGGGCATGTGTCGCTCCCTGGTGCCTTCCCGAGCCGCGGGCGATTCGCCCAGCGGGACATGGCTCATACCAAGGACTGCGCGATCCGGCAAGTCGCGCTCGGGAATCGACGCGGCCATCGCGGAACGACACGGCACAGCGCGGAGCGCAGACTTCATCGCGTAACGAGCTCGCCGCGTTCGTCGACGAGCTTGTCATTCTTCACCCACGTGGATTCACGAGCCAGATCCGACGCGACGAAGCATGGACACTCCGCGCGCCGCGTGATAGATCGTTCCGCTCACGCGCGTGGAACAGGTCCACGCCGGGAAGTCTGGACACGCCCGCCCGTGCACTGGGGGCGAGCCGTGCCACAACGGGGGTCAACCACGATGCGCAGGGGTGTTGTCGTCGTTCGGGTCGCAGCCGCGGTACTGCTGGGCGCGATGTCGGGGGTCGCGCAGGTCAACATCGGCAGCCTCGCCGATGACGGCTGGTACTCGGATGACACGCGAGCGGACGGCTCGGGCACGCAGTCCGCCGGCACCAACCTCGTGAGCCCGCTGCTCACGGACAATCCCGAGGCCACGGCCTCCGGCAACCCTGCGCACGACGCCGACATCTTCCACCAGATCCAGCTCGGCTCGGCGCCCGGCGTCGTGCCGGCCGGCACGGGGGGGGGCGCGCAGCACCGGTCC
>DASUFI010000193.1:0-12920 GCA_036274635.1 Planctomycetota bacterium
ATCCTCGGCTTCATCACCCTGGGCATGGCCAGCCGCCGTGCCGCCCGCTGGATGAACGCCCGCGAGCGCCGCCTGCCGCGCAAGCTGAGGCTGGCGCTGCGCCCGCGGCTGCGCCGTCAGCTGCGCGAGAGTGAAGGCCGCGCCGGGGAGCCGCCCGGCGCGCCACCGCCCCGTTGACACAACGGGCCGGAGCGCGGGCTCCGACCCGTGGCCCTGCCCTGGATCAGGGCTGCTCCGTCACCTGCCGCTCGCGCCAGCGCTTGATGCGGTCCTTCAGCCAGGCGCCGTGGTTGGCCACGGCCTTGTCCGAGGACTTGGCGTAGGTGTCGCACTTCTGGTCGACGCGCGTGAGCAGCGAGGCGTTGAGCGCGGTGACGTCCGGCGTGGTCTCCATGCGCAGGTTGCGCAGGGTGATGTCCAGGTAGTCCGACTGCGTCCAGCGGTCGTGCTCGTCGGGCGTGTCGCTGGCCCAGACGGTGCCGAAGACCTTGTCGGCCACCTCCTGCGGCGACATCGCGCCGTTGCCCGCGAGGTGCGACGAGGTGCCCAGGCGCTCCATGACCTCGTTGTCGGTCAGCGGCGCCAGCGCCGCGTAGCGCGTGTTGTTCACGATGCGCGGCAGCGGGTCGAAGGTCCACATGTCGAACCACGAGCCGAAGCTGCCGTACTTCTTGCCGGCCAGCAGCAGGCGCTGGTCGTCCGGGATGCCGCCCTTCCACTGCAGGCCCTTGGTGCACAGGATGTCGAGGGCCTCGCGCTGCACCGCAGGATCCACGAACACGATCGGCTTGCGGCCGCTGTCCTGGCCCACGACGTCGCGGTTCGTGTTGACGCCCCACAGGAAGCGATCCAGCCCGAACAGGTTGCGCGAGTAGAGCCCGGCGAACATGCCGTAGAAGCGCGTGTACTCGTTGTAGCCCTCGCCCTTCTTGGCGCCCTTGTCGGACAGCTTGGCGAAGCCCGCCTCGGCCAGCTTGATCTGGTCCTTGGCGAAGGCCACCGGGTCCGTGCCGAGGTCCCACGTCTGGGCGTAGGGGTCGCCCATGAACATGTCCTCGTCCGTGCCGTAGTCGAGGCCCGGCTCCTGGCTGCGCGCGGCGATGGCCTTGAGGGCCGTCTCCTCGTTGCTGCCGAACTCCGAGTAGCCGTACTGGATGGCCCACACGTCGTACGGGCCCACGGCCGAGGTGAAGTACTCGCCCTGCTTCACGCCCGGCGCGGAGATGTTGATGGCGTTGTAGTCCATGACCGAGCCCACGATGCCGGTCTGGGCCGTGAGCGACACGTCGGACATGTCGGCCAGGGTGCGCCAGGTGGACGCCTTGAAGTTGTGCCGCAGGCCCAGCGTGTGGCCCACCTCGTGCGCCACGACCTCGCTCAGCATGGACGACAGGAACTTCTCCGTGTCGAAGTTGTCGTCCAGCAGCGCGCCCGCGGCGGCGGCCTCGGCCACCTGCGCGGCCATCTCGTCGCCGGCCAGCTTGCAGGTGTGGCCGCCGTCGAAGTCGTCGGGCGGCGTGCAGGCGATGCGCTTCCGCGTCTGCGCCAGCAGGTCCTCCTTGGACATGGCCGCCAGGTCGTTCACGTAGGTCTCGAAGCGCTGGCGGTAAATGGCCACGAAGTTGGCCTGCATGGTGATGTCGGCGTCGAAGATCTCGCCGGTGCGCGGATCCACGCGCGACGGGCCGATCGCGAAGCCCACGTTCTCGTCGTTGCTCCAGCGCACGACCGAGTAGCGGATGTCCGCCGGATCCCAGTCGGCGTCCTCGGGCATCTGCTTGGCCACGATGGCGTTGCTGAAGCCCGCCTTGCGGAAGGCCGGCTCCCACATCTCGATGGCCTTCTTCACCGCGTCACGCCACTCCTTGGGCGTGCTGTTCTCGATCCAGTAGGTGATGGGCTGCACCGGGTCGCTGACCTCGGCCGTCGGGTCCTTCTTCTGCAGGCGCCAGCGCGAGATGTAGCGCTTGACGGGGTCCTTGCTCTTGAGGTCCAGCAGGTCCTTGCGCTCGGTGAAGAAGTAGCCCACGCGCTGGTCGTAGAGGCGCGGCTTGTAGCCGTCGTCGGGCAGCGCGCACAGCGAGTGGTGCACCTTCAGGTTGTAGCCGCGGCTGTCGGCCAGCGTGAGGTTGCCGCCGGCGCCGCGCTGCCCCAGCAGCACGACCTCCTGGTCGATCTCCACGTTGCGCGGGAAGTCCTGCACCTTCTTGACCTGCGACAGGTCCTTGTTGATGCCGTACTTCCCGAGGCCCGCGGCCACCTGCAGCGGGTCGTTGTTGA
Source organism: Planctomycetota bacterium (assembly GCA_036274635.1). Classification (GTDB taxonomy): domain Bacteria; phylum Planctomycetota; class B15-G4; order B15-G4; family B15-G4; genus DASUFI01. Next base: position 2,281 of record DASUFI010000193.1, read on the forward strand.
GCCAGTCGCCCAGGTTGATGAGCAGCTTGCCGTCGTCCTTGAGCTCCACGGCCACGTCGAAGACCTGGATGATGGACTCGCTGGTGCTCTCCTGCAGCAGCTTCTCCTCGGCCGCGTCGCCGCCGTCGAGGTAGCGGTTGTTCTCCGCCACGAGGATGACCTTCTTGTCGCCGCGCCGCTCGAGGCGCAGCACGAAGTCGTTGTCGCTCAGCATCGCGCCGCGGTAGATCGCGCCGCTGCCCGCGCCGCTGCCCAGCGCGCCGGCATACAGGAAGGGACGGCCGTAGTCGTTCTTGGTGAGCTCGAGGTAGATCTTCTCGCCGTCGTGCCAGATGGTGAAGAAGCCGTCCTCCTTGGTGAGCTTCTCGGTCAGCTCGTCGTACTTCTTCTTGGCCTCCTCCTTCTCCTTCTTCTCCTTGTCCTCCTTTTCCTTGGCCTTCTTGGCGGCGTCGTCGCCACCCTCCTCGTGCTTGGCGGTGGCGGCGCCGGCGGCGGGCGCGGCCGCAGCAGCCGCCTCGCCCTCGGACTTGGCGGTCTCGGTCTTGGCCGGCTCGGCCTTGGCGGTGGCCCCCGTTTCGGCCGGAGCCGGCGTGCCCTCGGCGGCCTTGGGAGTCGACGAGCACGCCGGCAGGGCGAGCACGCCGAGTGTGAGCAGGGGAAGAGCGGCGACGATCCTGACCATGCGAGCAACCTCCTGGGCGGCGGGCAGAGACGGGGAAAGTTATCAGAAAGCGCCGTGTCGCTGCATGCCGTGGGCGGGTGGCAGGCCCGTGTCGAAATCCCCGGGCTCGCGCGCGGCGACCGTCGCGGCCGGCGGGGGGCGTTGCAGCGCTTCGCGGCGAGCCGCCCCGCCGGGCGGGTCCGGACGCAGGCGACCAGTGGACGGCTCGGAACGGGCCGGGAGGGGGCGAGGGCCGGGCCTGCGGCCGGACCGACGACCGTCCCCTTGTCAGTGCGCGGCGACCTGGTGCAGCCCGTGCTCGGCGTCGAGCCGCGCCAGCGTGCAGTCCAGCTCGAGCCCGCGCAGGACGGCGTCGATGGGCTCGCGCAGCGCGCTGCGCGGCGGCAGCACGAGGGCATAGTCCTCGGGGCCGAAGCTCTCCGGCAGGCGCACGAGGACGCCGGGCGCCGAGGCCACCAGGGCGTCGGCGGCCGGGCCGTCCATGACCAGCGCGTCCACGGCCCTGGATCGCAGGCGCTCGAGCGCAGGCAGGCCGGCCTTGTTCTCGAGCACGGCGATCGCCTCCGGCGCGCGCAGCGCCAGGGCGCGCGCGGACGTGGTGCCGGCCCCCGCGCCGACGCGCCTTCCGGCCAGCTCCGCCAGCGTGCGCGGCACGCCGGGCGACGCCAGCGTCACGCAGGCCAGCTCGGTGTGGAAGTAGGGGATCGAGAAGGCGACCAGCCGCTCGCGCTCCGGCGTGACGCCCAGCGTGGCGCACACGACGTCCACCTCGCCGGCCTGGGCGGCGGGCAGCAGCGTCTCGAAGGGCTGCCGCGTCCACACCAGCTTGCGGCCGAGGCGGTCGGCGACGGCCTGCATCATCTCCACGTCGCGGCCGTGGGGCGTGCCCGCGTCGTCCACCCAGGCGAAGGGGCGGTTGTCGAGGTCGCTGGCCACGCGCAGCGGCGTGGCGGGGGGCGGCGCGGCGCAGGCCGAGAGCGCCAGCGCGAGCGGCGCGAGCCAGCGCGCCGCGCGCCTCACGGGGCTCCCATGTGCGGGTAGCGCCAGTCCGTGGGGGGAGCGAACGTCTCCTTGATGGTGCGCACGGAGGTCCAGCGCACGAGGTTCCACAGCGAGCCGGCCTTGTCGTTGGTGCCGCTGGCGCGCGCGCCGCCGAAGGGCTGCTGGCCGACCACCGCGCCCGTCGGCTTGTCATTGATGTAGAAGTTGCCCGCCGCGTGGCGCAGCGCGAGGCTCATGCGCTGCACGGCCTGCCGGTCGCGCGCGAAGATCGCCCCCGTCAGCGCGTAGGGCGAGGTGTCGTCGCAGAGCGACAGCGTCTCGTCGAGGCGCGCGTCCTCGTAGACGTGCACGGTGAGGATCGGGCCGAAGATCTCCTCGCACATCGTGACCGAGCGCGGGTCGCTGCTCTCGATGACGGTCGGCTGCACGAACCAGCCGGTGCGGCCGTCGCACTCCCCGCCCGAGACGATGCTGCAGCCCTTCGTGGCGGCCGCCGTCTCGATGTATCTGCGGCACTTCTCGAAGCTGGCCTTGTCGATGACCGCGCCCATGAAGTGCGAGAAGTCGGTCACGTCGCCCAGCGTCACGTGGCGCAGGCCCTCCACGAGCTGCTCGCGCACCGCGGGCCACAGCGAACGCGGCACGTAGGCGCGGCTCGCGGCCGAGCACTTCTGGCCCTGGTACTCGAAGGCCCCGCGCAGCAGCGCGACCGCGAGCGCGGCGCTGTCCGCCGAGACGTGCGCGAACACGAAGTCCTTGCCGCCCGTCTCGCCGACGAGGCGCGGATAGCTCCGGTAGTTGCCGATGTTCTCGCCGATCGCGCGCCACATGCCGTGGAAGACGCCCGTGCTGCCGGTGAAGTGGACGCCGGCGAGGTCGCGGTGCGCGATCGCCGGGTCGCCGATGGCCGCGCCGCCGCCCGGCAGGAAGTTGATCACGCCGTCCGGCAGGCCCGCGGCGCGGAACAGCTCCATGAGCTGCCAGCCGCTGTGGATGGCGGTGGAGGCGGGCTTCCACAGGCAGACGTTGCCCATGAGCGCCGCCGAGCTCGGGAGGTTGCCGCAGATCGAGGTGAAGTTGAAGGGCGTCACCGCGAACACGAAGCCTTCCAGCTCGCGGTACTCCAGACGGTTCCAGACTCCCCGCGTGGACTCGGGCTGCTGGCTGTAGATCTGCCGCGCGAAGGCCACGTTGAAGCGGAAGAAGTCGATCAGCTCGCAGGCCGCGTCGATCTCCGCCTGGAAGCAGGTCTTGCTCTGGCCGAGCATCGTGCTGGCGTTGAGGCGCGCGCGCCAGGGGCCGGCGAGCAGGTCCGCCGCCTTGAGGAAGATCGCGGCCCGCTCCTCGAAGGGCGTCGCGGCCCACGCGGGATGAGCCGCGGCCGCGGCCTTCACGGCCGCCTCCACGTGCGAGCCGTCGCCCAGGCAGGCCGTCCCGAGCGAGCGCGCGTGCGCGTGGGGCTCCGTCATCACGAGCGACTTGCCGGTGCGCACCTCGCGGCCGCCGAGGACCAGCGGCACGTCCAGCTTCTGCTCGCGCTGGCGGGTCAGCTCGGACTTCAGCTCGGCGCGTTCCGGGCTTCCGGGCGCGTAGCTCTTCACCGGCTCGTTGACCGGCAGGGGCACCGTGACGATGGCGTTGCTCATGCCGCCGATTCTACGCATCAGCGGGTGTCGCGCGCCCAGCGGCGACCGGACCGGCGCACCGCGCCGGCGCCGCGTCGCCGGCACGCGCCGTCACGTCACGGGGTGAGGCCGCGCAGGCCGTTGGTGGCGGCGAGGCCCTGCACCGCGGAGGCATCGACGATCCAAGCCTGCAGCAGGAGCTCGAAGCCCGAGGGCACGCCCGCCGGCCACGTCGCGCTGATGACCAGCGATCCGCCGCCGCCGACGATCAGCCCCGGGAGCAGCACCTCCGGCTGCGGCCACAGCAGGCCGCCCTTGAAGGCTGCGCCGAGCTCCGCGAAGCCGACCACGAGCGTCGCCGGCGCGTTCGGCTTCGCACCATCCACCAGCAGCCTGAACAGGCCGTTCGCGACGAGCAGGCTCTTGCCCTCCAGCGTCGGTGTGCCGCTGCTGCCGGCGATGCCGCCGCCGAGGTCGGCCCAGATCACGTGGATGGCCGAGTAGAAGGTGACCTTGCCCGCATTCTGCGCCGGGCCGTCGCTGCCCGGGCTGCCGACGATCACGTCGGGCAGGCCGTTGCCGTCGAGGTCCCCCGCGCCCGCGACCGCCGCGCCGGTCTGGTCGCCGACGGCGACCCCGCCGAAGATCGCGAGCAGCGAGCCGTCGCGGCCGGAGAGCACGCGTGCCGTGCCGGCCGCGCCGGGGTCGAGGCCGCCCGAGCCGATCGCGCCGACCAGCACGTCGCCTCGGCCGTCGTCGTCGATGTCGCCCGCGTCGCCCACGGACCAGCCGAGGGCGTCGCCGGCCGCGCTGCCGGTCGTGCTCTGCAGCAGGGCGCCGTCGGAGCCCGAGTAGACCGTCACGCGGCCGACGTGCTCGAGCTCGCCACTGGTGTAGGGCGCGCCCGCGACGAGGTCGTCCACGCCGTCCGCGTCGAGGTCGCCGAGGCCGCCGACGGACGCGCCGAGCTGCCCGTCCGCGACCGTGCCGTCAACCTTGTGCAGCAGCGTGCCGTGGGCACTCGAGACGGCGCGCACCGACCCGGCGTGGCTCAGGCCGCGGGGCGAGGCGTTCGGCGAACCGACCAGCAGGTCGCGGGCGCCGTCACCGTCGAGATCGCCGGCGGCCGCCACGGCGAAGCCGCACTGGTCGCCCGGCGCCGCCCCGCCGACCACCACGAGCGCGGGACCCAGCGCGCCGGAGAGCAGCAAGGCGCGGCCCGCGCCGACGCCGAAGGCGTTGCTGCCCGGCGCGCCGACGAGCACATCGGGCGTGCCATCGCCGTTGCAGTCGCCTGGGCCGGCGACGGACTGCCCGAGGTGCGCGCCGGCGTTGTCGCCGTCGCGCGCCAGGATCACGGCGCCGCCCGCCCCGGAGAGCAGGTAGCAGCGGCCCGCGGCGCTGGCCGCGAAGCTCGCGTTGGGTGCGCCGACGAGCAGGTCCGGGATGCCGTCGTGGTCCACGTCGCCGACGCCCGCGACGGAGGAGCCGAAGTTCTCGCCGGCGGAGAGGCCGTTCACACCGAAGAGCGGCGTCGCGTCCGCGCCCGAGAGCACGACGACGCGCCCGCTGTCTGTGCCCGCGAAGGAGGCGTGCGGCGCGCCGACGGCCACGTCGGACACGCCGTCGAGATCCACGTCGCCGATGCGGGCGACAGCCTGCCCGAAGGCCGCGGAGAGCGACGGTCCCGCGACCGACTTGCCCTGCGGCTCGGGGAAGAGGCGCAACTGGCTCCAGACCGAGACCGCCGTCCCGAAGAGGCAGTCCGCGCTGTGGTTGCCGAAGCCGAAGGACTCGCCCGCATGCACGTGGAAGACAACCTCGCAGTCGGTGCAGTCCTCGGCCAGCAGGTGCTTGACGCCGTTGACCACGTACATCGGCGTGTCCAAGCCGGGCGAGAAGTCATCGGGCAGGAACTGCATCCGCACGGAGACCGTCGCGTCGAAGGGCGCGATGGTCTTCGCGTAGCCGTCGGCGCCCGGCGCGAAGCATGGGTCGGGATACGAGGGCCCGCTGAACGTGAGCACGTCCCCGTTGACCATAAAGCCCGAGGACGGATAGCTGGGGTTCTCAAACAGGGTCCAGCCGAAAAGGTCGAACTGCGCGGCGGCAGGCGCGGCGAGCGCCGCGAGACTGAGCAGCACGTTGCGGATCGAGCGCATGGGAGGCCTCCTCGAAGGGCTCCATCCTGCCAGCAAGTGCCGGGAGCCGCGAGGCTCGAGGCTGCGGCGCTGCGCGGGCTCGACGCGCTTTCCGGGAGGGCCTGATATAAGGCTGGCATGGCGCTCCGGCTCGACGTGACCTGCCTCGTCCGCGGCGGGCCGCAAGGCGAGCTGGGCGTGGAGGCGGCCGACCTCGAAGCCGCCGGGCGTCGCCACGGCGAGCGCCTGGCCGCGCTGTCCGCCGGCCGCCGCGCCGGCAAGCTGGGCTTCCTCGACCTGCCCGACGGCCGCGACTCGCTGGCCCAGGTAGAGGCCTACGCCGCCGCGCGCCGCGGGCGCTACGAGAGCGTCGTGGTGCTCGGCATCGGCGGCTCTGCGCTCGGGACGCTGGCGCTGCACGCCGCGCTCTCGCCCGCGCTGCACAACCTTCAGCGCAACGCGCACCACCGTCCGCACCTCTACGTGGTCGACAACGTCGACCCGACCCTCGTGGGCGCCGTCCTGCGTCTCGCGAACCCGGCCACCTCGGTCTTCAACGTCATCAGCAAGTCGGGCACCACGGCCGAGACCATGGCCCAGCTGCTGCTCTTCCTCGAGGCGCTCAAGACCGCGCTGGGCGAGGGCTGGCGCGAGCACGTGGTCGTGACCACCGACGCGAAGTCTGGCGCGCTGCGGCCCTTCGCGGAGAAGAACGACCTGCCCTGCTTCACCATCCCGGACAACGTGGGCGGGCGCTTCTCGGTGCTCACGCCCGTCGGCCTGCTGCCGGGCGCGCTCATGGGCTGGGACCTGCGCGAGCTGCTCGCCGGCGCGGCCGTCGGCCGCGAGCGCGGCCTCGAGAAGGACTTCCGCCGCAACCCCGCCGCGCTGCTGGCCGTCATGCACTGGCTGCTGGACACGCGCAGCCGCTGCAACGTGCACGTGCTCTTCCCCTACAGCCACCGCCTGCGCATGCTGGCCGACTGGCACACGCAGCTCGTGGCCGAGAGCCTCGGCAAGCACGGCCCGGGCGGCCGCGGCGTCGGGCCCACCCCGCACAAGGCGCTGGGCGCCACCGACCAGCACAGCCAGGTGCAGCTCTTCGCCCAGGGCCCGCCCGACAAGGTCTTCGACTTCCTCACGGTCGAGCACCACCCCGACGAGGTCACCATCCCGGCCGCGCCGCCCGACCTCGGCGGCCTCGAGTACCTCGAGGGCAAGAACTTCGGTCAGCTCCTCGACGCCGAGTGCCGCGCCACCTTCCTGGCGCTGGTGGAGGCCGGCCGCCCCTGCTGCCTCACGACCTTCCCCGAGGTGGACGCGCGCCACGTGGGCGAGTGGCTCATGTGGCAGATGATCGCGACCGCGTACAGCGGCCTGCTGTACGAAGTCGATGCCTTCGACCAGCCAGGCGTCGAGGCGGGCAAGGTGGCCACGTACGGGCTGATGGGGCGCAAGGGCTTCGAGAAGGAGGCCGAGCGGATCCGGGCGCGTCAGCTCAGCGATCCGAAGTGGGTCGTGGGGTGAGGACGGTCGCACGCCAGGGAAGTCCGCGCCGTCGGCAGTTCGCCTTGGGGATCGTCGCGTGGGTTGCCTGCCTCGCGCCGCTCGTCGAGGCGCAGAAGGCGTCCGCCTGCGAGCAGCTCCAGCAGCTCATCGCGTCGACCTACGACTTCCGGCCCTCGCAGCTGACGGCCGAGCAGCTGACCGCCAAGGGCAAGCAGATGGACTCCGTCTGGCAACTGGTGCGCGACCATCGCAAGGAGCTGGTTCCCTGCCTGCGCAACGCGCTCAAGGCCCCGGGCGCCGACGTGATGTTCCAGTACGACTGCAGCGCGCTGCTCGTGGAGCTCGATCCGTCGCGCGCGAGCAAGGAGCTGCAGGTGCGCTGCCTCACCGACGTGGCGCTGGAGGATGTGGACAAGCACCGCTGGATCGCGACCCTGGCCCAGCTCGGCTTCGAGGGCCTGGACGTCTCGCAAGCCGCGGACGTGTGGCTGTCGGATCCGAAGGCGACCTACCTGATCCCCGAGCACGGGACGTTCGAGTCCAAGGGCGAGGAGGGCGCGCTGTTCCTGCTGGGGAGCATGGAGGAGGCGCAGGCGCTGGCGGCGCTGCGCAAGCTCATCGCACGCCCTGAGCATCCGGGGCGCGACGCCGCGGTTCACATCCTCATGAACCTGGCCACACCCGAGGCGCTGCGGGCTCTGAAGGACGTGGACCCCGCGGGCCTCCCGGACGGCACGCGCAAGAGTCTGGAGGCGCTCCGCGGCTCGCCGGTCCTGGTGAAGCCGTCCGCCAGGCCGATCGCCTCGCGGGAGGCGATCCTGCTCACGCTCGACACGCTTTTCGAGGCGCCTCCTCCCGGCGCCCGGAACCTCCAGCTGCTGAAGGCCATGGTGCCCGAGGCCGTTGCCGTCCTGCAGCCGAAGGACCTGCCGCGCGTGCGCGAGGTGCGGCGCAAGGTGGCGACGTGGTCGAACATCCATGCCATCGACGGCTACAACCTGCTCACCAGCATCCTCATGGCGCGCACCTGGACGGCGGCGCTGGTGAAGTAGGCGGCCGCCGGGCGCTCCGCAGCCGAGCGTCAGCACGCTCGGCGCCGAGGCTCAGGCGCTCCGCCTGGACTCCGCCCTCCTCGGCCAGACGCGCCACATCGGCCTCGCGCTGCCGCCCTCCTTCGGGCGCAGCGCGGCCGACCGCCGCTCCCCGGTCATCGTCGTCTTCGACGGCGAGTACGACCTCGCGCCCACGGCGGCCGCCTGCGACGCGCTGGCCGGCAACGGAGCGCACCGCCGCGGGCACCGCCGACCTCTTCTCGCGCGACGGCCTCGAGGCCGTCGTCGACGTGCAGGGCAAGGCCCTGACGCTCTTCGTCTACCACTTCTAGTCCCTGATGTGCAGCGACTACAGCTCGACTGTCGACGGCCGCACCCGGACGCACGCCACGCACCCGCAGCTCGTCAACGGCCTGCCGCGCCTGCCGGAGGCCGACCGCTGGACGCACTACGACCACTGCCCGGTGTGGGTGGATCTGCCGATCGCGGCGCTGACGTAGGGCTCAGTAGCCCGCGCGGGTGAGCAGGGACAGGCTGCCGCCACCGACGCTGCCATCCGAGTCGGACGCGTCACAGCGAAGCCAATCGCGCGAGCCGGCGCCACGCTGGCGTCGAGTCGCGCTGCAGCGTGCCGTCGTAACGCAGCAGGATGCGGCTCGACGCTTCGTCGACGCCGATCATGAAGGTCTGCGCCGGCGCGTCGGTTCGCGGCACCTTCACCGTCGCGACGGGCTGCCGATCGAGCGCGAAGCCGCAGACGGCAGTCTCGTCGCCAGTGCCCGGGCCGATCCACGACTCGCGCTCGACGTTGCGGGCCGGTGGATGCTCGTGCAGATCCCAAGGCAGGTCGACCCGAACGGGCAGAGGGTAGACGGTCGTGATGCCGACGATGCCGCGCCGTGGCCAGATATCGCCGCCGTCGCGGTGTTCGACATCGAGCGTCCCGTCACCGCGCACGTCGATGGACGTGTTGTTCCACCCGGGCTCCAGGGGGACGACCGAGCACACGTCGCGTGTCTGCAAGTCGAGCACCCTGGCCAGCACCTCGGCGGGTGCGCCCATCGGCACGTCCACGAACTGCTCGTCGCCGGGCAGCAGCAGCTCGGGACGCGGCGTATGCCAATCCGCGTGCCGGATCTCGAAGAAGATCGGCACGGTGCCGTCATTGACCAGCTGGACGGAGCGCGAGCCGGCTCCCGCCGGCCAAGTCTGCTCCAGATCCTTGCGCAGCCAGCGATCGCGCTCGGGAAAGACTGTCTGCGCGACGAAAAAGCCGGTGGCCACGACCCACACGGTCAGCGCCAGCGCCCGCTTCCAGCGCGGGGCGTGGACGCGGGGCGGGAGCGGCTCCGGGATGCGGCCCACGGTCGAGGGCGAGCAGGGCATCGTCTTCCTCCGGCCGGTTGCGCCGGCCCGCTATGTCCCCGGCTGCCTTCCCGGCATCACCATCGCCGGGTCCGGATACAGCGGCGACGCGCACACCTCGCGCGCGCCGCAGCCGTCGCAGAGGTTGTTCTTGGTGTAGATGCCGAGGCTCTTGCGCGTGTCGAGCAGGGCCTTGACGTCCGGCGGCGCCAGCGGGCGGATCACGCCGAGGGTCCGCGCGGCGTGCGTGATCTTGGCCGTGTGCTCGACCATCTCCATCTTCTTGTAGGCGTCGATGAGGTCGCTGCCGATGCACACGACGCCGTGGCGCTCCATGATGACGGCGTCACCCTTGGCCAGGAACTGCTGCAGCGACTCGGGCAGCGAGTAGGTGGAGGGCGTGGCGTAGGGCGCGGTGGGAATGGTGCCCATCGTCACGATGATCTCGGGGATGGTGCATTCGGCGAGGCTGATGCCGGCGAGGCTGAAGGCCACGGCGTAGATGGGGTGGCCGTGCACCACGGCGCGGATGTCGGGGCGCACCTTGTAGGCGGCCACGTGCATCTTGGCCTCGGTCGTGACGCGGCGGCCGTCGAGCGAGCGGCCCTCGGGGTCGCACTCGATGACCTGGTCGGGCGTCATGTAGCCCTTGAGCACGCCCGAGGCGGTGATGAGGATGTTGCCGTTCGGAAGGCGCGCCGAGACGTTGCCGTCGTTCGCGACCACGAACTCGTGCTCGTACATCATGCGCATCACGTCGCAGATCTGCTGCGCGAGCGCGGCCTTGTCGTGCGCCAGTGCGGCGGTCACGACGCCGTGACGCACGGGCCCGGGGTCGGGCGCGGTCCACGTGGCGCCCAGCGGCTTGCCTTCGAGCTCGGGATCGACGGCCGGCGTCCCGCAGGCGCCCGGAGGCGTCGCGCAGGGGTCCAGGATCGGCGTGGCGTGGTCGCGCTCTGTCATGGTGGGACCATGGTAGTCGACGGGTGGTGGCGGCGCAGGGGGCCGGCAACGAGCTGGAGAGGGAGATGTCGGCGGAGGACGTCGGCGGGCCTGGCCACCGGCGGTCAAGGTTTGCCGGGTGCAGGCCTTCGCGGGGCCTTCGGCTCCGCGGAGGCCTGCGAACATCACGGACCGCAAGTCGCGGCCCACAGGGCCGCGCCTTGCGGGTTTCGTGTGTGCAGCGGCTCGCATGCGCTCGCCGCTGCGACGCCAAGTCAGAGCAGCGTCCGCGTGCGCGGCCGCAGCTCTGACTTGGCGTTCC
>DASUFI010000194.1:0-9849 GCA_036274635.1 Planctomycetota bacterium
CGCGTGAGGTGGTAGCAGAGGGCCTGGTCGGAGGCCGGCAGGTTCTCGAAGCCGTCGGCGTGGAGCTGGACCACGGCCACGTCGTCCACGCGGTCCAGCAGCACCCGCCGCTCCGGCGCGGCGGACTGGCCCGTCGCGGCAGGCGCGGAGCAGGCGGCAAGCAGCGAGGCGGCGAGCAGGACCGGCAGTGGATGGCGCAAGGTGGGGTCTCCGGAAGTCGAGCCGACAGTGTGGCGGCCGGCGCCCACACGACGCAAATCCCCGCGGGACGCCCGGCCCGCCGGGGCTCCGCGCCCCGCGCCGTGATCTCGATCGCGCCCGCGTGAACTGAAGCGACGCAGGTGCATCGCAGGTGCGTCGCTTCAGTTCGAATTCGAACGGGGTCCGGCGCCGCGCGCACGGAAGCGTCACCGATGCATTGCATATGCGTCGCTTCAGCTCACGGCACGGGACCGACCCCTTGGCAGGCCGTCAGGGCAGCGCGGCGACGAGCTGGCGGCCCCGCCGCCGCGCCCTCACCAGCCCCGGGCGCGCCGGAGGGCCTCGATGGCCTCGACGTGATGCGGCCCGTGCCCCTCGTACGTGTCGAGCAAGCTGCGCAGCGTGAGGACGCGCGCGTCCTCGGGGTGCCAGCCGGTGCGCCCCCAGTCGGCGGGCCGAAGCCTCGCGAGCAGATCGGCCATGCGCGCGTGCACGCCCTCGAGAATGCGCAGCGAGGGCTCGACGGGGCCGAGCCGCTCGTCGTCGGTGGCCTCCCACACGTCCTGGTCCCACGGCTTGAGGGTCGGGTGGTTCTCGTGCAGCAGCGCCTTCATGCGCAGCAGGGCGTGCATGTGGGCGTTGGCGAGGTGATGCACGACCTGGCGCGAGCTCCAGCCGCCCTTGCGCAGGGGCTCGTCGAGCTGGGCGTCGGTGAGGCCTCGCACGGCGGCGCGGCAGCGGGCGGGCAGGGCACGCAGCGCGTGCAGCTTGCGCTCCAGCTCGGCGGGCGACGGGGCGAGGGCGGGGAGGGCGGTTTCGGCCACGGGTGGTCTCCGGAGAGGGTCGGGCCATCATGCCGCAGGGACGTGGCGTCCCCGTGACGAAGGCGGCGTGCGGGCCCGCGCGGCGACGCGAGCGGGGACACTGGCGGCCTCGCGCGCGGCGGCAGGCCGCGCCGTCCCGCTCACCCACCGGAGTCCGCCCATGTTCCCGTTCACGCGCGACCTCCCTCGCACCATCGCGGTCGGCCTCGCCACGTTGTTCTTCGTCGAAGCGGCCAGCGCGCAGCAAAGGCTGCCCACGCCCTGGGCCAGTCCGGCCAGCACGATGTCGCAGGTCATCGGCATCACCGACGTCACGGTCACGTTCGGGCGTCCGGGCGTGAAGGGCCGCGCCATCTGGGGCGGGCTCGTGCCGTACGACGAGGTCTGGCGCGCGGGCGCCAACGAGAACACCACGATCAGCTTCGGGAACGACGTGAAGGTCGAGGGCCAGGCGCTTCCGGCCGGCACCTACGGCCTGCACATGATCCCGCACAAGGACAGCTGGACGATCATCTTCAGCAAGAACTCCACCTCGTGGGGCAGCTTCAGCTACGACCAGCGCGAGGATGCGCTGCGCGTGGACGTCAAGCCGGAGGCGTCGCCCATGCACGAGTGGCTGACCTACGAGTTCGACGACCTCGCGGCCGACCACGCCACGCTGCGCCTGTGCTGGGAGAAGCTGGCCGTGCCGATCAGGATCTCGGTGGACACGACCGCCGTGGTGCTGGACAACGCGCGCAACGTCTACCTGCGCGGCATCCCGCAATTCTCGTGGGACGGCTGGAACAACGCCGCGCGCTACTGCCTCGCGAACAAGGTCAACCTGGACGAGGGCCTGGCGTGGGCCCAGCGCTCGGTGACCATGGGCCCCAACTTCCAGAACCTGTGGACCGAGGGCGGCCTGCTCGAGGCGCTGGGCAAGAAGGACGAGGCCGCGGCGGCGAAGGACAAGGCCATGACGCTGGCCGCCGAGGCCGACCTCAACACGCTCGGCTACCAGTATCTGCAGGGTGGTCGCATCGACGACGCGCTGGCCATCTTCCGCCGCAACGTCGAGGCGCATCCGGACTCCTGGAACGCCTACGACAGCCTGGCGGAGGCCTGTGCTGCCAAGGGCGACAAGAAGACGGCCATCGAGATGTACGGCAAGGCCCTGGCCATGACGCCCGACGACACCCAGAAAACTCGCATCAAGGCGGCCTTGGCCACGCTCGGAAGCTGACAGTCCGCCCAAACGGGTCTAGACTCGGGGCACGATGAACGCCCGGGTCCGCACCGCCGCGCGCGTTGCGCTGCTGGTTCTGCTCGCATCCGTGCTGTCCGGCAGCTCCTGCAGCTGGGCCTTCACCACCGGCGACAATGCCAACGACGGCCAGGGCGGCGGCACGGTCGTCGTGCACGAAAACGCCACCTTCGGCGGCTGGGACCTGGGCCCGACGCTGGGCGCGCAGCCGGGCGTGATCTCGGTGCGCACGGGCTGGGGCGGCAGCTCGCTGCCCTTCCTCGGTGAGGAGCTCGTGTCCTGGACGGGTCACCGGCACGTGACGCAGGTGCACTTCGATCCCGAGCAGACCACCTTCGCGGCTCTGGTGCGCGCCGCGCGCGCCGCCCGGGCGAACAGCCCGCGCGTCACCGTCTACACGAGCGCGCCCGAGCAGCACGAGGCCGCGGCCGCGGAATTCCCGGCCGACACGCTGCCGCGGCTGCAGCTCCGCAAGACGACCGCCTTCACGGCGCGCTGAGGGGGGAACCCCTCGAAGAAGTCCTTTGGCGCGGACGTCGCGCCGCTACGGCGTGCGCCCCACGAGGCCGTTGCTCGCCGCCGCGCCCTTGGGCCCGGCCGCGTCGATGACCCACATCTGGATGACCAGCTCGGTGCACGGCGGCACGCCCGGCGGCCAGCTCGACCACACCAGGTTCAGGGCGCCTGAGGGGCTGCTGGCGAAGAGCCAGGCCGGCAGGTCCACGCTGGGCACGAGGACCCCTCCCTTGAAGCTGACCAGAGCCTCGCTGAAGCCGGCCAGCAGCCAGACCGGCGCGCTGGCGCGGGCCGAGGTGAGGTGCAGCGCGCCCGCGGTGCCGCTCGCGAGGCCGCCCTCGCCGCGCAGCCTCGGCTTGCCGGCGGTGCCCGCGAGCGCGTGCCCCACGTCCACCCACGTCAGCGCGCGCTCCTCCTCGAAGTGCGCGGAGAAGATGCCCGGCGCGCCCGGCGTCGAGGCGCTGGTGGCCACCGAGCCGTCGCGCATGGAGACGAAGGCCTGGAAGCTGCCCAGCGTGCCGCCCAGCGGCGTCGCGTCGCCCTTGGCGGCCACGGGCGCGAGCACGCCGTCGGCGCGCGACACGAGCAGCCGCTCCTCCTCCGCGCCGCCCGTCAGCTGCGCGTTGGTCCAGAACAGGAAGTTGCCCGCGTCGTCGAGCGGCGTCATCGGGTTGCGCGTGATCGCCAGGCCGAAGCAGATGCCGCCGCCCGGCAGGGGATCGAAGAACTCCACCGCCTTGCGCCACGCCCCCGGCAGGCCCACGAACAGCCCCGAGTTGAAGACACCCGGCGACAGCTTCACGTCCGAGAAGAAGGCCACCTCGCCGTCGTCGTTGAGGTTCGGTCCCTCGAAGCCGTTGTAGGTGCCGCCTGCCGGCGTCGGGTCGCCCGCCGTCAGGTACAGCTGGTGCACTCCGGCCGTGGACACGATGAGCCGGTGCTCCGAGCCCACGATGGCCCTGAAAGCCACCTGCCCGCTCGCGTTGATCGCCGGCACCGGCCCCACCGGGATGTCCGTCCCGTCCACGAAGCCCACCGACTCCGTGCCCAGCAGGCTGAAGGTGCCGCCTCCCGGCGCCGGGTCGCCCACCGCCGCCACCGTGCTCAGCACGCCCGCCTTCCAGCGGTGGATGTTCACCGCCGCGGACGCGCCGGTCTGCGCGAGGAACACGACCTCGCCCGCGTCGTTCAGCGAGCCCGGCCCGATCCGGCTGAACGTGCCGCCCAGCGGCGACGCGTCGCCGATCACCGCCACCTTCACGTTGAGGCCGCTCGCGTCGTCGTGCAGGAACAGCCCGCGTGACGAGCTGCCGCCAAGCACCTCCGAGTAGAAGAGCACGTCGCCCGAGGCGTTGATCGAGGGGCAGAAGAAGGTGCCCCCGAACATGCCGCTGAAGGTGCCGCCGATGGGCGAGGGATCGCCGCAGCCGCCGGGCGCGCCGCTGCCGCCGCCCCCGCCGCAGCCCATCGCGACCGGGTGCAGCCCCGCCGCGTCGGCCACGAAGATGCCCTGGTTGCGCAGCGCAGCGTCCACCTGCGCGAAGAAGGCCACGCGCCCGCCCGTGCCCATGACGGCGGGGTTGGCGAAGGCGATCGGGCTGAGCGTGCCACCGCCGGGCACGGCCTGCCCATGCCACGCGCGCGCGTCCAGCGCGGCGCAGGCCGCCAGCTCGTAGCTGCCGTCGCCGCCGGCCACCACGTGCGGCGCCGCGCCGGCAGCGATCGAGCGCACCGTGACGGGCTGCTGCGCGAGCAGAGCCGGCGTGAGGAGGGCCGCGGCGAGCAGCGCGCGGCGGAACGGGGCGTGGGCGTGGCTCATGGTGATGCTCCGCGGGGGCCCGGCAGCATACAGCCAGCGCGCGCAGAGGGTCGGTCGCGCGCCGTGAACTGAAGCTTTCCTGATGCACTGCATGTGCAGTGCTTCAGTCGAATTGCGCCGGGGACCTCCCGCCCGCGTGCCCTGCCCGGCCCCGCACCCCGAGTACGACGAGCTCATGGCCTCCCGGGCGGGGAGCTGAGGCAGGCGCGCGCGGCCATCCGGCCTGGGAGAAAGGAAGCGCGACGGAAGCACTGCTTCCGTCGCGCTTCGCTGCGAGCCAGGACATGAGCCGCGTCCCGCCCCCAGCGGGAGCTGCGGCCCGAGGGAGTCAGGGCAGGAGTTCCACGGCCACCGCGTTGGACAGGCCCCAACCCTGCGGGTAGCCGGCGTTCTTCACCAGGAACTGGCAGTAGATGATGAGGTAGCCGCCGCCGCCGGGAATGCCGGGGATGACCACCTTGCCCTGCGCGTCCGTCGTGAAGGGCGCGAGCAGCGCGACCGCGGCGTTCGGCACGAGGATGCCGCCCTTGAAGGCCGAGAAGGCCTGCGAAGGCGAGGCCAGCAGCCACGCGGGGCTGTTGGCGGCCGCGTAGGTGAGCCGCATGTCGGCCTGCCCGCCCGTGGCGAGCGGCGTGCCGTAGACCTGCAGCGTGGACGTGCCCGGGCCCTGGAAGCCCAGGTCCGGCTGGTAGGTGAGGAAGCCCAGGCCCAGGGCCATGCCGCTGTCGGTGCCGTCGTAGTCGGCGTAGGGCCAGGACATGAGCAGGTCGGGCCAGTCGTCGCCGTTGAGGTCGCCCTTGCTGGGCGAGAGCGCGGCGCCGGCGAGCACGCCCGGATACGGGCCGTTGAGCAGCGGCACGACCAGGCTGCCGTCCTTGCCGGAGAAGACCTCGACGTAGCCGCCGTAGACCGAGGTGCTGGTCATGGGCGCGCCGATCGCGACGTCGTCGTAGCCGTCCTTGTTCACGTCGCCCACCGGGCCGACCGCGTAGCCGAAGCTCTCGGGCGAGCCGTAGCCTGCAGCAGTGTAGGTGTGGATGAGCGTCCCGGCCGTGCCCTCGTACAGGTAGGCCTCGCCGTCGCCGTCCGCGCCGGGCGCGCCGACCAGCAGCTCGCGCTGGAAGTCGTGGTCGGTGTCGTGCACGTCGGCCAGCGCGGCGCCGAGGCGATCGTCGAAGGTGCCCAGCTTGGTGTACATGACCGCGTGCGTCGCGCCGCTGTAGACGTCCACGCGCCCGGCATCGAGGATCTTGAGGAAGAAGGGCGGCGGGCCAAGGTAGCTGTAGCCGGGCGAGCCGATCGCGTACTCCCAGTTGTGGTCGAGATCGAGCTCGTCGACGAAGGAGACCGCGCCGCCGAGCTGCTGGCCCTGGGTCGTGCCCGTGTAGGACACGATGAGCGCATGCGTCGCGCCGTTGTAGAGCGCGGCGTAGCCCTCGTTGGTCGTCTGCGACACCGTCACGTCGACGTCCCAGCTGGGCGCGCCGACGATGAGGTCGGGCCGGCCGTCCGCGGTGACGTCGCCGCCGCCCGCCACCGCCTCGCCGAGTCGCGCGCCGGTCTTCGGCCCGATCACGGTGAAGAGCAGCGCGCCCGTCTTGCCCGAGTAGACGCGCACGGCGCCGCGGTCCTGCGAGAATGGGAAGAGCGTGTCGTAGCCGGGCGAGCTGACGATGAAGTCGCCGCGGCCGTCCTGGTCCCAGTCGCCCGCGGACGCGACGCAGGTGCCCAGGTTGTCGCCGCTGTTGCCGTGGAGCTCGTACAGGACGTTCGAGTCGTAGCCACCGGTGAGCACGTAGGCCGTGCCACTGTCCACGCCGCCGTCGCCGTCGTTGGGCGCGCCCACGATCCAGTCGTCGATGCCGTCGCCGTCGCAGTCGCCCAGGATGGCGACGGACATACCGGTGTGGTCCCCGGCCGTGGCGATGTTCTCGCCGAAGGCCTTGATGGTCTGGTACTGGGCCGCCGCGAGGCTGGCGAGCAGACCGGCCGCGCACAGCGGGCCGGCGCGGCGGACGAGGTGGTGCGTGGACACGAGCGGTCTCCGGGAAGGTGTGCTGCTGCGGGCCGCAGCGGCCCTCTCCCCTAGATCCGGCCAGCCACAGGCCCGTCTCGCGGGGCCGGCGCGGGCACCCGGGCGGTTAGACTCGGCGCCAGCTGCGCGGCGCGCCGGGGCGCGCCAGCGTGCCGACTGCCTCGAGGACTCGCGTGCCAGACTCCCGCGACGCCGGAGTGCGTCCCACCCCTGCGGGGCCCGAGCCGGCCGCGCCGGCGACCGAGCCGGGCGCGGGCGAGCTGGGGCGGCTCGTGGCCGAGTGCCTCGAGCTGTGGGAGGGCGAGGGACCGGCGGCGCTGGAGAAGATGTGCCGCGCCAACCCGGCTCATGCGCCGGCGCTGCGCCGGCGCGTCATGCGCCTGCAGGAGCTGGGGCTGCTGGGCGAGGCGCCGACGGATGCGCCGCTGCCCGAGCGCCTGGGCGGCTTCCGCATCCTCTCGCTCGTCGGGCGCGGCGGCATGGGCGTGGTGTATCTGGCGGAGCAGGAGGGGCTCGGGCGCCGCGTGGCGCTCAAGCTGGTGCGTCCGGAGAACCTCTTCTTCCCCGGCGCGCGCGAGCGCTTCCGGCGCGAGGTGCAGGCCATCGCGCGCCTGGCGCACCCGGGCATCGTGCCGGTGCACGCGGGCGGCGAGGAGGCGGGCGTCCCTTTCTGCGCCATGGAGTTCGTGCGCGGCGCGTCGCTGGCCGAGGTGATCGACGAGCTGGCGGGGCGCGAGCCGGCCTCGCTCGCGGGCAGCGACCTGCTGGCTACGGTGCAGGAGCTCGTGCGCCGGCGCGACATTCAGCCGGCGTCGGTGCCGGCGACGCCGAGCGGGGTCACCAGCGAGGCCGCCGCGCGCCTGTCGGCCGGCACGTGGACCGCGGCCTGCCTGCGCGTCGCGCGCCAGGTGGCCGAGGCGCTGCAGCACGCGCACGAGCACGGCGTCCTGCATCGCGACGTCAAGCCCGGCAACATCATGCTCACGCCCGAGGGACGCGTGCTGCTGCTGGACTTCGGCCTGGCCGCGGCCGAGGGCAGCGTGCGCCTCACCAGCACCGGCGGGCAGGTGGGCTCGCTGGCCTGGATGTCGCCAGAGCAGCTGCGCGGGCAACGCGACGCGGTGGACGCGCGCTCGGACGTCTACTCGCTGGGCGCGACGCTGTACGAGATGCTCACGCTGCGCACGCCCTTCGCGGGCGACAGCGTGGAGGCCACGCGCGGGCGCATCCTCGCCGGCCGTGTCGTGCCGATGCGCGAGCTGAACCCGTCCCTGCCGCGCGACGTGGAGACCGTGTGCCTCACGGCCATGGACAGCGACCCCGCGCGCCGCTACGCCGACGCCGCCGCGCTGGCCGCGGAGCTGGCCAACGTGCTCGAGCTGCGGCCCATCACCGCGCGCCGGCCGGGGCCGCTGCTGCGCGCGCGCCGCTGGGCCCAGCGCCGGCCCGCCGCGGCGACGGGCGTGGTGCTGGGCACGCTGCTGCTCATCGCCTTCCCGCTGGGCTGGGAGCTGAACCGCGTGCGCACCGCGCGGCAGGTGCGCGAGGCGGGCGAGCGCGCCGAGCGCGACTTCCAGTCGGCGCTCGACGCGGTGGGCCACGTGCTGCGCGAGATGGGCACCGACGAGCTCGAGGACGTGCCGCGCATGCAGACCGCGCGCCTCGCCGCCATCGACCGCGCGCTGGAGCTCTTCCCGTCGCTGCAGAAGGACCGCCACGACGACCTGGCCGTGCTGACCGAGGGCGCCAACCTGCACGCCTCGCGCGGCGAGGTGCTCTCTGACCTGGGGCGGCCGCAGGAGGCCCTGGCCGAGTGCCGCGCGGCCATCGCGCTGCGCCGCCGGCTGCTCCAGCTGGACCCGTCGCCCGCGCGCCACTCCGACCTCGCCGCCATCCTGAACCAGGCCGGGAGGGCGCAGTTCGTCACGCTCGAGGCCGACGCGGCGCTGCCCTTCGCCGAGGAGGCCGTGGCCGAGCTGCGCCTCGCCATCGCGGCCGACCCCGCGAACGATCACCGCCGCCGCAGCCTCGCGGTGTCGCTGGCCAACGTCTCCGACATCCGCCAGGCGCAGGGGGACTTCGCCGCCTGCGACGCGTTGCTGGCCGAGGCCAGCCAGCTGGCCACGGACCTGCGCGAGCGCCACCCGCAGGACGCCGAGATGCTCTGGACGGCCGGGCGCATCTTCGGCGACGTCGCCGAGCTGAGCGGCAAGGAGGACCGCCCGGACGTCCGCCTGCAGTGGGCCGAGCGCGCGCTCGAGGCCTGGCGCGCCGCGCACGCCGCGGACCCGCAGCGCCGCTACTACGCCTACGACGTATCCACGGGCCTGTACTACTGCTCCGTCGCAGACTACGACCTGCGCGAGTTCGCACGCGCCGAGGGCCGCCTGGCTGAGGCCACCGACATCCTGGCCGGCCTGCTGCGCGACTTCCCCGAGTCCGACCGCTACCTCAAGCGGCGCGCGGAAGTGCTCGAGCTGCGCGCCACCTGCGCGGGCCAGAGCGGCGACTACGAGCGCGCGCTGGCCGCGCTCTCCGACCTGCTGCCCGAGGAGCTGGCGCGCTGCGTCGCCGAGCCCGCGCGCTACGACCTGCAGACCAAGGCCTGCCAGACGCGCATCAACATCGCCAATTCGCTCATCCAGATGAAGGTGCGCTTCGACGAGGCGCTCGCGCTGCTGGCCGACGCGACGACGATCCTGCAGGCCTGCGACCTCGCCGGCGCACTCTCGGCCGACGACCGCGGCATGCTCTCCGCCGCCGCCTACCTGCGCGCCCTGGCCTTGTGCGAGACCGACCGCGGCGCCCAGGCGCGCGCCGCCGTGGAAGCCTTCGAGGCGCAGGCCGCCGGGGCCTGGCCGCTGCGTCAGGCCGCCGACCTGTGGAACGAGTGGCTGCTCTCCGTGCGCCGCACGATGCCGCAGGGCGCCGCGCGCTCGGCCGCCGAGGCCGAGGCCCGCGAGCGCCTGCTCGAGCTGCTCGCCCGCGCCATCGACGCCGGCTACTCCAACGTGGGCGAGCTCTCGTCGACACCGTCGCTGGACTCCCTGCGCGACGATCCCACCTTCGTGGCGCTGCTCGATCGCGTGCAGCGCGCCGCGTCAGGCCCCTGAAAGACGCGCGGCCGGCGGGAGGCAAGACCCGCCGGCCGCACGCGGGAGGAGCGAGCGATCACGAGGGACAGCGAGTGTCCCCGTGTCCTGTCGATCCG
>DASUFI010000195.1:0-2214 GCA_036274635.1 Planctomycetota bacterium
GCCCGCTCCTTGTCGCAGCTCGGCGCCGTCGGCGCCTGCCTCTTCACGGTGGCCGCGCTCTACGGCCTGGGCGTCGCGCTCGACCGCGGCGCGTGGCGCGCGCTGGCCTGGCGCATGCTCGGCGCGCTCGCCGTCACCGGCCTGCTCGTGTGCATCTTCAAGCCGCTCGTGGCGCGCGACGAGGCCTGGTTCAAGGGGCCGGAGAACGTGAACGAGTGGCTGCCGCGCGCCTGGGGCCGCTTTCCGTCGGGTCACGCCGCGGGCGCCTTCTGCGTCGCGGGCCTGCTGGCCTGCGCGTCCCGGCGACTGCGCTGGCCGGCGCTCCTGGTCGCGGGCGTGGCGGCCGGCGCGCGCGTGATCCAGGGCGCCCACCTGCCCTCGGACGTCTTCGCCGGCGCGCTCCTCGGCCTGCTCGTGGCGGGCGTCACGGCGCGTCGCCACGCGGCGGCCCTGGCGCGCGAGGCGCCCGCACGCCCGCCCTCGCCCGCCGCGCGCAGCCTGGCGCTGCTGGTGCTGCTGCTCGTCCCGCTGTTCTTCTTCCGGCTCGGCGAGAGCGGCGTGTGGGATCCCGACGAGGGCCGCTACGCGGAGATCCCGCGCGAGATGCTCGAGCGGGGCGACCTCGTCACGCCGACGCTGGACGGCGCGGTCTACTTCGAGAAGCCGCCGCTCTTCTACTGGCTGGTGGCCGGCGCGTTCCGGGTGATCGGCCACACCGAAGGCGCGGCGCGCCTGGTGCCGGCGCTGGCCGCCGTCGGCGGCGTGCTCGCCGCGTGGTGGCTGGGGCGGCGCACCTTCGGCGAGCGCGCGGGCCTGCTGGGCGCGGTGATCCTGGCCACGAGCCTGCTGTGGGCCGGCCTGGGGCACGCCGTCGTCATCGACGCGGTCTTCTCCACGCTGCTCTTCCTGGCGCTGGCGCTGTGGTGGTCGGGACACGTCGCGCGCGGCGGCCGGGCGTGGGCGGCCTTCGGCGGGGCCTGGGTGGCGCTCGGCCTGGCGGTGCTGGCCAAGGGGCCGGTGGCGCTGCTCCTCGCCGGCGGCACCATCGGGCTCTTCGTCGTGCTCGCGCGGCGCTGGAGCGCGTTGGCGCGGCGCGAGCTGTGGCTGACCGCGCCGCTGCTGCTGGTCGTGGCCGCGCCGTGGTTCCTGCTGGTGTCCGCGCGGCACGCCGGCTTCGACCACTTCTTCTGGTACCAGCAGCACGTCGGGCGCTTCCTCGGGCTGGAAGGCAGCGAGCAGCACTCCGCGAGCCCCTTCTACTTCGTCGCCTGGCTGCCGGTGCTGTTCTTCCCGTGGTCGCCCTTCGCGCTCGCCTCGCTGCGCGACCTGCGCTCGCTAGGGCCGCCCACCGGCCCGCGCCAGCAGGCCGCGCTCTTCCTGCTGGGCGGCGCCTTCGTGGTGACGCTCTTCTTCTCGCTCTCCGACGGCAAGCTGCTGCCGTACGTGGAGCCGGCCCTGCCGCTTGCGGCGGTGCCCCTGGGCGCATGGCTCGACCGGCAGATCGCGCGCGGGCCGGCGGCCCTTCCGCGCCTGCGCCTCGCGGGCGCCGCCGTGGCGCTGCTCCTGCTGGCCGGCGCCGTGGCCTGCGTGCGGCTGGGGCCCGGGGCCCTGGCGAGCGTCGAGGCGCGCGGGCCCGCGCTGGCCTTCGGATTCGCGCTGGTGCTGGCCGCGTGCGGCGCGGCCGTGCTGGTCGCGCTCGCGCGGCGCCAGGCCGTCGCCCTGGTCGCCGTGCTGGCCGGGGGCATGGTGCTGCTCATCGACGCGGGCCTGGTCGTGGGCTCCGTCCTGAGCCCGAACCACACCTGCAAGCAGCTCGTGCAGGCCATCCAGCCCGGCCTCGACGCGCACGCGACGCTGCTCGTCGCCGACGCGTGGCTGCCGGGCCTCGCCTTCTACTCGAAGCAGCGACTGCTCGTCATGGGCCGCCGCGGCGAGCTGGCCTTCGGCCTCGAGCAGCTGCCGCCCGCCGAGCGGGATGCCTGGTACGCGGACGACAGCTCCGGGCTGGCCGACCGGCTCGACGTCGAGCAGCCGGTCTACTGCGTGGTGCGTGACCACGAGACGGCCCAGCAGCTGCTGCCAGCGCTCGCGCCCGGCGTGCAGGAGATCGTCTGGAACAGGCGCCGCTCGATCCTGGGCAATGCGGCCGCCGCGGCGCTCACGCCGCCGACGGGCCGCCTCGGCTCGGCGCCCGATCCTTGAGCACCGCGCCCC
>DASUFI010000196.1:0-18228 GCA_036274635.1 Planctomycetota bacterium
CGCGACCCGCCGCCCACGGTGCTGCAGATCGAGCTGGCCGACTTCTACGTGCGCTACAGGCTCACGGTGACCGTGGACGTCCCGGCGCACCGCATCCCGGTGCTCTCCGTCCTGCACAAGAACATCCAGGACGACTTCAACGAGCACGGCGTGCAGATCATGTCGCCGCACTTCATGGCCAACCCGGCGCACCCGGTGGTGGTGCCGAAGGAGCGCTGGAACGCCGCGCCGGCGGATCCTGCGGCGGGGTGAGCGGCGACCCGCGCGCGGCGCGCCGGCTCAGCCGCCCGCGCGCGGCCTGTCCGCCGGGCCGGCGGGCTGGGCGGTGCGCACGCCCCAGAACTCGTCCCACTGGGTCTGCAGGTCCACGGGCATCGCGGCCGGCTCCGCGGCGACCTCGAACTTGTCCTTGTTCTCGCGCCACCAGGCCTGCCAGAGGTCCTTGTTCGTGGTCTGGTCCGTGCCGGTGAGGCGCACGAGCGCCACGCGCACGACGGGCATGTAGGGCGAGTCCTGGCCGGGCGTGGGGTTGCCCAGCAGCATGAGCTTCATGAGCTCGTCGACCGCCTTCCTGGAGCGGATGTTGCCCAGGGAGTAGATGCGCGCCCGCACGACGTCCGCGTCGAGGTTCTTGAACGGGTCCGCGCCCAGCACCGGCACCGACGAGACGTCGGCGTGCCGCCCGATGGCCTTGAACAGCGCCGCAGCCACCTTCGAGTCCTCGATGTTCTGCTTCTTCTCCACGCCGCGGTGCAGCGCGGTGAGCGACTCCTTGCAGCTCATCCCGCCCAGCGTCTCCGCGGCGGCGATGCGCACGCCTTCGTCCTTCTCGATGAGCGCCTTGGCCGCCACCTTGGCCACCTCGTCGTGGTCCACGGCGGCCGCCTCGCGCAGGGCCGCGATGCGCGCGCCGTTCTCCGCGGCGGCCAGGCCCTTCTCGAGCGCCTTGGCCGCGGCGGCGGCCTGCTCGGGCGTGACGGCCGGGGCCGCCGCCTGGCCGCGGGCGGGCTCGGCCTGCGCGGCGAGCGGCGCGAGGCACGCTCCGAGGACGACGCACGTAGCCAGGATGCGAGCGAGCATGGTGCGACTCCGGCGGGCCCGAGCTTGGCCGGCGGTCGCGCACCCGCGAGGGCGACCGCAGCCCGGGCGACCCTAGCAGTGCGGGCGTGAGGCGTCAAATCGCGCTGGTCGCGGGCACCGCCGGCCGAGCTGCCGCAGTAGGATGCCGGCGATGTCCGCCAGCGCGGGGCTGATCGCCTGCCACGACTGCGACCTGCTGCATCGGCGAGTGCCGCTGCCGCCCCGCGGCACGGCGCGCTGCACGCGCTGCGGCTCGCGCCTCTACCGCGACATGCGCGCGGGCACCGAGCACGCTCTGGCGCTGAGCCTCGCCAGCATCGTGGTGCTGGTGGTGGCCAACACCTTCCCCTTCCTGACCTTCAAGATGGGCGGCCTGGTGGAGCAGAACCACCTGGCCTCCGGGGTCCAGGAGCTGTTCGCGCAGGGCTACTGGGAGCTCGCGAGCCTGGTCTTCTTCGTGATCGTGCTCGCGCCCGCGGTGCGGCTTGCGCTGCTGGTCTTCGTCACGGCCTCGCTGCGCTTCGGCTGGCGTCCGCCGGCGCTGGGCCCGGCCCTCAAGCTGGCCGGGCGCCTGCAGCCGTGGGCCATGCTGGACGTGTTCCTGCTGGGCTCGCTGGTGGCCATCATCAAGCTCTCGGACCTGGCCCAGGTGCAGCTGGGCACCTCGATGTACGCCTTCGGCGCGCTCATCATCCTGCTGGCGGCGGCCAACTCGGCCTTCGACTCGCACCAGGCCTGGGACGCGCTGGAGACCTCGCCATCCTGACCGCCACGCAGGCCGGCCTCGTCTCGTGCCACGAGTGCGGCCTGCTGTCCCGCTGGAGCGAGCCGCCGCGCGGCGGGCACCTGCGCTGCCCGCGCTGCGACTCCGTGCTGCACCGCCGCAAGCCCGACAGCCTGCGCCGCACGTGGGCCCTGCTGGCCGCCGGCTTCCTGCTCTACATCCCGGCCAACGTGATGCCGGTCATGCAGGTCATCTACGCCGGGCGCGGCGAGCCGGACACGATCATGTCGGGCGTGAAGGTGCTCTTCAACACGGGCCAGCCGGCCGTCGCGGTGCTGGTGCTGTTCGCCAGCATCACGGTGCCCATGATCAAGCTGCTCGGGCTCACGTGGATGGCGCTGTCCGCGCAGCGCGGCTGGCGCTGGCGCATGCGCGACCGCACCGCCTTCTACCGCCTGGTCGAGTTCGTGGGCCGCTGGTCCATGCTCGACATCTTCATGATCTCCATCCTCGTCGCGCTGGTGAAGCTGCAGGCGCTGTCCACCATCGAGGCGGGGCCGGGCGCGATCTGGTTCGCCTCGGTCGTGGTGCTTACCATGCTGGCCGCCGCGAGCTTCGATCCCCGGATCATGTGGGACGTGGAGGAAGCCAGCCGATGACCAGCGACCCGCCCGCCGGACCGCCTGGCAGCCCCGCGGAGGTGCCGGCCGCCGTGATCGAGCGCAAGCGCGGCTTCTCGCTGGTGTGGATCGTGCCGATCGTCGCGGCGGGCATCGGCGCCTGGCTGTGGTTCGACGCGGTGCAGTCGCGCGGCCCCGAGATCACCATCACCTTCACCACGGCCGACGGCCTCGACGCCGGCAAGACCAAGATCCGCTTCAAGAGCGTCGAGGTCGGCAGCGTGGAGACGGTGACCCTCGCGCCCGACCTCTCGGGCGTCGTGGTCAAGGCGCGCATGGAGCACGCCACCGAGCCGCTGCTGCACGCGCAGAGCCGCTTCTGGGTCGTGCGCCCGCGCATCGGGATCGCCGGCGTGAGCGGCCTCGACACGCTGCTCTCGGGCGCGTACGTCGAGGTCGAGCCGAACCCGGACGGTGCGCCGGCGCGCACCTTCGTGGGGCTCGAGGCGCCGCCCGAGACGCCCGCCGACGCGCCCGGCCTCAAGCTCAGGCTCACGGCCGACACGCTGGGCTCGATCTCGGTCGGGTCCCCGGTGGACCACCACGGCATCACGGTGGGCAAGGTGGAGGCCTATCACCTGGTGCCCGATGCCGAGAGCGTCGCGATCGACATCTACATCGAGCCCGAGTACGCATCGCGCGTGCACGCCGGCAGCCGCTTCTGGAACGCGAGCGGCATCAACGTCGCCTTCGGCGCGCAGGGCCTCCAGTTCTCCGCGTCGTCGCTGGTCTCGCTGCTCGCCGGCGGCATCGACTTCGACACGCCGGCGGATGAGCTCGGCACCCCGCTCGCGCGCAGCGGCCTGAGCTACCACCTGTACGCCGACCAGACCGCCAGCCGCGAGGTGTTCACCGAGTCCTACCACGTCGTCATGTACTTCGGCGGCTCGGTGCGCGGCCTCTCGGCCGGCGCGCCCGTGGAGTTCCGCGGCATACGCCTGGGCACGGTGATCAGCTTCGCGCTGAACGACAAGCCCATCGACGAGGCCCGGACGCGGGTGGTCGTCGCCATCGAGCCCGAGCGCATCGGCCGCAAGCTCACCAGCGACGAGTCCGCGCAGCAGCGCATCGAGCGCCTCGTGGCCGCCGGCCTGCGCGCGCGCCTGGAGGTCAGCAGCCTGCTCACCGGGGCCCTCTACGTCGACATCGTGCTCGACCCCGGCACGCAGGCGGCGCTGCACGGCGCGCCGGGCGAGGTCGAGGTGCCCACCGTGGAGTCCACCTCCGACCTGATCGCCTCGCTGGCCAGCGAGGCCCCCGAGCTCATGGCCGACCTGCGCCGCGCCGTCGGCGGCGTGGCCGACCTCGCGGTCTCGGACGACCTGCACAGCGTCCTCGGCGACCTGCGCCAGGTCACCACCGACATGCGCCAGACGCTGAGCCACATCGACCAGGTCTTCAGCGCCATCGAGGCCCTGCTGGTCTCGCAGTCCGCCATGCAGGTGCGTCTGGGCCAGACGCTGGACGAGACCGCCGGCGCCATGCGCTCGTTGCGCGAGCTGGCCAACATGCTCGACCGCCAGCCCGAGGCGCTGATCAAGGGCAAGAGCGCTTCCGGAGACCACTGAATGCAGCGTGCGACCCTCGTCAGCCTGCTCGCGTGCGCGCTGGGCGCCTGCGGCACGACGCCGCCCTCGCGCTTCTATGCGCTCGAGCCGCTGCCCGAGGCGGCGCACCCCGCTGCCGACACGGGCGGCCTGTCGGTCAACGTCGGTCCGGTGGTCGTCGCCGAGGGCCTCGACCGCGCGCAGATGGTCACGCGCCTCGGGCCCAACCAGCTGGACCTGCGCGAGTACGAGCGCTGGGCGGAGCCGCTGGACGAGAACATCCTGCGCGTGCTGGCCGAGAACCTGTCGGTCGTCCTGGGGAGCCAGCGCATCGGCACGATCCCGGACTCGGAGACGCACGAGTCGAGCTGGCTCGTCACGGTCAACGTGCTGTCCTTCGAGGCGGGCACGGACGGCAAGGCCACGCTGGCCGCGCGCTGGCGGCTGTACAAGCCGGGCGAGCAGGCGCCGTGCACGACGCGCAAGTCGGTGCTGGTGGCGCCCATGCCCAGCCAGGACGGCGCGGGCCTGGCGGCGGCCATGAGCAGCAACCTGGCCGCGCTGGCGCGCGACATCGCGGCGGCGCTGCAGGGCGGCTGAGGCGCGCCCTCAGGCGGCCGCTTCGCCCAGCTCCCGCCGCAGCAGGCGCAGCGCGCGCAGCTCGAGCTGGCGCACGCGCTCGCGGGTCACGCCGTAGCTCGCGCCGATCTGCTCCAGCGTCTGCGGCGTGGCGCCGTCGAGGCCGAAGTGCCGGCGCACGATCTCCTGCAGCCGCGGGTCGAGGCGGCGGATGAGCGCGGCCAGGCGCTCGAGGTCGTCGCGCTCCTCGATGCTCGTCTGCGGGTCGGGGGCGCCCGGGTCGCGCACCTCGTCGGCCAGGTCGCGGCCGCTCTCGGCGGCCGAGAGCGAGCGGGTCCCGCGGTCCGCCACGAGCTGCGCCGCGTTGGTGCCGGCGGCGACGGCGCGACTGACCTCCAGCGACTCGCGCAGCTCCTGCGCGGTGGGCCGCCGTCCCAGCTTGTGCTCCAGCGCCGCCGTCGCGCGCTGGGCGTGCGCCATGCGGTCGAGCATGTGCGAGGGCACGCGCACCAGGTTGCTGGCGTTGCGCAGCCCCAGGCGGATGGACTGCTCGATCCACCAGGTCGCATAGGTCGAGAAGCGGCAGCCGAAGGCCGGGTCGAACTTGTCGACGGCGCGGATGAGGCCCAGGTTGCCCTCCTCGACCATGTCCTCGAGGTCCATCCCGCGCCCGTGAAAGCGCTGCGCGATGCGCACGACCAGCCGCAGGTTGGCCACGATGAGCGCCCGCCGCGCCGTGGGGGATCCAGCCTGCGCCTGCAGGCCGAGCTCGCGCTCCTGCGGGGCCGTCAGCAGGGGCACGCTGCCGGCATCCCGCATGTAGATCTCCATCAGCGACTGCATGGGCCTTCTCTCCGGGGGTGGGGTACCGGGGAAGACGCGTCATCCGCCCTCGGGAACCGCAACGGCCGGCCGGGGGCGGGGTGGGCTACGATGGCCGCGGCCCATGGATCAGGAGCGCACAGCCGACCTGCTGGTCGCATCCCGCGCGGGCGATCGCCGCGCGGCGGACGAGCTGTCCGAGATGCTCTACGACGAGCTTCACGGCCAGGCGCACCGGCTGCTCAGTCGCGAGGCCAAGGGCCACACGCTGCAGACCACGGCCCTGCTGCACGAGGCCTACCTGCGCCTCGTGGCCCAGACGCGCGTGGACTGGCAGGGCCGCACGCACTTCCTCGCCATCGGCGCCCAGGCCCTGCGCCGCGTGCTCGTGGACCACGCCCGGGCCCGCCTGCGCGACAAGCGCGGCGGCGGCCGCATGCGCGTCGAGCTGGACGAGGAGGCGCTCCTCTCGCCCGAGCGCGACCACGACGTGCTGGCGGTCGACGCGGCCCTGACCAGGCTCGCCCTCATCGACGAGCGCCAGGCGCGCGTGGTCGAGCTGCGCTTCTTCGCCGGCCTCACCGTGGAGGAGGTGGCGACGGCCCTGGGCCTGTCCAAGCGCACCATCGAGGGCGAGTGGACCGTGGCGCGCGCGTGGCTGCGGCGCGAGCTGGCCGACACCGGGCCCGACGAGCCTCAGGACGACGAGCGCCCGCCGAAGTAGGCCGCCGCGAAGGCCAGCGCCGCCTCCTCGATCCACGCGCCGAGCGCGTCCCAGTCGGCTCCCACGATGGGCGATTCCCAGCGCAGGGACTCGAGGTCGGCGTCGTGCACGGTGGCGTGGCTCTCGAGCACGAAGCGGCCGGTGGCGGAGTTGAGGCGCAGCCCCAGGTCGAGCCGGCAGAAGGACATCGGGCGGCGCGGCCGAGGGCTGCGCGAGGGCACGAAGCCGCGCAGGCTCCAGACCCAGGCGCCGTCCGAGAGCAGCGTGGCCAGGTGCAGCTCGGGCGTGAAGTCGGCCAGCGCCTTGAGGCGGGCGACCACGCGCCGCTCGACGTGCTCGCGCGTGGCCAGCGCCCGCACCACGCGCTCGTCGACGGCGGCCACCGTTCGGCTTCGGGGCGGTCGCCGCGCGGCCTCCTTGAGGGGCCGGATGAAGTTCGCGAGATCCCTGGCGGTCATGATGGACCTCCCTTCGTACGGGGTGTCGTCGGCCTGCCACCACGGCTGCGGCCAGAGGGATACGCGGCATCCGGCGTCCCGGTCCGCAATCCGCGCCGGCCGCCGCGCTACGATTCCGCCCGCATGGCCCCGGACGAGCTCGACCACGCGGTCGTCAAGCGCCTGTTCCTGGAGGCGACGGGCCTGCCGCCGGGAGAGCGCGAGGCCTTCCTCGACCGCGCCTGCGCCGGCGACGCGCGATTGCGCGCCGAGGTGCGCTCGCTGCTGGGCTTCCACGACTCGCGCACGCTGCTGCGGCCCGCGGCGCCGCTCTCCACGCGCCGGCGCGTGCTCACGCTCGCGATCGTCGGCGCGCTGCTCGTCGGCGCGCTGCTCGCGGATGCCGCCATGCGCCGCTCCGCGCTGCAGGAGGCCACGGCCGCCCTCGTGGCGCAGGCGGGGCAGGGCGCCGACCGCATCGCGGCCTGGATGGACGCGCGGGCCGCGCAGACGCGCGGGCTGGCGTCCGAGCCGACGCTGGTCGACGCCGCGCAGGAGCTCGCCGTGCTGGCCACGGTGCAGGAGCCCGATGCGGCCGCCCGGCTGCGCGCCGCGCCCGCCGCCGGCCGCGTGCAGGAGTTCGCCGCGCAGCTGCTGCGCCAGGGCGGCCTCGAGCTGCTCGCGCTCGTCGATCGCGACGGCCGGCTGCTCGCCGGCGACTCCGGTCCCGGCATGCCGTCCCTGCAGCCCGGCGAGCGGGTCGCGCGCGCCGACCGGCTCGCGCTCGAGGACGCGTGGCGCGGCGCCACGCTCGTGCTGCCGCCCGAGCCGCGCGACACGCGTGGCGGCGCACCGGGCGCGTCGCTCGCCGTCTACGCCGCCTCCGTCGTCGCGGGCGCTGGCGGCCAGCAGCCGGCCGCGCTCGTGCTCGCCTTCCCCTGGGAGGACGAGCTGCTCACGGGAGAAGGCCCCGGGCTCGTGCGCCTGCTGGACAGCCGCGGGCGGAGCTGCGCAAGCGGGCCGGTCGCAGGGGGCGACCTCGATCGCGCGGCGGCGGAGATCGCGGCGCGGCGCAGCGGCAGCAGCTCGGCGCCCTACGCCGACGCGCAGGGCACGCTGGTGATCGGCGCCTGGCGCTGGCTGCCCGCGCCGGGCGTGGGAATCGTCGCCGAGCGCCGCCTGAGCGAGGCCCTGGCGCCACTGCGCCCCGTGCAGGTCGCGCTGCTGCTGCTGGTCACCGGCGCGGCGACGTATCTGCTGCTGGCCGCCTGGCGCACCGCCCGCAACGCGCCGCGCGGGGTGCGGCCATGACGGGCGACGACGAGGGTCGCCTGCTGCCGCGCGCGCTGCGCTGGCTGCCGCTCGCGCTGCTGGCCGCGCTGGCCGGCTTCGGCTGGTGGACGCACGCCTCCGTCGAGACCGTGATCCGCCAGCGGCTGGCCGACGCGCTGACGACGCTGGTGCAGTCCGACGTGGCCGCGCTGCGGCTGTGGATAGACGGCGAGCTCGTCGGCGCGCGGGCGGTGGCGCACGTGGCGGCGGTGCGCTCGGCCGCCGTGGCCGTCGCGCAGTCTGCCTCGGGCGCGGACCGCCCCGCGCTGCTGGCCGCGCCCGACGCCGCGCAGCTGCGCGATGCGATGGTCGGGCCCATGGCCGCGCTCGAGCTGACCGGCTGGGCGCTGGTGGGCAACGACGACCGCGTGCTGGCCTCCTCGCACGACGAGCACGTCGGCTACCGCGCGCTGGCCGAAGCGACGGACGTCTTCGCACGCGCGCGGCGGGGTGACGCGGCCTTCGGCCGGCCGTTTCCGGCGCTCGTCGCTGCGCCGCAGCCGGGCGTGGCCACGCTGTTCGTGGCGGCGCCAGTCCGCGACGACGCGGGTGCGATCGTGGCCGTGCTGGGCCTGCGCCTCGATCCCACCAGCGGCTTCGGCCGCGTGCTGCAGGTCGCGCGACCGCCCGTGGCGGGCCAGACCTTCGCCTTCGACGCCGAGGGTCGCCTGCTCACGGAGCCGGCCTTCACCGCGCAGCTGCGCACGCTGGGACTGCTGGCGGGCGGGCCCGGGACGTCCGGCGCGCTGGGGCTGCAGCTGCGTGATCCGGGGGTGGATCTCGTGGACGGAGGCCGGCCCGCGCGACCACGCGACGAGCAGCCGCTCACGCACATGGTGCAGGAGGCCGTCGCCGGGCGCGCGGGCGTGGACGTGGACGGCTATCGCGACGTGCGCGGCGTGGAGGTGGTGGGCGCGTGGGACTGGCTGCCCGACCAGGGCTTCGGCGTGGCGGTGGAGGTGGACCGTGACCGCGCGTGGGCGCCGCTGGCCCTGCTGCGGCGGGCCTTCGCGGCCCTCATCGCCGTGCTGCTGCTGGCCGGCGCGGGCCTGGGGCTCGCATCGCGGGCGGCCTTCCTCTGGCGCCGCCGCGAGCACCGCGCGCTGCGCAGCCTCGAGCGCCTGGGCCAGTACACGCTGGACGAGCGCATCGGCGAGGGCGGCATGGGCGTGGTGTGGCGCGCGCACCACGTGCTGCTGCGCCGGCCCACGGCGGTGAAGCTGCTGCTGCCCGAGCGCTCCACGCCCGCGGACATCGCGCGCTTCGAGCGCGAGGTGCACCTCACCAGCCGGCTCAGCCATCCCAACACGGTCGCGATCTGGGACTACGGGCGCACGCCGGAGGGCCTCTTCTACTACGCCATGGAGTTCCTCGACGGCCTCGACCTGCGGCGGCTCGTGCGGCGCTGGGGGCCGCTGCCGCCCGCGCGCGTGCTGCACGTGCTGGTGCAGGCCTGCGAGTCGCTGCGCGAGGCGCACGAGCTCGGTCTCGTGCACCGCGACATCAAGCCGGGCAACCTCATGCTCTGCCGCTGCGGCGGCATCCCGGACACGCTCAAGGTCGTGGACTTCGGCATCGTGAAGGCGCCCGGCGACGGCGCGCCCGAGGGCCTGCTCGGCACGCCGGCCTACATGGCGCCCGAGGCCGTGCGCTGCGAGCCGGTGGACGCCCGCGCCGACCTCTACGCCCTCGGCGCCACGGCCTACTTCCTGCTCACGGCGACGGACGTCTTCAAGGCGCCCACGCCCGCGGAGCTGCTGCAGCTGCAGCTCCATGCGGCGCCGGAGCTGCCGTCCGCGCGCGCCGGCCGCGCGCTGCCGGCCGACCTCGAGCGGATCGTGATGGCGTGCCTCGAGAAGCTGCCCGACGCGCGACCCGCGTCCGCGGCCGTGCTCGCCGCGGAGCTCGCCGCCTGCGAGGACGCGGGTGAGTGGACGCGCGCGCTGGCCGAGGCGTGGTGGCGCGAGCATCCCGCCGTGCGCGAGCCGGCGGGCGGGACCGCGCCCGCGCCCGAGCTGCCGCGCACGTTGTCCGTCGACCTCGACGCACGGTCCGGCGCCGACGCCTGAGGCCCGCGCCGGCCCATCCGCGGCCGCCATCGAATCGCGCGGGGCCGGGTGGCACGATCACGCCCGCCGCCAGCAGCCTGGCCGGGGAGCCGCTCATGAAGATCGCCACGCCGTACGTCCTCAGCTGCCTCGCCGCGTTGCTGCTCGCCGGCTGCGACGCGATCGGCCCCAGGAGCATCCCGGTCGACCGCTCCGACTACAGCACGTCCATCGCCGAGTCGTGGAAGCAGCAGACGCTGCTGAACATCGTCAAGCTGCGCTACATGGACCTGCCGGTCTTCGTGGAGGTGGCCTCCATCGTCGCCGGCTACTCGATGCAGACGGGCGTCGCCCTCACCGGCACGAGCTCCTCGCCCAGCGCGGTGCAGGGAGACTTCCTCTCGGCGGGCGGCTCGGCCGTCTACACGGACCGGCCGACGATCACCTACGTGCCGATGACGGGGGAGAAGTTCCTGCGCGCGCTCATCACGCCGATCGACCCGAAGAACATCTTCTTCATGCTGCAGGCTGGCTACGCCGCGGACTTCATCCTCGGGCTGACGGTCGATTCGCTCAATGGCGTGCGCAACCGCTCGGCGTCGGGTGGCAAGGTGCGCGAGGCCGACGCGGACTTCGTGAAGGCCGTGCAGCTCATCCGGGAGGTCCAGCTCGCGGGTGCGGTCGGGATGCGGGTCAAGGTGGACAAGGCCACCGGGGACAGCGCCGTGCTGCTCATCCGGCGCGACGACATCCCGGACGACGTGCGCGCGAAGGCCGCCGAGATCCGGCGGCTGCTCGGGCTGCCCGCGGACCAGCAGGAGTTCAAGCTGGTCTACTCGCAGGGCCGCGGGGCGCCCGACGAGCTGGCGGTGAACAGCCGCTCGATGCTGCAGATCATGGGCGCCTTCGCCACCTACGCGGACGTGCCGCAGGCGGACGTCGACGCGCATCGGGCGCTGCCGTCCCTGGAGAAATCGCCCGAGGGCACCGTCGAGCAGCTCGTGCACATCCACAGCGGCAAGGAGCAGCCGCAGGGCGCGTTCGCGTCCGTGTTCTACCGGGACTCGTGGTTCTGGGTCGCCGACGACGACCTCTTCACGAAGCGCGCGCTCACGGCCGTGGTGTTCTTCTTCACGCTCATGGGAGAGCGCGGCGAGGAGCCGCTGCCGCTGGTCACCATCCCGGCGCAGTAGCCGCGCCCTTGCGGCGCGCCGCGCGCTGCCTACGATGGGCCGTCCCTCGCCGCGACCAGGAGGTCCACGCCGTGAGAGCCGCCCTCGTCCTCGTCCTGCTGGCTGCCGCCGTGCCCGCCCAGGACACTCACCCCTTCTCCGTGCACGACATGCTCGCGATGGAACGCATCTCCGACGCACGCGTCTCGCCCGACGGGCGCTGGGTGTCCTTCACCGTGCGCACCACGGACGTGGACGCCAACAAGGGCCGCACCGACATCTGGCTCGCGGCGACGGACGGCTCGGGCGCGCGCCGGCTCACGACCGACCCGGGCGCCGACGGCAACGCGCGCTGGCTGGACGCGGACTCGCTCGTGTTCCTCTCCTCGCGCGGCGGCTCGTCGCAGGTGTGGAACCTGGCCATCGACGGGGGCGAGGCCGCGCCGCTGAGCAACTTCCCGGTCGACGTGGACAACCTGGAGGTCTTCCCCGGCAGCCACCGCCTGCTGCTCGGCTTCGACGTCTGGCCCGCGGCCAAGTCGCTGAAGGACAGCGCGGAGATGGACGCGGCGCGCAGCAAGCAGCCGGGCTCGGCGCGCATCTACGACTCGCTCCTCTTCCGGCACTGGGACACGTGGGAGGACGGCAAGCGCAGCCATGTCTTCGCCTGGGACCTCGGCGCGCCCGAGCCCGTGGACCTGATGCGCGGCATGGACGCGGACGCGCCCACGAAGCCCTTCGGCGACTTCACGGAGACGTCGATCGCGCCAGACGGCAAGACCGTCGCCTTCGTGGCGCGCGTCGCGGCGCGCGAGAACGCCTGGCACACGAACACGGACGTCTTCCTCGTGCCGTCCGACGCCAGCGCGCCGCCGCGCGCCGTGACGGCCGAGAACCTCGGCTACGACCAGCTGCCCTGCTTCTCGCCCGACGGCCGCACGCTGGCCTGGCTGTCCATGCCGCGAGCGGGCTACGAGTCGGACCGCCAGCAGCTCATGCTGCTCGACGTCGCCAGCGGCTCGCGGCGCAAGCTCGCGCCGGACTGGGACCGCTCGGCCTCCGAGATCACCTGGTCGCGCGACGGCAAGACCATCTACGCCACGGCCGACAACGTGGGCTGCACCTCGCTCTTCGCCATCGACGTGCTGCAGGGCACGGTGAAGATGCTGGTCGAGCGGGGCACGAGCGCCGCGCCGCTGGTGACGGGGACGGACATCGTCTACCAGCACGACACGCTCGCGTCGCCCGTGGAGCTGTTCGCGCTGCCGGCGGCCGGCGGCGAGCCGCGCGCGCTGACGCAGCTCAACGCGCGGCATCTCGCCGCGGCGCGCATGGGCAAGTACGAGCCGTTCACCTTCACCGGCGCGCACGGCGACACGGTGCACGGCTACGTCGTGCAGCCGGTGGACCTGCAGCCGGGCAAGCAGTACCCGACGGTGATGCTCATCCACGGCGGGCCGCAGAGCACCTTCGGCGACCACTTCGGCTACCGCTGGAACCCGCAGATCTTCGCGGGCGCGGGCTTCGGCGTGGTCTTCATCGACTTCCACGGCTCGACCGGCTACGGCCAGGCCTTCTGCGACTCCATCCGCGGCGACTGGGGCGGCGCGCCCTTCACCGACATCCTGACCGGCCTCGACGCCGCCGTCGCGAACTTCGACTACCTCGACGGCACGCGCGTCGCGGCCGCGGGCGGCAGCTTCGGCGGCTACATGATCAACTGGATCGCCGGCGCGGCGCCCGACCGCTTCAAGGCCCTCGTCTGCCACGACGGCAACCTCGACGAGCGCATGGCCTACTACGACACCGAGGAGCTGTGGTTCCCCGAGTGGGACCACGGCGGCACGCCCTGGGACGGCCCGGACGGCTTCACCAGGCACAACCCGATCGACCTCGTCGGCAAGTGGAAGACGCCCATGCTCGTCATCCACGGCCGCCAGGACTATCGCGTGGTGGACACGCAGGGCATGGCCACCTTCACGGCCCTGCAGCGGCGCGGCATCCCCTCGCGCCTCGTGTACTTCACCGACGAGAACCACTGGATCACCAAGCCGCAGGACTCGCTCGTGTGGTACGAGCAGGTGCTGGGCTGGATCAAGGAGTGGACCGCGAAGTAGCCGGCCGCGCGCGTCAGGTGGAGGCCGCGACGGCCCCGGCGGCGGCGGCTGCGGCGGCGGCGGCAGCGGCCGCAGCCGCGGCGGCGGTGCTGGCCGCGTCCGAGCCCGCGATGATGGCCGGGCCGAGGCCGTAGCCCTTGAGCGGGTTGAGCCAGAGCTGCTTGCCGGTGCGCGCGTCGAGGCAGGTGACCTCGCCCGCGTCCGTGGCGTAGACGCGTCCGTCCTCGACGACGAGCGGCACGTAGCTCGAGCCCTTGTGCAGCTTCGTCGACCACGCGATCTCGCCGGTGTCTCGGCGGAGCGCGACGACCTGGCCCTTCAGGCCGACGATGAGGAGCGAGGGCGGGACGGCGGCCGCGGACGACCTGGACGACCTGGCGGGGACCATGCTGGCGCTCCGGGGAGTGGGGCCCCGATTCTCGCGCAGGCTGGCCGGCTGCGTCACCTCCCGACGAAAGGCGGCGCAGGCCTTGGCAATCGGCCTCGGCCGAACCGATGCTCTCTGGCCGGCGCCGCGCGCGCCGCCGACCTCGAGCGAGACCCGGATGTCCGCCACGCCCAACCCGCGGCACTACAAGTACTACGCCCTGGTCATGTCGGCCTTCGTCACGGTGCTGCTGTGCAGCAACCTGATCGGCCCGGCCAAGACCTGCGAGGTGCACCTGCCCTTCGCGCTGCCTTGGCTCGGCTCGGTGCTGATCTTCGGCGCAGGCAACCTGTTCTTCCCCATCTCGTACATCTTCGACGACGTGCTCACCGAGGTGTACGGCTACGCGCGCTGCCGCAAGGTCATCTGGGCCGGCTTCGGCGCGATGGTCTTCGCGACCTTCATGAGCCAGGTGGTCATCCGCATGCCGGCGGCGGCCAGCGAGTCCTTCAACACCGTGCTGCAGCCGGCCATCGAGACGGTCTTCGGCAACACCTGGCGCCTCGTGATCGGCTCGATGCTGGCCTTCTGGGCCGGCGACTTCGTGAACTCCTACGTGCTCGCCAAGATGAAGCTCTGGACCAGCGGCCGCTACCTGTGGACGCGCACGATCGGTTCCACCATCGCGGG
The DNA here is from genome assembly GCA_036274635.1 of Planctomycetota bacterium. Lineage (GTDB taxonomy): Bacteria > Planctomycetota > B15-G4 > B15-G4 > B15-G4 > DASUFI01. The sequence continues at coordinate 14,320 of DASUFI010000196.1, forward strand.
CGAGCTGGTGGACAGCCTGCTCATCTACCCGATCGCCTTCGCCGGGATCTGGACGGCGCACACGCTGGTGTCGGTCATCGTCTTCAACTGGATCTTCAAGGTGCTGGTCGAGGTCGCGCTCACGCCGTTCACCTATCTGGTCGTGGGCTTCCTGAAGAAGGCGGAGCAGGAGGACTACTACGACCGCGACACGGACTTCACGCCCTTCTCGCTGCAGGACTGAAGCGCGGCGCGCTGCGCTCGGGGCGAACGGGCGAGCGGCGCCGCCCGCGGGGCCTCTGGCAGCGATTCGGGGCCGCACGGTTTCGTCACGGGGTCCGGGCCGCCGGCACCCTGTGGTGGCGCGGCCCGAGCTTCGCCTATCCTCTCGCGCATGCTCATGACCACTCCCCTCCGCGTCGCCTCCCTGCTTGCCCTCCTCTCGTGCGGCGCGCCGGCCAGCGCGCAGGCCAAGCCCGCGCCCGCGCCCCAGCCGGATGCGCAGGCCCAAGCCAAGTCCGATGCGCAGGACCAGGACAAGGACGACGACGAGGACGAGGAGAAGGAGAAGGAGAAGCACCACAAGGACGAGGCCAAGGCCGACGCCGATCCCGCGCCCGTCGTCACGGAGCACGAGATCACCGTCAACGGCAAGACGCTGCACTACCATGCGACGGCCGGCTACATCGTGCTCAAGGCGGAAGGCGAGAAGGGGCGCGGCAAGGGTGACGGCGACGACAAGTCCAAGGGCGACGCCGACCTCTCGAAGGACAACGTCAAGCCGAAGGCCAAGGTCTTCTTCGTCGCGTACACCCTGGACGGCGTGACCGATCCCGCGACGCGGCCGGTCACCTTCGCCTTCAACGGCGGGCCGGGCTCGGCGTCGGTGTGGCTGCACATGGCCGCGATGGCGCCGCGCCGCGCGAAGCTCACCGACGAGGGCGAGGCGCCGCCGCCGCCGTACCAGCTGGTGGACAACGAGTCGACGTGGCTGGACGACACCGACCTCGTCTTCATCGACCCGGTGTCCACGGGCTTCTCGCGCCCGGTGGGGGACGAGGACGCGCGGCAGTTCCACGGCTTGCAGGAGGACATCGCCAGCGTCGGCGACTTCATCCGCCTGTACACCACCAGGAACGAGCGCTGGCTGTCGCCCAAGATCGTCCTCGGCGAGAGCTACGGCACCACCCGCGCGGCCGGGCTCTCGGACTACCTGCAGAACCGCTACGGCCTGTACCTCAACGGCATCGTGCTGGTGTCCTCGGTGCTGAGCTTCCAGTCGCTGGAGTTCACGCCGCAGAACGACTCGCCCTTCGTGGGCTTCCTGCCGACCTACGCGGCCACGGCCTGGTATCACGAGAAGCTGCCCGCGGACCTGCAGGCCAAGAGCGTCGCGGAGGTGGCCGAGCTGGCGCGCGCCTTCGCCGGCAGCGACTACACGCTGGCCCTGTCGCGTGGCGACACGCTGAGCCACGACGACCTGGCGCGCGTCGCCGGCGAGCTCGCGCGCTTCACCGGCCTGCCCGCGGCCTACTGGCAGCAGCGCCGGCTGCGCGTGCCCGACGGCCTGTTCTTCACCAAGCTGCTCGAGGACGAGGGGCGCATCGTCGGGCGCTTCGACTCGCGCTTCACGGGCCTGCGCTACGAGCCCGGCACCGACGGCGGCGAGTACGACCCCAGCGACGAGGCCGTCTCCGGCCCGCTCACCGCGGCCATGAACGACTACCTGCGCCGCGAGCTCGGGTTCCAGAGCGACCTGACCTACGAGACGCTGGTCAATGTCTACCCGTGGAACTTCGGCGACGCCGGCGGCGGCTTCCCGAACACCGCCGAGGACCTGCGCCGCGCGATGACGCGCAACCCGTACCTGAAGGTGTGGGTCACCTGCAGCTACTACGACGTCGCCACGCCCTTCTATGGCGCGGAGCTGGCCGTCGCCAGCATGAACCTCGATCCGTCCGTGCGCAGCAACCTGCGCTTCACCTACTACGATTCGGGCCACATGCTCTACATCCACACGCCGTCGCGCGTGAAGTTCAAGACGGACTTCGAGGCCTTCCTGAAGGACGCGACGACGCAGCAGCCGGTGCACGCGGCGGCGCGCTGATCGAGCGATGACTCGCGCGCGCAGCCGCTTCCGCCGTCTCGCGGGCCTCGGCCTGCTCGTCGCCGCGCTGCTGCCTGCGGGCGCGGCCCAGCAGGCGCGGGCGCCCGAGGCCGCGCTGTCGGCGCGGCGCGACCGCATGCTCGCCGTCGCCCGCAGCTACGCCGGCTTCGATTGGCAGGGCAGTGCGCGCAACGTCCTGCACGGCCCGGACGCGAACGGTGTCCAGGTGGACACGCCCGACGTCTCCTTCGACGCCCGGGGCTGGAAGCCGGATGCCACGAACCACGGCATGCCCTACGCGTGGGGCGGCTTCACCAGCATCGAGGAGTTCCGCGCGGGCGTCGCGCAGGACCGGCCCGCCGGCCAGGTGCCGACGACCGAGCGCGCGCGGCCGAGCGCCGTGGCCCTGGGCCTCGACTGCTCCGGCTTCATCGCCCGCGCCTGGGAGCTGCCGGTCAAGCAATCCACGCGCTCGCTCGGCGCGCTCTGCTACCCGCTGCCCGGCCAGTCCGCGCTGCAGCCAGGCGACATCCTCGACCTGTTCGACAGCCACGTCGTGCTCTTCGAGCGCTGGGTGGACGAGGCGCACACGCACATGCTGGTCTTCGAGGCCGGGCGCCTGGCCGTGACGGAGAGCGACTACGCGGCCGCGGACCTGCAGCGGCGTGGCTTCCAGCCGCTCCGCTACAAGCCGCTCGACCAGCGCTGGGTGCCGATGACGCTGGGCGAGCCAGCCTTCTCGGCCGAGCCGTCCGCCGACGGTCACTGGACGGCCGGGGGCGACGGCGTGCCGCTCGATCCGGCGACGGCGGCGAGCCCTTTGCGTGACGCGCGGCCGCTGCAATGGGCGCGCTACGCGGTCACGGGCAACGACCCGCAGTTCGCCGGTGACTGCGAGCGCGTGACGCTCGTGTCGGCCGCGGAGGGCGAGCGCGTGGACACGCAGTCGGAGGCGCGGCTCCCGGGCGGAACGATCTCCACCGGGCGGAGCTGCGCGCACGCGGCGCAGCTCGTCGACGCGCTGGTCGACTTCGCGGCCCCCGACGAGCCGCTCACCGCGATCACGCTGCGCGAGGGCACTGTCGCGGCCGGCGTCTACGAGCTCGCGGGGCGCAGCTTCCCCGCGCAGCGCATCGAGGCGCAGCTGGACGCCACGCACGTCGTACGGCACCAGGACCTGCCCGTGACCATCACCGTCACGTGCATCCTCTCGCCCGAGGTCGCCGTGCACGGCGTGCTCGAGGCGAGCTTCCGCTTCGACACGGTGTGGAGCGCCGAGCCGGGGGAGGAGCCGCTCGTCGGTCGACACACGTCGAGCTTCGCCCTGCGTGCCTGCGGCGGCCCGCCTCGCTGAGCTCGCGCGCGGCCGCTCAGGCGCGCGCGCGGCGGCGCTCGACCTGCAGCAGCTCGCGCGTCGCCGGGTGCCGGGGCTGCACGAGCACCTCGCGCGGGTCGCCCGCCTCGACCACCTGCCCGTCGGCCAGCACGAGCACGCGCGTGGCGTGGTCGCGCACGAACTCGTCGTCGTGCGAGGTCAGGAGCAGCGCGCGGCCCGCGGCGGCGAGCGCGCGCAGGGCGTCGCCGAGGTCGTTGCGGCGTGCCGGGTCGAGCGAGGCCGTGGGCTCGTCGAGCAGCAGCAGGGGCGGGTCGACGGCCAGGGCGCGCGCGATCGAGACGCGCTGGGCCTCGCCGCCCGAGAGCTCGCGGGGCAGCGCGTCGGCGCGCTGGCCGACGCCGAGCTGCTCCAGCAGCTGCCGCGCGCGCCGCTCGGCGTCGGTACGCGCGACGCGCTGCACGTGCAGCGGCGCGAGCATGACGTTGTC
>DASUFI010000197.1:0-21082 GCA_036274635.1 Planctomycetota bacterium
TCCCTGCGCTGGGTCCCGCCTCGATCCGACACGAATTCCGCACCTTCCGCACTCGAAGCACTTCTTCGACGGGCTCCTAGCCGCGCAACCCGGCCTCGGAGGCGCGCGCTCCAACCGGTATCCTCTGCCGGTCCGGCCGGAAAACGCCGTGTTTTCCCGCCGCGCCAGCCCTCGGAGCCCCGTGACCACGACGCAGCAGAGCTCGGGCGTGTACAACCACCGCGCCATCGAGGCCCGCTGGCAGGCCCGCTGGCTCGAGCAGGGCACGTTCCGCACGCGCGACGACCTCTCGCTGCCCAAGTGGTACGTGCTGGACTTCTTCCCCTACCCCAGCGGCAAGGGACTGCACGTCGGGCACCCGCTGGGATACATCGCCACCGACATCGTGGCCCGCTACAAGCGGCACCGCGGCTTCAACGTGCTGCACCCCATGGGCTGGGACGCCTTCGGCCTGCCCGCCGAGCAGCACGCGCTGCGCACGGGCGTGCACCCGGCGCTCACCACCCGCGAGAACATCGACACCTTCCGCCGCCAGCTGCGCAACTTCGGCTTCAGCTACGACTGGTCGCGCGAGATCGACACCACCGACCCTGGCTACTACCGCTGGACGCAGTGGATCTTCCTCAAGCTGCTCGAGCGCGGCCTGGCCTACCAGGCCGAGGTGCCGGTGAACTGGTGCCCCGCGCTGGGCACGGTGCTGGCCAACGAGGAGGTCATCGACGGCAAGTCCGAGGTGGGCGGCCACCCGGTCGAGCGCCGCCCGATGAAGCAGTGGCTGCTGCGCATCACGGCCTACGCCGAGCGGCTGGTGAAGGACCTCGACGAGGTCGACTGGCCCGAGAACATCAAGGCCCTGCAGCGCAACTGGATCGGGCGCAGCACGGGCGCCGAGGTGGACTTCCGCATCGCGTGGGGTCCGGGCGCGCCCGGCCAGGGTGAGCAGGTGCTGCGCATCTTCACCACGCGGCCGGACACGCTCTTCGGCGCCACGTACATGGTGGTGGCGCCCGAGCACCCGCTGGCCGACGCGCTCGCCACGCCCGCCCAGCGCGAGGCCTGCGCGGCCTACCGCAAGGCGGCGGCGGCCAAGTCGGACATGGAGCGCTCGGCGCTGGCGCGCGAGAAGACGGGCGTCTTCACCGGCAGCTTCGCGATCAATCCCGTGAACGGTGCCAAGCTGCCCATCTGGATCGCCGACTACGTGATGATGACCTACGGCACGGGCGCCATCATGGCCGTGCCCGGCCAGGACGAGCGCGACTGGGACTTCGCCAAGGCTTACGACCTGCCCATCATCCGCACCGTCCAGCCGCCGGAAGGCTGGGGCGACGAGGCGTACACGGGCGACGGCCCGGCCATCCACAGCCAGTTCCTCGACGGCCTCGACATGGCCACCGCCAAGGCGCGCATCACGGAGTGGCTGGTGCAGCACGGCCACGGCCGGCCCGCGGTGCACACCAAGCTGCGCGACTGGCTCTTCTCGCGCCAGCGCTACTGGGGCGAGCCCTTCCCGGTGCTGTACCGCGACGACGGCCAGGTGGTCGCGGTGCCGGAGAGCGAGCTGCCCGTGCGCCTGCCCGACGTCGAGCGCTACCAGCCCAGCGGCACGGGCGAGAGCCCGCTGGCCACGGTGGAGAGCTGGGTGCAGACGCAGGACCCGCGCACCGGCCAGCCCGCGCGGCGCGAGACGCACACCATGCCGCAGTGGGCCGGGTCGTGCTGGTACTACCTGCGCTTCCTCGATCCGCGCAATGCGCAGGCGCTCGTGGATCCCAAGCTCGAGAAGTACTGGATGCCCGTCGACCTCTACGTCGGCGGCGCTGAGCACGCCACGCTGCACCTGCTCTACGCTCGCTTCTGGCACAAGGTGCTCTACGACGCGGGCATCGTCTCCACCAAGGAGCCCTTCGGCCGACTCTTCTGCCAAGGCATGATCCTGGGCGAGGACCACGAGAAGATGTCCAAGAGCCGGGGCAACACGGTGAGCCCCGACGACGTGCTGCCCGAATACGGCGCGGACGCCTTCCGGCTGTACGAGATGTTCCTGGGGCCGCTCACGGCCACCAAGCCGTGGCAGACGGCCGGGCTGCAGGGCACGTACCGCTTCCTCAAGCGCTGGTGGCGACTGTTCATCGACGAGGAGGGCGCGGTGGCCGTCTCGGACGCGCCGCCGGCGCCCGAGCTGCGCGCCGCCTTCCACCGCACGCTGGCGCGCGTCACCGACGACGTCGAGCGCATGGACTTCAACACCGCCATCGCGGCCATGATGGAGCTGGTCAACGAGTTCACGCGGCTGGGCGCCTCGATGCCGCGCGAGCTGGCGCGCGACGCCCTGGTCATGCTCGAGCCCTTCGCGCCGCACGTGGCCGAGGAGCTGAACGCCCGCGTGCTCGGCGCCGCCTCGCCCGAGCTGGCCTGGCAGCGCTGGCCCGAGGCCGACCGCAGCTACCTCGTGCAGGACAGCGTGGAGATCGGCGTGCAGGTGAACGGCAAGCTGCGCGCCACCATCCGCGTGGCCAAGGACCTCGACCCCGCCGCGCTGGAGGCCGCCGCGCGCGCGGAGCCCAACGTGGCTCGGCAATTGCAGGGCGCCACGGTGAAGAAGGTCGTGGCCGTGCCCGGCCGCATCGTCAACTTCGTGCTGGGTCGCTGATGCGCGCGCTGGGCCTGGCCCTGGTGAGCGCCGCCGTGCTGCTGCTGCAGCTGGTCCAGACGCGCGTGTTCTCGGTGATGCTGTGGCACCACCTCACCTACCTGGTGGTCACCTTCACGCTGCTGGGCTTCGCGGCCGGCGGCACGGCGCTGGCCTGCCGGCCGGCCTGGCTCAAGGGCGACGTGGGCCAGCGCCTCGCCCGCGCCGCGCTGCTCTTCGGCCTCACGGTGCTGGGCGCCTACATGGTCATGACGCGCGTCCCGCCGCAGACCGGCTTCACGAGCCTCAGCATCGCGACCGCGGCCTTCCACTACGCGCTGCTGCTGGTGCCCATGATCTTCGGCGGCTTCGTGGTGGCCCTCGCGCTGGCAGACGCGGGGGCCAGCGTCGGCCGCACCTACGCCGTCAACATGGTGGGCTCGGCCCTCGGCTGCCTGCTCTACGTGCCGGTGCTGCGCAAGCTGGGCGGCGAGGGCTGCGTGGAGCTGTCGGCGGCCATGACGCTGCTCGCGGCGGCGTGCTTCGCCGGGCGCCGCGCGGCGCTGCCGGCCGCAGCCGCGCTGGCCCTCGCGGTGCTGGCCTTCGCCGAGCCCACGGCGCTGTTCGCGGTGCCCATCGCGCCCAGCAAGGCCATGGTCATGCAGCTCGCGCGCGACGACACACAGCGCGTGCTGCTCACGCGCTGGGACCCGATCTGTCGCATCGACGTGGTGGGCCCCGAGAACCCCGCCAGCCCCGACAACCGCACGATCTACCAGGACGGCGACGCGTCCACGGTCATGGCCGTCGGGCACTACGAGGACGAGACGAACGTCCTCGCCAAGGAGGGGCTGCCCTACCTGCTCTTCCGCAACCAGGCGCCGCGCGTGCTGGCCATCGGCATCGGCGGCGGCGTGGACATCCTGCAGGCCGTCGCCAAGGGCCGGCCGCTGCCGCCCGGCCAGCGCGTGGACTTCACCGGCGTGGAGATCAATGCCACGACCTATGGCCTGATGACCAACGACTACGAGCAGCTCACCGGCGACCGCTACCACCTGCCGGGCGTGCACGTGGAGCTGGACGAGGGCCGCTCGTGGCTGCGGCGCTCGGACCAGACCTACGACATCATCCAGATGACGGGCACGGACACCTACGCGGCGCTGGCCTCCGGCAGCTACGTGATGACCGAGTCCTACCTGTACACCGCCGAGGCCTACGACGACTTCCTCGCGCACCTGAATCCGGACGGCGTCATCTCCGTGCTGCGCTTCCGCTTCACGCCGCCGCGCGAGGAGCTGCGCCTCGCCGGCATCGCCGTGGACGCCCTGCGCCGCGGCGGCGCGCCGAGCCCGGCCGACCACATCCTCATGATCGGCTACGACGGCCCCAACGTCACGCTCGAGGACGGCCGCGAGATCGGCCTCGACTACTGCGCGCTGCTCATCCGCAAGCAGCCCTTCACCGCGGAGCAGGTGGGCGTCTACACGCGCTACTGCCGCAGCAACCCCCGCACGCACATCATGTACGCGCCCGGCGTGCCGTCCACGGGCGCCACCGCGGACTTCTTCGCCGCCGTGCGCGAGGGGCCCGAAGCGCTCGCGGCGTTCCGCTCGCACTACCCGTACAACCTCGCGCCCGTCACGGACGACGACCCCTTCTTCTTCCGCTACGACCGCTGGGACGACGCCTTCGCCAAGCTCTTCGGCGGCGGCCTCGGCGCCCACGTCGACGACGACGGCCCCGCCGGCCGCGCGGCCGCGGAATACAAGAACATCGTCGGCGCCGAGCCCATCGGCCTCATCATGCTCATGACGGTGCTGGGGGAGACCTCGCTGCTCGTGGCCCTGCTGGTGCTCGTGCCCCTGTGGCTGTTCCGGCGCGAAGGCCTGGCCGTCACCGGCGCCGGCCGCTGGGTGCTGTACTTCTTCGGCCTCGGCGCCGGCTACATCCTGCTCGAGGTCGTGTGCATGCAGCGCTTCGTGCTCTTCCTCGGCAACCCCGGCTACGCCATCTCGGTCGTGCTGCTCACCTTCCTGCTGTTCTCGGGCCTGGGCGCGGCCGTCGCGGGGCGCAGCAGCGACCCCTCCCGCACGCTCCAGCGGGCGCTGCCCGCCGTGGTCGTCCTCATCGTGCTCCTCGCCCTCGGTCTCCATCCGCTCTTCGAGGCCACGCTGCGCTACCCGCTGGCGGCGCGCCTGGCCATCACCGTCGCGGTGCTGGCGCCCGCGGCCTTCATCATGGGCATGCCGTTCCCCTCGGGCCTGCGCCTCGTCTCCGGCCGCGCCGCGCCGCTGGTCCCGTGGGCCTTCGGCGTGAACGGCGGAGCCTCCGTGGTGGCCAGCGTGATTGGTATCCTCATCGCCATGCTGGTGGGCTTCACGACGGTGTTCGTCGTGGCCGCCGCGTGCTACGCGGCGGCCTTCCTCGCGGGCCGGTCCGCGCGAGCGTGAGCGACGGCGGCGAGTCCGCTCGCGCGGGCCGCACGCTCATCTTCGTCTGCCACGGGCCCTCGTGCTCGGAGCGCGGGAGCCCGGAGACGTGCCGGCGATTGCGCGAGGCCATTGCGGCCTCGCCGGCACGGCGCGCGCTGCGCGTGTGCGAGACGGGCTGCCTGGACAACTGCGCGACCGGGCCGAACGTGTTGGTGAGCCACGAGCGGCTCATCCGCACGGGAGTGCTGCCGGCGGAGACGGCGGCGCTCCTGGAGTTCCTGCTCGGGCCCGCGGCGGGGCGCTTCGACCCACCGCCGACGGGGTAGCGCGGCGCAGGGCTTGCCCTCGCTCGGCGCGGCGCGGATCATCGTCGGCTCGTGCACCCGTAGCTCAGCTGGATAGAGCGCTTGCCTCCGGAGCAAGAGGTCACAGGTTCGACTCCTGTCGGGTGTACCAGTGGTGCGGGAGGGCTGAAAGGCGAGGGGGAGAGAGCGCTTAGCGGGCATCTGGCAAAGGCGCGCCAGGACGCGCGGCGTGGGGCGGTTGGGGGTAGCCGGACACGCCGGCCGGAGCGCGGGCCCAGCGGCTGCACGGCGCGGCCGTGGGGGCCACGTGCTCTCGATGCTCTCGGCCGGCCCGGTTCGCGGGCTCTCCCCCGGTATGATCCGCTCACCCACGGGAGAGCGCATTGCACAGCGGGACTGGGCACATGACGGCACGGCTCAGTCGGCGTTCGGCGGGTCTGCCTAACGCGGAGGCCGGCGGGCGCGCGATGCGGACGGCCGCGTCGCGCCCTCGGGCGCGGCCGGACTGCTGAGCGGCAGAATCGTTATGCCGCTTGACCACCAGTACCGCTGAACGAGGCGCCTGAGTGTCCGAGAAGGAAGCCACAGCCCGCATCAAGATCAACAAGCTGCTCGAAGCAGCCGGCTGGCGCTTCTCTCCCCAAGGCGACCAACCCACCAACATCCGCCTCGAACCCAGCGTCACACTCAGGTCCGCCGACCTCGACGTGCTCGGCGACAACTTCGAGAAGACGAGCAAGGGCTTCGTCGACTTCCTCCTGCTCGACGCCAGTGGCTTCCCGCTCATCGTCCTCGAGGCCAAGGCCGAGGACAAGAATCCGCTCACCGCGAAAGAGCAGGCGCGCAAGTACGCTCGCTCTCAGAACTGCCGCTTCGTCATCCTATCCAACGGCAACCTCCACTACTTCTGGGATCTCGAACGCGGCAATCCGTACGTCATCACCTCGTTCCCGACGCCTGACTCGGTCATCGGCTACCAGAAGATCACGCCCGATCCACAGCGCCTGATCGCAGAGCAGGTTGGCGAGGACTACATCGCGCTCACGCAACGCCCGAACTACCAGTCCGAAGCCGGCTGGAAGAACGAAGCGGAGCGGCCCGCCTACATCCAGGCCAACAAGCTCCGCTTTCTGCGTCCGTACCAGTTGAAGGCGATCCAGCGCCTGCAGGCTGCCGTCGGGGATGGCAAGGACCGCTTCCTGTTCGAGATGGCGACCGGGACTGGCAAGACCCTGACCGCTGCCGCCGTCATCAAGCTCTTCCTGCGCTCGGGCAACGTGCGGCGCGTGCTCTTCCTGGTGGACCGCCTCGAACTGGAAGACCAGGCCAAGAAGGCCTTTGCCGCGCTGCTGTCTGCCGACTTCCAGACGGTCATCTACAAGGAGAACCGGGACGACTGGCGCCGTGCAGAGATCGTCGTCACCACCGTGCAGTCCCTGCTCTTCAACAACAAGTACCAGAAGCTCTTCTCGCCGACCGACTTCGACCTGGTGATCTCCGACGAAGCGCACCGCTCTATCGGCGGCAACGCCCGCGCGGTCTTCGACTACTTCATCGGCTGGAAGCTCGGCCTGACCGCGACACCGCGCGACTATCTACGGCGGGTCGATGGCTCGAACCCGGGAATACGCGACCCGCGCGAGGCCGAGCGTCGCTTGCTGCTCGACACCTACCGCACGTTCGGGTGTGAGGACAGCCAGCCGACCTTTCGCTACTCCCTGCTCGACGGCGTGAAGGAAGGATACCTGATCAATCCCACGGTCGTGGATGCCCGCACAGGGATTACGACTCAACTGCTCTCCGACGAGGGATTCGTCGTCTCATTTACGGACGATACCGGCGAGGACCGGCAGCAGGCTTTCAAGCAGCGTGAGTTCGAGAAGCGCTTCTTCGCCGATGCCACCAATCAGCTCTTCTGCAAGACGTTTCTCGAAAACGCCCTCCGTGACCCCGTCAGCGGTGAGATCGGCAAGTCGATCATCTTCGCCGTCAGCCAGAACCATGCGGCCAAGATCGCGCAGATCCTCAACAAGATGGCCGATCGCATGTACCCCGGCAAGTACCAGTCGGACTTCGCGGTGCAGGTGACCAGCCAGATTCCCGACGCCCAGCAGTTCACTGTCAACTTCAGCAACAACAACCTGCTCGGTTCGGGCAACTTCATTCCGGCCTATAAGACCAGCAAGGCAAGGGTGTGCGTGACGGTCGGAATGATGACCACCGGCTACGACTGCACGGATCTTCTCAACCTCGGTCTGTTCCGCCCGATCTTCTCGCCGACCGACTTCATCCAGATCAAAGGCCGGGGCACCCGCAAGCACGACTTTCTGGAACAGCTCTTCGACGAGAGCCTCAAGGACGGCGTGCAGAACCCGTCCAAGACCGCGTACAAGCTCTTCGACTTCTTCGCCAACTGCGAGTACTTCGAGGAGGAATTCAACTACGACGAAGTGCTGAAGCTTCCGCCGCCGAGAGCAAAGGGACCCGGAGAAGACGGCGGCGAGGGCCCCGTGGTGGGTGGCGGCACCTACGAGCACCTCGGCGCCGACATCCTCGCGATGGTCAAGGAAGAGACCATCGGCCACGAGGGAATGAAGATCGACCGGATGTTCTTTGAGAAGTTCGAGGACGTCGTGCGCGCCGACAACACCATTGGTGCTGCCGTCGAGGCTGGGCAGTGGGACCGCGTCATCGACTACGTGAATCGCGAAGTCTTCGACAAGCCCGAGGACTACTACACCCTCGACAAGCTGCGTAAAGCCGCGGCCTTGGATCGACGCCTGACCCTGCGCGAGATCCTCGAGAAGGTCTTCGGACTCATCCCGCGCTTCAAGTCCAAGGACGAACTGCTGGAGGAGGAGTTCGCCAAGTTCGTCGCCGACACCAAGCCCGACGAGGCCGCGGCCATTCCCGCGATCAAGACGTACTTCAAGGCGTACGTCACGAGCGGGCGCGTGCGCGACATCATCGACAGTCGGCAGTTCACCGATCTCGCGACCAACCCGGTCTTCTCAACCCGTGACTTCAGGGCCGTGCCGCCGAAGTACCGCACCCTCGTCCCGGAATACGTCAAGGATTACGTCTCCTTGAACCAGTTCGCCGCCTGAAGGAGACCGCGTGCTCGACACCGACACGAAACGCCGCATCGACACCGCCCGCGACATCCTCGTGGGCAAGGTGCCCGACCCCAAGAGCCAGGTCGAGCAGATCACGATCGCCCTGATCTACAAGTTCATGGACGACATGGACGCAGAGGCTGAGGAGTTGGGCGGCAAACGCAAGTTCTTCGCTGGCGATTACGGGCGCTACGGCTGGGCGAAGCTGATGCGCTCCGGGCTCGGCGGCCACGAGACCCTGAACCTCTACGCCGAGGCTATCACCAAGATGCCGGAGAACCCCGGTATCCCACCGCTCTTCCGCGACATCTTCAAGAACGCCTACCTGCCGTACCGCGACCCGGAGACCCTGCGCGCCTTCCTCAAGATCATCGACGAGTTCACCTACGACCATTCCGAACGCCTGGGTGACGCCTTCGAGTACCTGCTCTCGGTGCTCGGCTCGCAAGGCGACGCCGGGCAGTTCCGCACGCCGCGCCACATCATCGACTTCATGGTCGCGATCGTGGACCCGAAGAAGAGCGAGACCGTGCTCGACCCGGCCTGCGGCACCGCCGGGTTCTTGATCTCCTCCTACAAGCACATCCTCAGGGTCAACACCGACGCCAAGGGCCACACCACGCTGACGCCCGACGATAAGGGCCGCCTCGCGCAGAACTTCAAGGGTTACGACATCTCGCCGGACATGGTGCGCCTGTCGCTGGTGAACCTCTACCTGCACGGCTTCACCGACCCGCACATCGCCGAGTACGACACGCTCACCAGCCAGGACAAGTGGAACGAGCACGCCGACGTGATCCTCGCCAATCCGCCCTTTATGTCGCCGAAGGGCGGCATCAAGCCGCACAACCGCTTCTCGGTGCAGAGCAAGCGCAGCGAAGTGCTGTTCGTGGATTACATGGCCGAGCACCTGACGCCCGGTGGCCGTGCCGGCATCATCGTGCCGGAAGGCATTATTTTCCAGAACCAGACCGCCTACACCCAACTGCGCAAGATGCTAATCGAGGAGTACGTTGTCGCCGTCGTCTCGCTGCCCGCCGGTGTCTTCAATCCGTACTCCGGCGTGAAGACCTCGATCCTCATCCTCGACAAGTCGCTGGCCCGGCAGGCGCGGACCATCGCGTTCTTCAAGATCGAGAACGACGGCTTCGGCCTTGGTGCTCAACGCCGCGAGATCGACAGGAACGATCTGCCACAGGCTCGCGCCGAGATCGCCGAGTACCTGTGCCGTCTGCGCGCGCGTGAGTCGGTGGAGGACTTCCAGCCTTCGCTTGGGCTTGTCGTGCCGAAGGAGAGAGTCGCGGCGAACGGCGACTACAACCTGAGCGGGGAGCGGTATCGGGATGGGCCCGCCAAGACAGGAATCTGGCCGATGGTAAGACTTGGCGAGATCACACGGCGCGTAAGCGGCGGTACGCCGTCCAAGGACAACGACGCGTTCTGGAGGGGCTCGATTCCTTGGGTATCGCCGAAGGACATGAAGGCGAACGTTCTCTATGACACAGAGGATCACGTTTCAGAGGAGGCCGTCGCCAGCAGTGCAACCAGCATGGTCCCAGCCGGCACGCTTTTGTGCGTTGTTCGTTCGGGAATCCTGAAACACACGCTGCCGCTTGCGCTCACAGGACGCGAGATGTGCTTCAACCAAGATATCACCGCCCTGATTCCAACTGACGAGCGACTGGAGCCTCGCTACTTGTTCGCCGCGCTTAGGAGTAGAAGTGCCCAGATTCTCGAGGAGGGAATCAAGGCTGGCGTCACCGTTCAGAGCTTCCACTCGGGATTCTTTAATCAGTTCCAGATCCCCCTCCCGCCGCCCGAGATGCAGAAGGAGATCGTGGCGGAGATCGAGGGCTACCAAAAAGTCATCGACGGCGCTCGCGGCGTCCTCGACAACTACCGTCCCCACATCCCCATCCACGCCGACTGGCCGATGGTGGAGATCGGCGAACTAGCAAGGCCCGAGTATGGCTTCACCGCAAGCGCCGCAGAAGAAGGTGACGCTCGGTTTATTCGCATTACCGACATTGCGCCAGATGGATCGCTTCGCCAAGACGAGTCGAAGTTCATCACGCTAACGGACGAGGCGCGGCAGTCCCAGCTTTCAAAAGGTGACATTCTGGTTGCTCGAACCGGAGCGACGTACGGCAAGACGATGCTGTTTGATGAAGACTACCCGGCGGTCTTCGCCTCCTACTTGATCCGTCTTCAGTTTCCTAAGGATCGCGTTCTCCCGCGCTACTACTGGGTGTTCGCGCAGAGCGATACCTACTGGAGCCAAGCGAACGCACTGATGACCGGCGGAGGCCAGCCGCAGTTCAACGGGAACGCACTGAAGCAGATTAAGGTACCGCTGCCACCCCTCCCGACACAGCAGGCCATTGTTGCGGAAGTCGAAGCAGAGCAGGCTATGGTCGCCGCCAACCGCGAGCTGATCGCCCGCTTCGAGAAGAAGATCCAGGCCACCCTCGCCCGTGTCTGGGGTGAGGACGGGCCGGCCCCGGCGGAGGCGTGAGCCATGGAAGACGCCGCCGAACTCGGCAACTACCTGCCGCTCTCGTTCAAGAGCCCGAAGGAGCAGGAGTACATCGACTTCCTGTGGGACGCCTTCGAGACCAACTACACCGACGGCAAGTACCAGTTCGCCTTCCTCGCCTACCACATGCTCACGATGAGCTTCGTCTACTTCAACATCTGGCAGATCAAGCAGACGGAGCCCAAGGACTTCGCCATGGGCCTGATCGGGTTCGGCAAGGACATCGAGAAGAGCCTGCTGGAAGCGACCTCGCCCTTCGTGTTCAGCACCGTAAACGAACGCAGCATCCTTCGCTTCTTCAAGCTCATCGCCTGCGACAACGGCAAGATCGGCACCTACGCCAAGCTGGTCGACGACCGCAACGACACCGCCCACCCCAACGGCAACATCTTTTTCAGCACTCAGGCGGCGCTGGACACCAAGATCACTGAGATCCTGCGCGTTGTGGACGAGATCCAGACACACTCGAAGCCGGTCATCGAGCACTGCTACCGCGAGTTCCTGATCGAGAATCACGATCCCGATGAGCGCGCGTATCCCGATCCTGCGGATCAGATCCGCGAGGTCCTGATCCATGAGAACTACCTGTCGCAGAAGGACATCGAGATCTGCCTGGGCCTCGATATCGAATCAGTTGCCACACAGCCGGAGCACAAGCCCATGCGCGAGCTGCACGACGTGCTCCGCGCGAAGTACGGATCAGACGTTGCGAGCGGCGCGGCATGACAACCGGTTGCAGTAGACGGTCCGCTGCCCGGCCGCCGCCGAGCCGCGCGATCGACTACTGGTCCGGCGCTGGCCGATAGGATGGCGGCTTCGCTACCATTCCTGCCGTTCGAGAAGGGACCTCCATGCCGACCTCCGTCTCGCTGACACCCGTCCTCGCTACCATCCGCAAGCGCATCGCCCAGGCCGGAAGAAAGGGCCTGAACGAGCAGGACACCAAGGCCACGCTCATAGAGCCGATGCTTCGGGCGCTTGGCTGGGACACCGAGGACGTCGAGCAGGTCCAGCGCGAGTACCGGGTCAAGCGCCAGCACAAGCCGGTGGACTACGGGCTGCTGGCCAATCGCACTCCGCGCCTGCTGGTGGAAGCAAAGGGCCTCGGCCAGCACCTCGACGACCACAAATGGGCGGGCCAAATCATGGGCTACGCCGCGGTTGCCGGCGTGGAGTGGGTTGTCCTGACCGACGGCGACGAGTACCGGATCTACAACTCGCACGCGACTGTGGCGGTTGAGGAGAAGCTCCTACGCTCGGTGCGGATCTCGTCCGGCGAGCCGCAGGTCGAGGCCACGCTAGACCTGCTGTCGAAGGCACGCCTGGAGGAGAACCGCTTGGACGTGCTCTGGCGTGCTCACTTCGTGGATCGCGCCGTGAAGGCCGCCGTCGAGGATTTGTTCACCAGCGACAATGACCTCGTCCTCGTGAACCACATCCTGAGAGCGACGCCGAAGCTCACCGCGGACGAGGTCCGCGTCTCCCTTCGTCGCTGCCGCCACCAGTTCGACTTCCCGGTGTCGCCGGATGACGTGCTGGCGTCAGTGAAGGGCGCCGCCAAGCCAGCGAAGGCACCAAGGCCGACGCCGCACTTCCTCGACGTGTCACTGGCCGACCTGATCAACTCGGGTCACCTGAAGGCGCCAGTCGCGCTCTCCTGCAAGTACCAAGGCAAGGAGGTCTGCGCCCGCGTGCTTCCGGATGGGCGCGTGGAGTGGAAGGGGAGGACCTTTGACTCGCTGTCGCAAGCCGGAACCGAAGCCCGAGCCGCCATCGGCGGGTTGCGCCCGGACGGCAAGAAGCGCGCCACCAACGGCTGGGTCTTCTGGAAGTACCAGGCGCCGGACGGGGAGCTGCGAGACGTGGACCACGCGCGGCGCCAGTACCTCGCTGCGAAGAATCCCTCCGCGGCGGCACAGAAGGCCCGGACAGGGTGAGGCGGTCAACCGTGAGTGCATGCGTGTCCGTCGTCATGCCTCGCTCCCGACGATGAACGCTGCCGATCGAGCCGTCAGTCTGTTCGGCCGGCTCCTGTCGGACTTCCGGGCCGTCGCGGACGATGTCGGCTGCGGTGGAACCGCCGTCTCGGCGGAGGACCTTGCCCACCTGCTTCAACGGTTCAACGGGTACGCGCGAACTGTGCCGACCAGCGTCGACCCCTCGTCGCTACAAGCCCTCCTGGACGGCTTCACGAGAACGAACGCCTCTGTGCAGGAGGACCAGACGCGCTCGCATCACGCTCAAGCACTGGCACACGGCAACCTCTGCGCAGGCTTTCAACGGGCCTGCGAGGAGTGGCAGCGCCAGCAAGAGGCCACAGCCGACGACTTCAACATTCTGGCCGTGCTTGAACTCACGGGAAAGGAGCTGCGCCACAGCATGGCGCTGGCGTGGATGCTCTGCCGCGACATCGATCGACTCGGCACCCATGCCCAGGGCAATCAGGGGTTCCGGTTCTTCCTCCGCGAGGTTGGCCTGCCTGACTGGTTTGCCGACACGTCCTATCGGGTGGCACGCGAAGTGAGCGGCGAGAACGCCCGCGTTGACATTGAGGTCTACGCGAGGGGCAAGTTCCTCTTGCACATCGAGAACAAGATCTGGTCGAGTGAAGGCATTGACCAGACTGAACGCGAGTGGTCCGACATGCAGCGCCGCGCCGAGTGGCTGGAGATCCCCAAGGACCGCCGAGCAGATCAGGTCGTCGGCCTCTACCTTAGCCCCTCGGGGTCCGAACCGCAGTGCGTTTCGTTTCGGCCGGTGCGCTGGTCTCAAGTGGCGCGCGCCTTCGATCGCTTCGCCGAAGCGGCGACACCGCCCGAGGTCCGCCTGTTTGCTGCCCACTACGCCAAGGCCATTCGCAGGTTCGTGGCTCTGGCCGGAAACTCGACGGAGGCAGGTTCATGACGCAGGAGACGTTCAATCCCGCGGAGCAGTTCTTGCTCAGGCAGTGGTCCGATGCCCGACGGCTCGAAATGGCCATGGAGTCCACGCGGCAGAAGTACCAGGGCGTCTGGGAGCGCATTCAGGAGCGCATCGCCCAGGAGCACCCCGATCTCGACTGGTCGAGGCTCTACGTGAAGCAGTTCTGGTCCAAGGGTTCGGCCGGCTTCGGGCGGAAGACGTGGCCAGGCGCCGACAAGGAGTGGGCGCCCGGGATCTGGTTCGACAATGTTCGGCTCGAGGTACTAAGCGACCCCGACGAACCGCCTCCGGAGGCGTACCTGTGGATCAAGCCACTGGCCAAGGCGGGCGTGAACCCCGAGGGAGTCATCGCTGCTGGCGCGAGAGCCTTGGCAAGAATGACGCCGGAGCAGAAGTCGTCGAGCGGCCTCGCTGCCGCGGATGGTGACTCGGCCCTGTCCTGCGCAATGCCTCCCAAGGGGGAGCTGCTGGATATGCTTCTGCAGCGGGACAGCCAGCCCTTCATCGACGCGATCATGGCGCGAGTCGCGGCGCTCGCGACCTTCACATCGCTTATAGACGACGCCGTCCAGGGTGCCAAGGGGCAACGGACCAAGGCGTAGCGAAGCGACGAGCGAAGCCGCGGCAGCTCAGCGCTCCCGGCGAAGTCGTAGCTGCTGTCAGCACTTGTGCGCCGAGTGCGCCCCGCGAGGGGGCATAGGGAAAAGGGGAAGAAGGGCGAAGAGTTTCACGCGGTGATTGGGCGCAACTCGCAGACGTCCAGGCGTACGGCTTGGTATGCCGCCTACCCCTCCATCTGCTCCAGTGCCGCCTCGATCGCCTCCATCTCGGCGATGATGCGCTCTCGCTCGGCTAGCAGCTTGGCGGCCCGCCGCTCGCGCCTGGTCAACTCGGCGCGGATGTCTGCCGAGCGGACGCCCGGCAGGCCCGATTCCCACGGCACGGTCACGGCCGCCGTGGAAGCCGCCCGCTTGGCGCGCCGTGCGGGCGCAGGTGGCGGCGCGGCTGTGGGAGTGGGCGCAGGGGACGCCTCGGCGGTAGGCGCTACGGGCGCGCTCACGTCGGCGACAGGCGCGGCAGCTTCGGGTGTCGCCTCGGGCATCGGCGGCGGGGGGGCTGGCGCCACGGGACGGGCCCGCCGGACGGGCGCGGCCTCCGGTGCGGGCAATACCTCGAGCTGCGACTCACTCATGGTGTCGATCCAGGGTGCGGGGCGAGAAGGGTCAGGCAGCCGCTGGCGCAGGCTTCGCTGCCGCGGTAGCCCGGGGCTTGTTCTTGGAACCCTTCGGCCGCCCCGGTCCGCGCTGCGCCTTCTTCGCCGGGCGCCCGCGCTTGGCCTTCGGCGCCGCGCCGTCGCTCATGCGGAGGTACTGCCCGCGGCCCGTCTTCTTGAACCCCGCCGCCCGGGCGAGCGTGGTAGCCACCTGGATGCCGAACGTCTTGCTCGCAGTCTTGTAGCCGGCGCGCTTGGCCGCCTGCGCTGCCTCGGCGGGCGACACCGTGCTGCCCTTGCGCACGCCCTTCTCCAGCGCCTGCATGAGCGTGAGCCCGCCGTGCGACTTGCGACCGCCCTTGGGGCGCCCAGGTCCGCGACGTCGGGTCTTACGGCCGGGAGGACGGCCAAGGCGGCGCGCGCCGTTCACGCCGAGATCGGCCAGCTCGGCGTCGAGAGTGGCGAGTCTACGCGCCAGCTTGTCGCGGCGCTTGGCGAGGCGGCCGGCGCCGGCCTCGCGGCGGGCGAGTTCGCGGCGCAGGGCGGTAGTGGAGAGTCCTCGAAGTGCCATGTCGACTTGCCTCCTTGTCCGCCGCTCCTGACGTGAGAATGGCGGCGCGGACATTGTGCCATAGGCAAGAGTGGATACGATCGAAGTCCGCATGGGCTCGCGCATGGTGATGCGGCTGACCGATGCGTCGGCAAGCAAGCCGAGGATTGCGCGCGCTCTCTCGGGCTGCACTCTTCGCATTCCAATCTCGAAAAGACATAGCAGACAGCGAAAACACCTCTTCGGCCCTTGCGGCTGGCATCACCACGAAGCCGCCGACCGTGCTTGAAAGCAGTCTATCGAGGACTCAGTTACGCGCGAAGGCTGACCGACCGCCTGCCGTTTGTCCGCTAGTCGAACGCGCTGAGGTCGATGTCCGCTTGCGTGTAGACAGTCGGGCGCCTGTCCAGCCCATAGATCAGCAGCCACCCATTCTCGCGATCCACGTCGTAGATGATGCGATAGGGCGTGCGATCCACCAGTCGCCGCCAGAGTCCCGCCAGGTCGCCCTTCGAAAGCTGCTTGATGTTTGACACGCCGAACGGGTCGGCGCACAGTTCCTGCACGGCCTTGTAGACAAACCGCCTGTGAGCCGACGAGAGCGTAGCGAAGAACGCCTCCGGCTGCTCTGCCCATCGGTCCGCGAGCATCCGTGGCTAGAACGGGTGCCGGCGGCGCAACTCCTCGCCCGAGATGTGCCGACTCGCGCGGAAGTCGTCTCGTGACCGGCGCGCAATGGCCATTGCCTCGGCGGTTTCTTCATCCGAACAGATGCGAGCCGTCGCTTCGAAGTAGTGGCCCGGAACGACGCCTGCCGAGTCGAGAGTAAGCGGAGCGCCATAGACGGTGCCGTTTACGATGCATTCTGCGCCCACAAGAAGCGTAGGCACGACACCGACGCTGGCCAGTGCCCGCTTGAGCGCATACTTCTGGGCCATGCCGATGCCCTCACTGACGGTCACATCAAAGATGTCTGTGGTGGTCATGCTTTACCTCCAGCGGGTGCGGGCGACGCCGGGGGCGTCGCAACCGTCACGGTCCAAGTGTCTTTTTCCACGTTGTCGACTCGCAGGTAGAAGGTGAACCTTCCTAGCCTCGGGAAGGCGGTAGCGAACTGAATAAGCAGGTTGGTCACTCCTCCGCCTTGAGGGACATTGAACTGTCCTTGCATGGCCGGCATGACGAGCTTCCCGTCCTCATCGAGGCACTTCAGGTCGAACTGGTGCGGCCCTTGGTCGCCCATGCTGCACTCGATGCGCACGACGATGCAGCCTTGCAGTTGCGCCTGCTGCGCAGGCGGGCTCGCCCAAACGTGCGTGATACCGGCACGCAGGACGCTGACCGTTCCGTCGGGATGGCTCGCCGCCGTCTCGGCGAGGAGTAGCAGCGCCTTCATGCCTTCAACTCCAGTCCCCGCGGGCAGCCCGCAAGGGCCGGGAGTGTACGGCATCGGGTCCGGGCCGGCGCAACTTGCGGAGTTTTCCCCGGGATTCTCGGGATGAGCTGGTTCAAGAGCCATCAGGTGTGAACCACTGCCAGCACCTGCACGAAGCCCGTCCTCCCATCCACGCTCACCCTCTCGACGACCAGCCGGACCAGCCTCGACCGCTCGCCCGGGAACAGCGCGTCCCACGCCGGCCCGAAGCTCTCGATGGCGCGGCGCAGCTCGCCCTCGTCGAGCGGCGCCCGCAGCACAGCCGCCTCATCCTTGGCCGCCGTAGCGCGCTGTGTGGCCGCGTCGTGCGCCTGCCGCAGCCCGTCGAGCCGCTGCCGCAGCTCGGGCACGTCCGCGCCGTGGGCGATGAGGTCGGCGATCTCGCCCGCTAGCCGCGCGGCCTCCATGCCGGCCCGCTGGGCGTCCGTTGCCAGCGCCGCGCGCCGCGCCTCGACCTCGGCACGGGCCTGCCGCACGGCCTCGTCCAGCAGCGCCGGGTCGCGCGCCATGGCCCGGATGCGCTCGACGACCGCGGCCTCGACCACGCCCTGCGCCACGCGCGAGCCGGGGCATCCATCGGCGCCGCGCGCCTTGATGGACTGACACACGTAGTAGCCGTAGCGCGTGTCGCCCTTCTTGCAGTAGCTCGGCACCATCCCCGAGCCGCACACCGCGCAGTGGATGATGCCCGTCAGCAGCGCGCCCCACGCGCGCCGCGGCGCCTGCTCGCGCTGCCCGAGGGCCAGCAGCGCTTGGACCTCGTCCCACAGTTCCCGCGGCACGATGGCCTCGTGCTCGGCGTCCACCACGTCCTGGCCTGCGTAGAGCCGCCCGACGTAGAGTGGGTTGGCCAGCAGCGTGTGCAGCGAGTGGTCGCGGAAGGCGCGGCCCTCGTTGCGGCGCCCGCGCTGCGTGGTCCACGACTTCAGGCGGATTCCCCGCCGCTCCAGCTCGGCGAGCGTCGCCACGATGGACGTGGTGCGCGCGTAGGACTCGAAGATGGCCCGCACGTCGGCCGCCTCGGGCTCGTTGACCACGAGCTTCTTGGCCACCACGTCGTACCCCAGGACGGGCCGGCCGCCCTGCCACTGGCCGCGTTGCCGGGCGGCCCGCATCTTGTCCCTGATGCGCTCGGCCGCGATCTCTCGCTCGTACTGCCACGCCTGCATCCGGACGCCGAGGGAGAACCGGTCGCTCGCCGTGTCCTGGTCAAGACGCTCGTTGGGCGAAACGACGCCCACCCCGACACTGCGGAAGTACTTCATCATGAGCGCGGCGTCGGCCGAGTCGCGGGACAGCCGGTCCGGCTTGTAGACCGCGATCTTGTCGATGAGACCGCGCTTCACGTCGCTGAGAAGCCGTTGCCACGCGGGTCGGCTGGTTGTGGCGCCCGAGACCCCGCCGTCGTCGTATCGCTCCGGCAGGGCCACCCAGCCATCCGCAGCATGGTCGGTGATGAACTTCTCCAGAGCCTCTCGCTGCGCCTCGAT
Organism: Planctomycetota bacterium; assembly: GCA_036274635.1. Taxonomy (GTDB): domain Bacteria; phylum Planctomycetota; class B15-G4; order B15-G4; family B15-G4; genus DASUFI01. The sequence continues at coordinate 18,632 of DASUFI010000197.1, forward strand.
GGAGTTGAACTGTTGGTCGAGCCCCTTCTTGGTGCTCTTCCTCGTGTAAAGAGCGACGCGCACGGCCTGTGCCTCGACCCGTGCCACGCGCGAGCGTCGGTGGGCAGAGGTGGCCGTCACGGCTTCTTCTTCCGCCGCCCGCGTAGCCCGAAGAAGAGCGCGCCCGACCAGTGCTGCCCGGTGATCGCCTTGGCGACTGCCGACAGCGAGCGGTACGGCCGCCCCTGCCACGCATAGCCGTCGTCCAAGACCTGCACGCGGTGCTCGACGCCGTGCCAGACGCGGGTCAGCGTCACCCCGGGGCGCAGCGGCGACACGCGCCGTGGCGGCGGTGGCTCCGGCTGGGCGGCGTGCTGCAGCTTCCACGCGCAGTTCTTGGCGAGCCAGGTCCGCGAGCGGCACCTCGGCTCCTCGCCGAACAGCTCTCGGTACGCGGCCCGCAGCGCGGCCTGGTCCATGGAGAAGAAGGCCGTCACGCGCTCGGCGATGGGAGACGTCATGACACGTCCACCCAGCGCATCGCCGTCGCGAGGAGGTGGTCGTAGTCGCCGGCCGTGGCCTCCGTGACGAAGGCGTCGCACCCGGCCTTCTCGACGCCGGCCCGCTTGAGGGCCGCGGTGACGGCGCCGAGCGCGGCGAAGGCGTTGCCGTCCCGGCCGGTGAGCTGCACGTGGATGTCGCGGTACTTGGGCTCGGCGGGCGTCATGGCGCATCCTCCCCGAGCAGGCGCGCGACGGCCTCCTCGCACGCGCGGTCGAGCACGTCGGACACGTCGTCGCCGGTGGCCTTTGCGATGCGCTCGGCGAGGAGGCGGATCTCGCGGGCGCGTCCGGTGGGCGGGTCGCCCAGCGAGACGAGGCGCGCGAGGCGGGCGCGGAGCCGTGGGGCGGATGGGGTCCGCTTCATCGCCGGGCCTCCGCCGGCGCGTACCCGGCCGCCTTAGCGGCGTCCGACGCGGCGTTGATCAGCGCGGCGTCGGCGTCGCTGGCCGCCTTGGGCGCCCGGCCCATCACGGCCATGAAGGCGTCGTCCATGACCTCGTTGGCATCGAGGTGGTCGTGGCTGGCACACGAGCGGTCGGCGCGGCGGGCGTTCTCGGCGTCGATTGCGGCCAGCGTCTGCACGCTGAGCTGGTTGCGCAGGCCCCGCGCGAAGGCGTCGGCGAGCGCGGGGACGTGGTCCGTCGAGGCGCGCGTCACCATGGCGCACCGCCCTTGGCCCACGACGGCACCGGGCCGGTCACGTTGCCCTGTTCGTCCAGCGGCGCGCCGTGGGGCGACCAGAGGCGGCCGTTGTAGCTGACCGTCGCGACGACCTTGCCGGCAGCGTCGCGCACGACGGCCTGCCGCCAGTTGCCGCCTCCGAGGGCGTTCCGGTCGCGGTAGTCCTCCGCGGCGCGCACGGCGTCGGCCAGCGAGGCGACGGGCACCTTGCGCGGGCGGCCGGGGTCCATGGGCTCGTCGCGGTAGCCGCCGGGCACGTCGGGGTTCCGGTGATGGCCGAGGGTGATCGTGAAGGGGGCGGTCACCGTCCACCGTCCTTCCGCCGGCGCGCGACCAACTCCTCGAAGCACTCGTGGCTGGCACCGTCGCAGCCGAGCATCGTGGTGATGTTCTTGATGTCGGCGAGGGTCAGGCCGAGGCGGTCTTCGAGGTAGCCGGCCAGCTCGATGTCCGTGGCGGTGGACGTGTTGCGCCTGATCGGGTCGAAAGGCTCGGGGTTCTTGCGGCGTGAGGTCATCGCTTGCTCTCCGTCGTGTCATCCGCGAGCGGCGGCCGGGCGGCGCCCGGCGCTCTCGCGTGGCACGACGAGGGCTCAGCCTCGGCGCCGAGAGCAAGGGGAATCGGAGAGCGGGCGGCGCGGGCGCCCGGCGCGGGGGCGGCCACGTTGGCCACGGGGCGGCCCACGTTGGGCCACAGCGCGCGCAGGGCGCCGACGGCGAGCAGGTGGGCCATCGCGCGCAGGCGCGCGTCAGGCGCGAGGGCGGATTCGGCCAGGACGCCGCTTGACCGGTCGGCGAGGTCATGGCTGTCCGGCCGGGCGATCACGGCGCTGTCTCCAGCCGCAACGCCGCGTAGACCTGCCGCTCGACCTCGCGCCGCGCCTCGTCGCTCACGGGGTGCACGAGCGGGTGCCTCTGCCCGGCACGGTCCGTCCTGGACGGCCACGAGAGCCGCAGCTCGCCGGCGAGCGTGCGGCGCAGCGTCAGGCCGTCCACCTTGAGCGCGCCGTTCACGACGCAGGCGACGTAGCCCAAGAGCCCGCGCTCTGCGTCCTCGACGCCGGCCGGGACGAAGCGCACTTCGGCGACGTGGAGGTCAGGCGCCATGACCGGCCTCCTTCGCCACGGCCGCGCAGCACACGTCGCCGGACTGCATGGCCGGCTGGTTGCCACGGGCGCGGCTACCCGCGTCGCGGTGCCCCGTGAACCCGGCGAGGGCGGGGCTGTCC
>DASUFI010000198.1:0-14005 GCA_036274635.1 Planctomycetota bacterium
GGCAGGAGCACGAGCGTCGTGCAACCCGCGCCCAGCAGCGCGTCGACGCCCTCGTCCAGAGCGGGGCGGCCGTAGCGCATGGCCAGCCGCACGATCCAGCCCGCGCCGAGGCGGGCCTGCAGGGCCGCGGCCTGGCGGGCGCCGGTGGCCACCAGCGGCGGACCCTCGGCGGTCCACACGCGGCGGTACATCTCGGCCGAGCGCGGCGCGCGGCGCGGCAAGACCAGGCCGCGCAGGATGGGCTGCCAAAGGAGCGGCGGCAGCGTGACCACCCGGCGGTCCGAGAGGAACTCGCGCAGGTAGTCGCGCAGCGCCTCCGGCGTGGGCGCCGCGGGCGAGCCCAGGTTCACGGCGAGCACGCCGACGGGCCCGCCGCGCGCCATGGCAGTCGGCCGGCTGGCGGTCAGCCGAGGATGGCGAGGAAGGCGCGGTTGCGCGCCTCGTCCGCCGGCAGGATGAGCGGCGCCATGAAGCCCACGGCCAGCACGCTGGCGAGCGAGGCCGCCGGCACGTCGGAGCGGAAGTCGCCCTGCACCTGGCCTTCCTGAACGACGGGCGTGAGCAGCCCCTCGATCGCGCGGCTGAACACCAGGCCCAGCTGAGCCAGCTCGGGGTGCGCCTCGCGCAGCTCGGACACGACGCGGATGCCGAAGCAGCCGTGCTCCAGCATGCGGCGCCAGAAGGCGTCGGCCACCTCGGGGAGGCGCAGGCGATACAGGTTCTCGATGCGCTGGCGCGGACTGCCCGGCACGCTCACCGCCGCGCGCAGGTGCGCCAGCGTGTTCTCGCAGTAGCGGTCGAGCGCGGCCTGCAGCAGGCCGTACTTGTTGCCGTAGCGCGAATACAGGCTGTGCCGGTTGATGCCGGTCTCGCGCACGATGTCGTCCACGGACAGGGCCTGGTAGCCGCGGGTCCAGAAGAGGTCGACGGCGCGCTCGAGGGCGGCGTCCGGGTCGTAGCTGATCGGTCGGGCCATGGTGGCGGTCCGCGGAGGTTCGTGAACGGGCAGTCTACTGTGCCCCATGACAACTGGCCATTCGCTGGCCCGGACCCGATGCGGAACGACCGTTTCGCCTGGAATGGGGCGCCCCGATCCCGATCCTGACCCGGAACCCGGCCGTGACCATCCCGATGCTGAGCCCCCGGTGCGTCTGCGTGTTGCTGCTGGCCTGCGCCTCGTCGCACGCCCTCGCGGAGGCGCGCACCTTCGACTGGCAGTTCTTCCAGCTCTTCGGCGACGAGGACGCCGCACGCACCTACGCGCTCGAGCTGCTGGGCGCCGTGAGCGATCGCTACCGCGAGCAGATCGGCGTGATCCTGACGATCCCAACCTCGCGGGCGTGACGCCCTTCCCCATCTCGGTGGGGCCGCTCAACTGGGACGTCGTGGTGGTCGCGCACGAGACCGGCCACAACGTCAACGCCCTGCACACGCACGACGGCCTGCAGCCCTTCGAGGGCGTGCTGGTGGCGGACCTCGGCGACGCCAAGGCCGGCGCGCTGCCGCACGCCCTGCCGGTCAGCTTCAGCGCGCCGGCGGGGCTGGTGGCCGCGCAGGAGTGGTTCAAGGACACGGGCCCCGGTTACGCTGCCACGAACGGCGTGCGCTTCGAGCTCATCGTGCCCTGAGCCGCGCCGGGAGGAACCGGACGTGGACCGTGCGCGCGCGAACGCCCTGATCTCCAAGGCCTGGGACGAGAGCATCGTCCCGACGCTGCAGGAGTACATCCGCATCCCCAACCAGTCGCCCGCCTTCGACAAGGAGTGGGAGGCGCACGGGCACATGGAGAAGGCCGTGCAGCTGGTGGCCGGCTGGTGCCGCAGCCAGGGGGTGGCGGGCCTCAAGCTGGACATCGCGCGCCTGCCCGGCCGCACGCCGGTCATCTTCATGGAGGTGCCCGGCAGCGCGCCCGGCACGGTGCTGCTCTACGGGCACCTCGACAAGCAGCCGCCCATGCTGCCGTGGGACGCGGGGCTCGATCCGTGGACCCCGGTGCTGCGTGACGGCAAGCTCTACGGTCGCGGCGGGGCGGACGATGGCTACGCCGCCTTCGCCTCGCTCACCGCGCTGCGCGCGCTGCAGGAGCAGGGCGTGCCGCACGCGCGCGCCGTCATCCTCATCGAGGCCTGCGAGGAGTCGGGCAGCGGAGACCTGCCCGCGCACATCGAGCAGCTGAAGGCCCGCATCGGCACGCCCGACCTCGTGGTGTGCCTCGACTCCGGCTGCGGCAACTACGAGCAGATGTGGTGCACGACCTCGCTGCGCGGCATCGCCGCCGGCACGCTCACCGCCGAGGTGCTCACGGAGGGCGTGCACAGCGGCGACGCGTCGGGCATCGTGCCCAGCAGCTTCCGCATCCTGCGCGAGCTGCTCGGCCGCCTCGAGGACGGCCCGACCGGCCGCGTGCTGCTGCAGGCGCTGCACGTGGACATCCCGGAGGCGCGCCGGAAGCAGGCCGCCGGCGCGGCGGGGGTGCTGGCGGGGGACATCACCGCCAAGTTCCCCTGGGTGCCCGGCTGCAAGCCGATGAGCTCGGACCCGGTGGAGCTGGTGCTCAATCGCACCTGGCGCCCGGCGCTCTCGGTCACCGGCGCCGACGGCCTGCCCGCCACGGGCAGCGCCGGCAACGTGCTGCGCCCGCGCACGACGCTCATGCTCTCGATGCGCCTGCCGCCCACGTGCGACGCGACGGCGGCGCTGGCGGCCATGAAGTCGGCGCTGGAGCGGGACCCGCCCTACGGCGCGCGGGTCACCTTCAAGGCCGAGACGCCTTCGCCCGGCTGGAACGCCCCGGAGCTGTCGCCGTGGCTCGAGCGCGCCATGGACCAGGCCTCGCGCGACTGGTTCGGCGCGCCGGCCTGCGCCATGGGGGAGGGCGGCAGCATCCCCTTCATGGCCATGCTGGGAGCGCAGTTCCCGCGCGCGCAGTTCCTCATCACCGGCGTGCTCGGGCCCAAGTCCAACGCGCACGGGCCCAACGAGTTCCTGCACCTGGCCACCGCGCAGCGCCTCACGGGCTGCGTCGCGCAGGTGGTGGGCGACCACGCCCGGCAGGCGCGCGGCGCCGAGCCGGCTCAGGCGGGGCGCGCCAGGTAGACGTCGAAGCGCGTGCTCGCGCCGGGCAGGCGCAGGTCGGGGGCGCGCCCGCCCAGCGGCGGGGCGTGCGCGTGGCGCTTGACCACGACCCGCCGCCGCGCCGCCGCCAGCGCGGGCTCCAGCAGCGCGTCGGCATCCTCGTCGTCGCCGACGAGGCGCCGCAGCGCCTGCAGCTCCTTGCGCGCGAGGGCCGAGCGCCTGGCCACCGGGTACATCGGGTCCAGCAGCACGACGTCAGGCGCGTCGTCGCCCGCCGCGCTCGCGAGCAGCAGCCGCGCATCGCCGACCACCAGGCGCAGCCGCCCCGCCAGGGCCGCGGCGAGCTCCGGACGCCGCGCCGCGCGCTCCAGCGCGTCCGCCAGCAGAGCCGCCACGACGGGGTGACGCTCGACGGCGGTCACGTCGCAGCCCATGAAAGCCAGCAGCGCGGCGTCCCGGCCGAGGCCGGCCGTCGCATCCAGCACGCGCGGCGGCGGACCCTTGCCGAGGCCGGCGGCGCGGGCCAGCGGCTCGCTGCGCACCCCGGCGGTCCGCCGGCGCCGGTCGAAGACGCCCTCGGCCAGCTCGGCGCGGATCGGCCCGTGACGGCGCGCCGGTGAGCGCAGCTCGAGGCGCCCGTCGGCCGCGCACAGCCAGAGCGTGTCCGGGTCGACCCGCTGGTCGGGCGCCGAGCGCACCAGCGGGAGTCCGAGACGCTCGGCCAGCTCCGTCGCCTGGTGTGCGTCGCCGCCCTCGAGGAGCACGACCGCGAGCCGCAGGCTGTGCGGCTCGGGCCAGGTCTCGGGCAAGGCCGTCACGCGGCCAAGCTACCAGCCGCGCCGAAGGCCGGGGCGACGCCCCAAGCCAGTGCGCAACATAATAATGATTATCGGACGTTATGGGTGCGCCTGCAGCCGAACGGGCGAGGCCAAGGCTCTCGGCCCGCCACCTGGGGATGCGAGGATCGGCGCATGATCGAGGTCGAGTCCGCCCGCCCATCGCGCCGTGGCGGCCTGTGGCTGGCTGGCTGGCTGGCCCTCGGCCTCGGCCTGCGGCTGGCGGCGGCGCTCGGCCTGCGCAGCTCCAGCGCCGAGTGGGAAGCCGACGGCTTCGTGCGCGCCTGGGAGGGCTGGACCTGGGGCGCCTGGAGCCGCGTGCGGCCGCCGGGCTGGGACTGGCTCCTGAGCCTCCTCGGCTCGGCCTGCGGGCGCGGCGACCTGCTGGCGCTGCGCTGCGCGTCCGTGGGGCTGAGCCTGGCGTCGCTGGGCTGCGCCTGGCTGCTCGTGCGTGCGCTGGCGCGGCGCCTGGGCGCGCCCCGCGAGGCGGCGCAGCGCGGATGCACCTGGCTGACGGCCGCCTGGGCGCTCGGTCCGACGCTGGTCGCCGGCGCGGCGCGACCGCTGCCCGAGACGGTCCTCGGCGGCGTCGCGTGCCTCGTGCTGGCCGTCGTCGCCAGCGAGCAGCCGAGCGCTTGGCTGCCGCGCTTCGTGCTGCTCGGCGCGGCGCTGACGCTGTTCGTGCTGCTCGGCGGCCTGGTGGCGGCCCTCGCCACGGTCGCCGGGCTGCTCGTCTTCCTCGTGCCGCTGCCGCGTCTGCCCGTGGCGCTCGGCGCGGTCGGCGCGGTCGGCCTGGCGCTGGCCATCGGCTGGCGCGTCCAGCGTGGACCCGACGCGGGTCGGCGCTGGGAGCCCGATGCGGCCCCCGCCTATGGCCTCGCCGCTCTGCTCGATGCGGACGTGCAGCCGACGGGCAGCACGCCCATCGACCCGGACGTGCGCCTCGCCCAGGTGCGGACGATCGCGCTGGACCAGATGCGGGAGGCAGGTCCGGCCGGCGTGGCGACGGCGCTGGGCAGGCGCCTGCTGGTGGACCAGTCCGGGCCGGAGCGGCTCGTGGACGTGACGGCGCTGGCGTGGCCGGCCGCGCTGCTCGACGCGCTGCTGCGCGGCGCGGCGCTGCTGCTGGCGCTCTTGACGCTGGCGCGGCTGCCGCGCACGCCCGGCGCGGGGGCGACGCGCGCGGGACTGGCCGCGGGCTTGGCTGCCTGGCTGGTGCTGGCGCTCGCGGGCGCCGCCAGCCCGCTGGCGCTCGCGCCCTTCGACCTCGTGCTGGCCGCCGTGGCCGCCGCCGGGCTGGCCGCGCGGCCGCCGGCCCTCCGGCCGCGCTGGCCGTGGATCGTGGCCGCCGCCGGCGCGCTGGCCGTGCTGGTCGCGCTCGCGGGCACCCGCCCCGCCAGCGACTGGTCGCGCCACCTCGGCCACGGCAGCCGGCAGGGCGGGATGCTGGTGGGCTTGCTGAAGGACAAGGGGCCCACGGACACGCTGGCGCACCTCGAGACGCTCGCGCTGCTCAGCGACTCGGGGGCGCCCTTCCTGCGCCTCCCTGAAGCCGCGCTGCGACACGGAGAGGCGGCCGTGCAGGGCGCGCCGGACGACCAGGAGGTGCTGCTCGCCCTCGCGCGCGCCGACGTGGAGAACCTCGATTTCGCGAGCGCGCGGGCGGTGCTGAGCTCGCTCGTCGACAGCGAGGGCCAGCCGCTGCCGAAGGCCGCCGTGGCGCTCGGAACGCTCCAGGAGCTCGAGCGGCGCGTGCGCGCGGACCGCCTCCCCTGACCAAATCTCCTGCAGTGGACAGTGGAAATGTCCCTGCCGGCGCGCCAGCATGACGCCGTCTTTAGCGATCGGACTTCGGGCGGGTGAGGGTCACCGATGCCAGGGACGTCGGGCGCGGGCATGCGCGGGAGCGACTTCGAGGGCGAGGTCGCACACCGAGCTCGTCTCATGCAGGCAGGCCGGATGCTGGCCGGCGTCGTGCACGAGATCAACAACCCGCTGGCGGTGATCCAGGGCTACGCCCAGCTGCTGCATGACCGCGCGGCGCGCGACGAGGACCGCCACGACCTGCAGGCCATCCTCGACGAGACGCGGCGCCTGGCCTCGCTGGTGGACGACATGCTGAGCTTCACGCGGCGCGGCCCGGAGACCGTCGAGACCGTCGACGTGCAGCGCGTCGTGGCGTCGGCGCTGAACCTCACGGCGCACGACATGCGCCAGGCACGCGTCGTCGTCGTGGCCACCGTTCCGCGCGAGCCCGTGCTGGTGCGGGCCAGCCACAACGCCTGCGTGCAGGTGCTGCTCAACCTGCTGGGCAACGCGCGCCAGAGCCTCGAGAGCGACCGGCGCGACGGGCGCGCCATCGCCATCCGCATCGAGCCCGCGCCCGCCGGCGACACGCCGCGCAGCTGCCTCGTGGTCTCCAACAACGGCCCCCCCATCCCGCCGGAGCTGGCGGACGTGATCTTCGAGCCCTTCTTCACCACCAAGGACGAGGGCGAGGGCAACGGGCTCGGGCTCGCGGTGTGCCGCGAGCTGCTGGGGCGCTTCGGCGCCACGCTGGAGCTGGACGCGCGCGACGACACCATGCCGGTGAGCTTCCGCATCACGCTGCCGGACGCCTGACAGCGCTCAGCCCGCATTTCTCGCGACGATCGTCGTGAGACATGCGGGCTAGCGGCCGGCGCTGAGCTTCTCGCGCAGGGCCACCAGGCGGGCGTCGCCGGCGTGATCGCGCAGCAGCACGTCGAGCAGCTTGCCGCCCTCGCCCGCGCGGCCCGAGGCGAAGAGCGCCTCCACCTGCAGGCAGCGCAGGTCGATGAAGGAGTGGCTGCTGGCCGTGGCGTCCGCGGGCAGCAGCAGCGAGATGTGCTGCGCCGCCTGGGCCGGGTCGCGCACGGCCGGGTCCGTGGCGTGCAGCAGCAGGTCGGCGTAGGTCCAGTTGGCGGCCTGGTCGCCCGACTGGTGGCGCAGGTAGTCGCGCAGCTGGTCGAGCGCCCGGCGGCTCTGACCGGTGCGGTCGAGCAGTCGCGCGATCTCGATGGCCAGCGCCGTGTCCGAGGTGTTGGCCGCGGCCACCTTGTCGAGCAGCGGCAGCCCCTCGTCCATGCGCTTGAGGCCGACGAGCGCGCGGCCCTGCAGGTAGTCGTCGCGCGCGTCGGCCTTGCCCGTCTGGCGGCGCTGCGCGATCTGGTCCAGCGCGGCCTGCCAGGCCATGAGCAGCGGCGGCTCGTCGGCGCGCATGGGCGGGCAGCTGACGGCGGGCAGCGCCTGCGCGCGGTCGAAGCCGGGCGAGCGCCGCTCGTTGTGGCACTTCTCGCAGGTCATCTCGTCCGCCGAGGCGAAGCCCTGGAAGCGCGGCTCCGCCACCTGTCGCGGCAGCTCCGCGTGCGGGGCCTGCGTGCGGTGGCACGACCAGCAGGTCACGCCGCCCAGCGGGCCGTCGTAGCGCGGGTCGACCCAGCCCACCCCGCGGTCGTCATAGCCGGCCGCGTGGCAGCCGAGGCACTCCGGATCGCGCTGGCGTCCCGCGCTGCGCAGCGTGTCGAAGGCGTGCGCGTGCGCCGTCTTGCTCCAGAAGGCCGTCTGCGCCGGATGGCAGGCGTTGCAGGCCTCGGGCTGCGGGATGATCGGCTCGCCCTCGGGCGGCGCCGGTGGCTTGAGGCTCGCGGTCTCGTAGGCGGCCAGGATGGCTGGTCCCTGCCCCGCGAGGGCGGCCGCGATGGGCCCGTCCGGTCCCGGGTCGGCGAAGGGCTCGGCCTGCTGGTCGATGACCGAGCCCTTGATCTCCGCGTAGCTCCGGAGCGCATCGCGGTTCTCGTGCAGCAGCTCGACGCGGCGCTTGAAGGCCGCCTCGTCGCCGGGCGCCGCCAGCCTGGCCAGCTCGTCGACGTCGCTCGTGCCGTAGCGCTGCGTGAGCTCGGCCATCTCGGCCTCGTCGTGCGCGATCTGCGCCGGCAGCGTGTGCGCCGGCGAGGTGTCCTGCAAGTGCATGTCGCCGCCGACGATGCGCAGCAGCGCGTGGCCCAGCTCCTCGCCCTGCGGCAGGCTGCTCAGGATGGCCACCTGGCGATCGGCCGGGCCGCCCACCAGCACGCGATCGGCGCCGACCTTGTTCTCGGAGGAGCCGATGATGAAGTCCAGGCCCGCGGCCTCGTTGGCCAGATTGGAGTTGCCCTTGCCGCTGAGGTTGCTGAAGGCCACCACGAGCTGCACGCCCTCGCGCGCGCGCAGCTCGGCGGCCAGGCGCTCGACCGTCTCGGCCGGCGGCAGCACGGAGGCGCCCGGGAACTCCAGCTTCTGGATGCGCTGGTCGCCCTCCTTGCCCTTGACCATGGCCGCCGCGTCGGTGATGCGCGGCGGGAGCAGCCCGAGACAGCCCACCCTGAGCGTGCCCGCCTGAAAGACCAGCCAGGGCTTGATCTCGGGGTGCTGCGGCGCGGCCACGTTGGAGAGCAGCACCGGGATGCCCAGCGTCTGGCAGCGTGCGAGCACGGTGTCGAAGTGCTCGCCGAGGATGTCGGCCGCGCCGGGGATCCAGGCGTCGGGCTGCGCGGCGCCCAGCGCCTCGAGGACCACGTCGGCGCGCGCACGCACGGCCACGTCCACGGGCTTGATGCCGGGCAGCTCCGTGCTGCGCTGCAGCGTGTCCCCCACCAGCACGAGCTTCGCGGTCTGGCCTTCGGCCTGCATCCGGCTGCGCACCTGCACCGCGCCGGCGAGCGGCGGGAGGGCGTGCGGGTCGCAGGGGATCGCCTCGGCGAAGCCCTGCAGGCGGTTCAGCACGAGCAGGTGCAGGTCGCCCTGCACGACGGCGGGCGCGGACGGCGCGGGCTTCCCGCCGCAGGCGCCGAGGCTCGCGACCGCGCCCAGGAACAGAGCGCACAGGACGATGCGGCGGTCAGCGGCCAAGTCGGGATCTCGCGGGGGCTCGGGCGACGCGCGGCGTCGGGAGCTTATCAAACGTTCACGACCTCGCGGACCGTTGGAATGCGCTCCTTGAGCCGCGCCTCGACGCCGAGCGACATCGTGGTCATCGAGGCCGCGCACGTGCGACAGGCGCCCTTCAGGTGCACCTCCACGCGGCCGGTGCTCTCGTCCGCCGCCACGAAAGCGATGTCGCCGCCGTCCATGCGCAGCATCGGACGCAGCTCGTCGAGCACCGCCCGCACCTGCTGCTCGAAGCTCATGCGGGAGCCGCCGGCGTGGCGGTCGGGTGGCGCGGCGGGCGCGTGCTGGAAGGCATGGGGTCGACGCGTATCATGCGGCACCATTTAACTCCGCGGACGCGCGCATGCCAGCCGGTCCCGAACTCGTCGTGGCCCGCGGGCTGGGCAAGACCTACCGCGGCGCCAAGGGCGCCACCACGGTGGCCACCACGGATATCTGCTTCGCGGCCCGTGCCGGCGAGGTCTTTGGCCTGCTGGGGCCCAACGGCGCGGGCAAGACGACCACGCTGCGCATGCTCTCGACCGTGCTCACCCCCACCACGGGCACGGCCTCCATCGACGGGCACGACGTGGTCAGCCACCCCGACCGCGTGCGCGCGGCCATCGGCTTCCTCTCGGGCAACACCGGCCTGTACCCGCGCCTCACGCCGCGCGAGGTGCTGGCCTACTTCGGGCGGCTGTACGGGCTGACGGACGAGCGCATCGCCGCGCGCACCGAGGAGCTCTCGCGGCTGCTCGACATGGGCGGCTTCCTGGACAAGCGCAACGACGCGCTCTCCACCGGCATGAAGCAGAAGGTCAACGTGGCGCGCACGGTGCTGCACGACCCCCACGTGCTCATCCTGGACGAGCCCACCGCCGGCCTCGACGTGCTGGCCTCGCGCACCATCATCGACTTCGTGCGCCGCTGCCGCGGCGAGGGCAAGTGCGTGGTCTTCTCCACGCACATCATGGCCGAGGTGGCGCGCGTGTGCGACCGGCTGGCCATCATCCACAAGGGGCGCGTGCAGTTCAGCGGCAGCATCGCGGAGTTCCGGCAGAGCGCCGGCGAGGACCTCGAGGAGGCCTTCCTGCGCGTGCTGGAGCGCGCCGCATGATCCTGCGCCGCGTGCTCATCATCGCGCGCAAGGAGTTCACCGACGTCCTGCGCGACCGGCGCACGCTCATCTTCATGCTGCTGCTGCCCATCGTGGTGATCCCGGCGCTGCTCATGATCATCACCAGCTTCGCCAAGTCGCAGATCAAGGAGCGCGAGTCGCGCGTGCTCACCTACGCCGTCCAGCCCCAGGGCAAGGTGCTGCTGCAGACGCTGGCGCACCGCTGGATGAACGACAACATGGCGGCCTTCGCGGCCGCCAGCGCGCGCCTCGGCATCGAGGCCTTCGGCGGCCTCGACGACCTGTCGAAGGTGGCCACCCGCGTGCAGGCCCTCGAGGACGCCGGCGACGGCAAGGGCGGCGTGAGCGAGCAGGCCGTGGTGGCCTGGGTCGGCGCGTGGCGCGACCTCAACGACGAGCAGCAGCAGATGCTGCGCGACGGCGGCGCCGTGAGCCGCTTCCTCGACCAGACCGCGTGGGTCAGCTTCGACAAGCTGCCCCCCTCGGGCCCGCTGCCGCAGGGCGTGACCGTGCCCCCCGACCTGCCCGGCGGCCTCGGCCAGGAGCGCATCGCGGCCTCGATCACCTCGCGCGAGAAGGCGGTGCACGCCGCCATCGACGTGCCGGCGGGCGACATCGACCAGTGGCTCAACGTGGAGCCGCAGAGCGCGGTGAGCCTGCCCCTCACCATCCTCTACGACGGCAGCCAGAGCCTCTCGCGCGAGGCCAACGACCGCTTCGAGGGCTTCGTGGACGCGCTCAACCGGTCCGAGGTGCGCGCGCGGCTCACGGCGGTGCAGTTCGGGCGGGACTTCGTGAAGCCGGTGGCGGTGAAGGAGGCCAACATCGCCAGCAAGGGCCGCGAGGCGCAGGCCTTCATCGGCGGCATGCTGCCCTATCTCATCATCCTCTTCTGCTTCTTCGGCGCCTTCTATCCGTCGCTCGACCTGACCGCCGGCGAGAAGGAGCGCTTCACGCTGGAGACGCTGCTGCTCGCGCCCGTGTCGCGCGTGGAGATCGCGGCGGGCAAGTTCCTGGTGGTCTTCGCGGCGGCCGTCACGGCGGCCGTGCTGACCACCGCGTCGCTGGCCTTCACCTTCACGCACGGCATCCTGCCCGAGGGCGCCACGGCGGCCTTCGACCTGCACTTCGAGGTGCCGGCGGTGCTGCTCACGGCCTCGCTGCTGGTGCCGGTCGCGGCGCTCTTCGCGTCGGTGCTGCTCACCGTGGCCCTGTGCGCGCGCAGCTTCAAGGAGGCCCAGAGCTACGCGACGCCGCTGCAATTCCTGATCATCCTGCCGGCCATGACGGCCCTCATGCCCGACCTGCAGACCGAGCTCAAGTGGGCCTGGGTGCCGCTCATGAACGTCTCGCTGCTCATGCGCGAGCTGCTCAAGGGCAACTACCTGTGGGACTTCTACGCCATCACGCTGGTCAGCATGTTCCTGCTGTCGGGGCTGACGCTGTGGATCGCGAGCCGCGTATTCCGCCGCGAGTCCGTGCTGCTGCGCACCTGATGCGCGGGGCCGGTGGCGCGCGGCGCGCGGCGGCTCAGCGCGGGGAGCTGCCGGCGTCGGATGGCGCGGGACTGGCAGGCGCCTCGGCGGGAGCATCCGCTGCGGGCGCCGCGGCGCCGGCGGGATCGGCCGCGGGCGCGGCCGGCGGGCGCGGCATGAGGACGGGGTACAGCGGCACGCCGTGCTGCAGCGTGGTCGGGCCGCGCCCGCCCACCGCTTGCGAGCCGGCCGGCACGCGGTGCGACTCGGACACGCTCGGCTGCTGGACGCGCTCGGGCTTGGCCGACGGGGCGGCCGGCGCGCGGCCCGCGGCCGCGGCCAGGCGCTCCGCGCGCGAGGGCAGCTGGCCCTCGGCGCCGCTGGCCGACGGCGCGCGGCGGGTGGCCAGCGGGCGCTCGCGAGCCTGGGGCGGCTGCTCGCCGCGGGCCTCGGCCCGGCGCGCCAGCAGGGTGCGACGCCAGGCCTCGGTGGCGGCCATGCGACCGGCCGCTTCCGGCGAGGTGCCCGGGTCGGCGCTGCTGTTGGACGTGCCGCCGGCGCGCTGGGCCGGGTCGGCTGCGGGCTGTGCCGCGGGCTGGGGTGCCGGGGCACTGCGCTCCTGGGCCCGCATCGGCGGCGCGAGCGTGAGCACGGCGAGGGCGGCGAGCGGCAGGCAGGCGGTGCGCATCGGGGCAGGCTCCAGGTCGGGATTCGTGCAGGGCTGGATCGGCTGGGCGCAGGGGCGACTTCAGCCGCCCCTGCTGGCGGCGGGGCTGCTTGTGGCCACCCTGGCCTCCTGCGGGCGCCTGGCCCCTCCCCCGCCGCGGCCGGACGTGCTGCTCGTGCTGTGCGACACGCTGCGCGCGGATCGCACCTCCGTGCTCTCCGGTGACGCCGCCCTGACGCCCGCGCTGGCGGCCCTGGGGGCGCGCGGCACCGTCTTCCGTCAGGCCGTCTCGCCCGCCAGCTGGACGCTGCCCGCGATGGCGGCCGTGTTCTCCGGCCTCGATGCCATGGGCAACCGCCACGCCGCCCGGCCCGACGCCGCGGCGCTGGCCGAGCGCTTCCGCACCGCCGGCTACACGACCATCGGCATCAGCGCCAACCCGCTGCTCACGGCGGACAACGGCTTCGCGCGCGGCTTCGACACCTTCGTCGTCGCGCCCGCCGCCAGCGTGGCGGACCTGCGCGCCAACCTCCACGACCTGCGCGCCTGGGACGCCGACGCGCTCGTCGCGCGCGCGCTGGCCGCGGCCGGCGCCGCGGCCCGCGACCGGCCGCTCTTCGTGTGGCTGCAGCTCATGGACGCGCACGTCCCGTACGACCCCGCGCACGACACGAGCGCGCCGGCCGAGCCCGGCTGGTCCGCGCCGCGGCCGCAGCCACCGCGCTGGGACGCCTGGCAAGCCGAGCTGTCGCCCGAGGCTGCGGGCCTGCTCTCCAGCTGGCGACGCGCCTACGATGGCCAGGTGCTCGCGCTCGACGGCGCGCTGGGGCGCCTGCTCGACCACTGGGGCGAGGTGCGCCCGGGCGAGCCGCTCGTGGCGCTGACGGCCGACCACGGCGAGGCCCTGTTCGACCACGCTCGCAACCCCGACTCTCCACCCGGACCGGGGCCTCTGGGCACCGCCTACGACGAGCACGGCGAGCAGCTCTACGAGGAGGCCCTGCGCGTGCCGCTGGTGCTGGCGGGACCGGGCGTGCCCGTCGGCCACGACGAGTCGCGTGCGGTGACCACGCGCGACCTCGGCGCCACGCTGCTCGCGCTGTGCGGTCTGGCCGACGCGGCCCCGCGCCTGCCACTGGCCGCGGGCGATCCCGTGCCCGAGGTGCTCTTCGGCGCCAGCACGCGTGGCTGGTACGCGCGCCGCGGCGACCGCCAGCTGGTGCTGCCCTACCCCGAGCGCGCCGCCGCGCCCGGCGTGGAGCCGCTGCTGCTGGAGGTCGCCGCCGGCGACTGCCTGCCGCAGCGCGACAACCTCGCCGCCGCCGAGCCGGACGCCACCCGCGCGCTCTCGGACGCGCTGGCCGCCTGGCTGCAGCGCTCGGGCCCTGCGCCCGAGGAGCCCCTGGACGAGGCGACGCGCGTGCGGCTGCAGCAGCTCGGCTACGTGCGCTGAGCCTCCCCGTCGCGCCCTTGCACGCGCGCCGCCGGTTCGCGCATACTCCCGCCCTTCCCGGGCGTGTAGCGCAGTTGGTAGCGCACCTGGATCACACCCAGGGGGTCACAGGTTCGAGTCCTGTCACGCCCACCACGCTGCCAGGCCGAAGACTTCTTCGACTGCTAGGGGACGTCGATCCTCAGGCCGTTGCTGAGCGCCACACCGGACGGCGCGAGCGCGAAGCCCACCTGCAGCACGACGACCGTGCCCGTCAGCGTCGCGACCGGCATCGAGGCCGCCAGCGCGAAGGCGCCGCTGCCGTTGGTCGTGACGGACAGCGGCAGCAGCACGGGCGCGGCATACAGCTTGCCGCCCTTGAAGGGCAGCGCGGCCTCGGCCAGCGCCACGAGCATCAGGCCCGCCGTGGCCGATGGTCCGCCCGAGAGCTGCAGC
>DASUFI010000199.1:0-8206 GCA_036274635.1 Planctomycetota bacterium
GTTCTGGGCGCCGAAGGCGCGCGAGCTGGCGCGCGTCGGCGCGAGCGAGGCGCCCACGCTGCACGACCCGGCGCGGCTCGGTGTGCACCGCGAATACCCGCTGCTGGTGCCCTCGCTGCTGGCGCCGGTCTTCGCGGTCTCGCCGCCGGATGCCACGGCCGGACCCAAGCTGGTGCTCGCGGCGCTGCAGCTGGCCCTGCTCGGGCTGCTGGCGGCCACGTTGCGCCCGCACGGTGCGCGGGGCCTGGTGCTGCTGGCGGCCGTCGGCAGCGCGCCGCTGCTCGTGATGCTGGAGGTGCGCGAGTCGGTCGTGTCGGGCGGGTACGTCGACGGCGCGGACGCGCTGTTCCTGCTGGGCCTGGTGGCCTGCATCGCGCGGCTGCGCGCGGGCGACGCGACGCGCGGCACGGCCGCCGCGGCGGCGCTCTTCGGCGGCGCGCTGATGTCCACCAAGGTGGAGGGCCCGGTCGAGCTGGCCATCGTGCTGGCGGCCTGGGTGCTGTGCGGCCCGCGGCACGCGCGGCTGCTGCCGCTGGCGGCCGGCGCGCTGGCGCTGGCGGTGCCGACGATCCTGCTGCGCGCAGGCGTTGCGCCCGACGAGCAGGGCTTCGAGCCGGCGCGGCTGCTCGAGGGCGATGTGCTCGTCGCGCGCTGCGTGCCGGTGGCCGCCGGCGTGGCGCGCCTGGCGCTGGACGCCAGCTGCCTCGGGCTGCTGCCGGCGCTGCTGGCCGTGCAGCTCGCGCGGCCGGGGCAGCGCTTCGGACGGCTGGTGGCGGCCGGCGCGGTGGCCTTCCTGCTCCTGAGCTACCTCGCGACCACGATGGAGGCGCACCGGCACATGCAGACCAGCGCGCACCGCCTGGCGTGGCACTGGCTGCCCGCGCTGGCGCTGCTGGCCGCGGCCGGTCGCGCGGAAGAGCCGCATGGAGGGTGAGCCGCTGGTCGTGCGCCCCGACCTCGTCCTGCCCGCGGACGAGTTGGCCTTCGAGGTCAGCCGCTCGGGCGGTCCGGGCGGCCAGAACGTGAACAAGGTGGCCACGCGCGTCACGCTGCGCTGGTCCGTCGCCGCCAGCCGGGTGCTCGACGACGTCCGGCGCGCGCGGCTGCTCGACGCGCTGGCCTCGCGCCTCACGCGCGAGGGCGAGCTGGTGATCCACTGCGACGAGACGCGCAGCCAGGCGCAGAATCGCGAGGCGGCGCGGCTGCGCCTGGCCGAGCTGCTGCGCGGCGCGCTGCACGTGCGCAAGAAGCGCCGGCCCAGCAAGCCCACGCGCGCCAGCCGCGAGCGGCGCCACGCCGGCAAGCGGCGGCGCTCGGAGGTGAAGCGCCTGCGCGGCCGGCCGCACGGCGACGACTGAGCGGCGGGCTCCTACGCCCGTGCGTGGCGCACGGGCAGCAGGGCCGTGGCCAGCGTCACGAGCAGGAGGCACAGCACGCCCAGCGCCAGGGCCACGATGAGCAGCGCGAGCAGTGGCGCGAGCAGGCGCGCCGCGACGGCCTCGCCCGTCGCCGGATCGTGGCCCAGCGCCACGACGACGAGGTTGGTCGCGAGCACGAGCCCGAGCAGCAGCAGCAGCCCCGGCAGGCCGCCGCGCAGATCCGCCGAGCTGGGCGACATGTGCGCGCCGATGCAGAGGCACAGGTAGAGGTACAGCCAGGTGACCCAGCGCCCCGCGACGTCGTGGCCCGCGAGGGCGGCGATGAGCGCGCCGGCGCGGTCGGCCGCGGCGCGCGCCACCCCGAGCGGGCCGCCCTCGGCCGGCAGCGGCGCCGAGGCGACGCCGGCCGGCCCCAGCAGCCGCGTGAGCAGCAGCAGCGCCAGCGCGCCGCCGACCAGCGGCGCGACGCCGATGAAGAAGCGTCCCACCTGCTGGTACACGCTGCGCCTGTCCCACGCGTGCTGCACCTCGCCCAGCTGGCCCGTGCGCGGATCGGGCGCGAAGAGCTTCATGCGCTCGACGCGGTGGCCGAAGAGCAGGCAGACGGCGGCATGCGAGAGCTCGTGCACCGGCACACCCAGCCAGCCGGTCAGCAGCACGCCGCGCCATCCGAAGCGCGACTGCAGGCGCGCCGAGAGCAGCCGCTCGAGCAGGTGCAGCAGCGCGGCCGCCGCGGCGAAGGGCCCGAGCAGCACCAGCACCTGGCGGCCCGTCGCGAGCAGGCTGGCGAGGAGGACGTCCGGGGCGCTCATCGCGGCACGCGGTAGACGGTGGGGGTGACGACCCGCCCGCCGAGGTCCAGAGGCTGCAGCTGCAGGACGGGCTCGAGTCGCGGCGCGCAGGCATCCATCACGGCCGCTGCGTCGGGCAGCTCGCGCGTGTAGAAGACGAGGTCGGCGCCGTCCGTCGCCACCTCCGGCGGCTGCACGCGGTAGACGAAGGGGATGCAGCGGCGACCCGACAGCGGCGCCAGGATGCTGGGCACGTCGGTCATGAGCACCGTGTCCGGCGGGGTGTGGTCGCGCAGGAAGACGGCCACCTCCTCGAGGCGCGGGTCGACGTCCACGCGCGCCAGCGCGCCGGGCTGCGGGTGCGCCGCGCGCCGCAACTCGAAGGCGGCCACGGTGCCGGGCCAGGCGTGCAGGCGCACCTGCAGGAAGGGCACCGCCAGCAGCACCGCGCAGGCGATGGCGGCCGATGGCCGCGCTTCGGGCAGCCGTGGCAGCCGCAGCGCGAGCAGCCACAGTCCCGCACCCACGACCAGCAGTCCCGCGTAGCCGAAGGACCACAGGCCGAGCACGTCCGGGTGATCCGAGCGCTGCAGCGCGAGAACCAGCAGCAGCAGCACGGCGCCCGACAGCAGCAGCGCGCGAGCCGCGGGCCGCGTCCACGCCGACCGTGCGACGTCCAGCAGCGCCAGCGCGCCCGCGCCGGCCGCGATGAGCAGCAGCGGCAGCAGCGGCACGTAGAAGCGCTCCTGCTGGTTGAAGGGCCAGAGCAGGTAGAGCACCAGCGTCGCCGCGACGTAGGCGCAGGCCTGCCGCCGCTCGGGCGAAGCGCCGCGCCGCAGCGAGAGGACGGCGAGGCCGGTGAGGACCAGGGCGAGCGCCAGCACGCCCAACGGCAGGCGCGCGCCGGCGCGGTCGACATTGGTGAGCAGCACGGCCATCGCGCGCGCCATCACGTCCAGGTTTCCGGCGACGCGACGCGCCAGGGCCGGGCCGTCGAGCGGCGGCATGTCGAGGCGCACGGTCTTGGTCAGGTCGCGCGGCTCGGCGGCGAAGAACTCCGCGCTGTAGTCCGGGGCGCCGGGATGCTCGCGCGCCACCGCCGCCGCGCGTTGCTGCCAGGCCAGCACCACGGCGGCGCCCGCCAGCAGCACCAGCGCGGCGCGCGCGCGCAGGCGTGCGTCCGCCCCGCGCCGCAGCAGCGCGAGCGCCGGCACCACCAGCAGCGTCACGCCCGCCAGGCGCGTCAGCGTGGCCGCCATCACCAGCGCGGCCGCCAGCACGGCCGATCCCCAGCCGGCGCCGGACCTCTGGCTGCGCCACAGCGCCAGCAGCGCCCCCAGCGAGAGGGCGAGGAAGAGTGGCTCGGTCCGGACGTAGCGGATGGAGAGGTCGAAGAGGGTCTGCGACAGCCCCGTGGCCGCCGCGACAGCGAGCGCCACCCCGGGGGAGCAGCCGAGCTGCCGGGCGACCTGGTGGGCCAGCACCACGGCGGCCAGCAGGGCGACGGCCAGCGCGGCGTGGAACAGTCCGTAGGCCTCCGCACCGCCCAGTCCGATGAGCCCCGAGAGCAGCAACGGCAAGCCCGGCGGATACTTGGTATGGGGGGTCCCGTCGAGCACGTACCCATTCCCGGTGGCCAGCGAGCGCCCCAGGCCCACGTAGAGTCCCGCGTCGGGGTCGATGGTCCAGACCGGCCGGATCGCGGTCAGAAGGGCCACTCCCAAGGCGATCACGAGGAGGGCCACGGCCGCGCGGGGCATGAGCAAACCCTGCCGGTCATCAGCGCCCGGGGCAAGCGCCGCAAAAAAATCCTCAAGTTGAGGTGTCTCGGCGATGTCATGACCGTCACCCCGGTGCTGTCTTGGCCTATCCTCGCCAAGACGCCGAGGTCCGGTCCTGCTCGAGTGCGTCGGCAGGGACCCGAACCCGGGCCAGGCGCCCCCAGGGCCAGTCCGTGGTGCAGCCCGCCCCCAGCCACCGGGACGATGGATCGGCGACCGAAATGGTCGCCGCGAACACGCCCGCCAGGGCGGAAGGCGCGCCGGACGTCCAGGACGCCGATCCGGACGACGGCATCGTCCCGCAGGGCGAGGGGCTCGAGAGCGCCGAGGCGGTCACGGTGGTGCGCGTCGAGCCGCTGGACGAGGTGCCCGCCAGCGCCTTGGTGCAGGCCCGCCGCCTCGCGCAGGAAACCGGCCACCCGCTCCTGAGCCGGGTGCTGTCCGCCGGCCCCCGCGTGGAGTTCCAGGCGCTCAACAACGCCTTGATGGATCTCTACCGCGAACGCTCCAGCACGGCCGCCTACTCCCTGCTCTTCGAGCTGAACATGCGGCCGTTCACCATGATCGCCACGCGCATCCTGCGCCTGACGAACTGCCGCGCGGACCTGGGGGACATCCTCCAGGAGACCTTCCTGGCCATCTACCGCTATCCCAGCCGCTTCTGCCCGGACAAGCCCAACGCCTTCCGCAACTGGTCCTACTCGATCATCCGCAACACGATCTACCGGCACCTGCAGGTGGACGCGCGCGAGGCCGTGCCGGTGGACCTGGTCTACGACATCCTGCCGGACGACCGGGCCACGTGCCCGGCGGCGGAGAGCGAGAACGCCGAGTCGGACGAGCGCTGCCAGCGCGTGTACGGGCTGCTGCTGTGCCTGTACGCCCACATCTACGAGCACGACCTCAAGCCGCGCGACCGCCTGGCGCTGCGGCTGGTCGAGGTGGAGCGCATGGCGTACCGCGACGCGGCCGACGTCCTCGGCTGCAAGCTCGAGAACTTCAAGATGATCGTTTGCAGGGCGCGCAAGAAGATCTTCGCCTCCCTGGTGCGCGTCCTCGGGAGCCGACGGCCATGATGCTCTCCACCGAAGCCTGCGTCGCGTTCGAGCGCGACATCAACCTGTTCGTGGACCACGAGCTGCCGGCCGCGGAGAGCGGCCGGCTGGTCGAGCACCTGCAGGCCTGCGGCGCGTGCCGCGACTACGTGGACGACCTGCGCGAGCTGTCCGAGCTGCACCGCGCGACGGCCTCCGCGGAGATCAGCGAGGACGAGGCGCGCGCGCTGGCCGAGGTCGTGGACCGCCACGCGCTGTTCGCCTCCATCACGCGCACGCTGGTGGGCGACAAGCGCTCCGAGCTGGCGCGCCTGTTCTACGAGCTGGGCAAGGCCTACGTGCTGGTGGCCAACCACAGCCGCGAGGGCCGGCCGGAGCGCAGCGTCCTGGCCGTGACCCCACCGGTCGACATCCGCTCGGCCTCCGACCGCGGCCGGCGCCTCGCGCAGGAGGGCGAGGACCTCAGCGCCGCCTCGGCCGAGCCGGACAGCGAGAGCGGCTCGCTCTTCCGCCGCTCGCGCCGGCTGTTCCAGTCGGCCTCGCGCGCCGGGGCCGGCGCGCTGGTCACCGGCCGCCGCCTGCTCGAGCAGGCCCTCGTGATGCGCCCGGACTTCGACGAGGCGCGCCTGTACCTCGGCTTCCACCACATGCTCGCCGGCCGCAACGACCGGGCGCGCGTCGAGTTCCGGCGCGTGTACCGCGAGGGCCGCGACCTCGTGCACCGCATGATGGCCCTGCAGTTCCTGGGCAACGTGCACGCCAGCGCGGGCGACTACGGCCGCGCCATCCAGTGCTTCGAGGAGGTCGTCTCCAGCGGCGTGGACACCCACGAGCCGCGGCTGTTCACCTCCCTGCTCAACCTCGCCGTCGTGTGCGCCAAGGCCGGCCACCCGACGCGCAGCATCCGTCACTTCACCGAATTCGTCGCGCGCTTCCCCGCCCGGATCGACCAGGCGCGCGCCCTGCTTTCCCGCAAGGAGACTTTCGCGGCGGTGCTGCGTCGCGAAGCCGACCTGCACGACGAGCTCCGGCGCCTGGTGCCGGCGCTGTTCGCCGCCTGAAGGAATCGAACATGAACTCCCGCATGACGTACTTCCCCTCCCGGCTCCCCTGGCGCAGCGCGCTCGTCGCGGTCACGGCCCTGGCGCTCCTCGCAGCCCGCGCTCCGGCGCAGGACGGCGACGAGGACGGCGTCCTCCCCAAGCACGGCAGCAGCTCCGGCAGCTCGGAGGACCAGCACGCGCCGGGCGTGGTGGGCCTGGCCGGCGCCGACCTCGGCATCGACCAGCTGGCCGCGACGCAGGCGCAGCTCGTGTTCACGTCGCTCAGCGGCACGACGGTGCTCGACACCTCCGCCGGCGCGACCCAGGCCACGTTCCTGCCCGAGGGCCCGATCGACTACAGCCTGACCGAGGAGTCGGTCTGCCTGCAGGGTGACGGCCAGGTCGTGCTGCAGGACGAGATGACCATCAAGTTCGAGGCCGCGCCCGAGGCGCTCGGGCGTGCCGCGTACCTGGTCGTGACGGCCGCCGACGCCGACCTGCACGGCCTGCTGGCCGGCAGCGTGGCTCCGGCCTTCGTGCTGCCGATCGGCGACCTCCCCGCCGTGGAGCTGGGCCAGCTGCAGAAGCTGGTGACCAACCACGCCGGCGTGCTGAACGGCCTGAAGGTCAGCCTCGTGTACCTGTCGCTGGATGACCAGGGCGACCTGCACAAGGCGGCGGCGGGCCTGACGCCCGACGGCGCGTCGGTCGAGATCGTGAACGACTGAGCCCGGCGTCCTCGGGACGGCCCGGTCGCGGCGCGCGCGCTGCGGCCGGGCCGTCCGCGCTTTCAGTCCACGATCACCGTCGCGCAGGCCAGCATCTCGGTGTGGGTGATCGAGACGTGCGCGCGCCGCGCGCCGAGGGATTCGAGCCGCTCGCGGGCCGCGCCGGTCAGCTGCACCGAGGGGGGCTGGCCGCGGCCGCCCAGCACCTCGACGTCGTGCCAGCCGATGCCCTGGCCCCAGCCCGTGCCCAGCGCCTTGAGGGCCGCCTCCTTGGCCGCGAAGCGCGCCGCGGCGCGACGCACGAGCTGCGGATCGCCGGCCAGCAGCGCGCGCTCGCGGTCGGTGAACAGCCGCGCCAGCAGCGCCTCGCCCTGGCGCTCGAGCGCCGTCGCGAAGCGCTCCAGCTCCACCAGGTCGGTGCCCAGTCCCAGGATCATGCGCATCGCCTCGCAAGGTGCCCGCGGGCGCCTATGATGCCCGAGGGACCGCCCGCCCCGGAAGCCGCGCCTTGCCCGACCTGCCGAGCCTCGTCGCCGACCTGAACCCGCCCCAGCGCGAAGCGGTGGAGTGGGGTGACGGTCCGCTGCTCATCGTGGCCGGCGCGGGCAGCGGCAAGACGCGCGTCATCACCCGGCGCGTGGCGCACCTCGTGGGACGCGGCGTGCCGGCCGGCTCCATCCTGGCCATCACCTTCACCAACAAGGCGGCCGGCGAGATGCGCGACCGCGTGACGGCCCTGGTGGGCGAGGGGCGCGTCGTGCTGGGCACCTTCCACGGCTTCTGCGCGCGCGTGCTGCGCGTGGACGGGCGGCACGTGGGGCTCGAGCCGGGCTTCACCATCTACGACCGCGACGACCAGCTCACGGTGGTCAAGGACATCTGCCGCGAGCTGGCCATCGACGTGCAGAACCTGCAGCCGCGCGCGCTGCTCTCCGCCATCTCGCGCTGGAAGAACGACGGCGTGCCGCCCGAGGAGGCCGCCGCCGGCGAGGGCACGCCCTTCGCGCGCGTCGCCGGCAGCGTGTACGCGCGCTACGCCGAGGCGCTGGCCGCCTCCAACGCGGCCGACTTCGACGACCTGCTGCTGCTGGTGACGCGCCTGTTCCGCGAGCGCGAGGACGTGCTGGCGCGCTACCGCGAGCGCTTCCGCCACGTGCTCGTGGACGAGTACCAGGACACCAACCTGGTGCAGTACCACCTCGCGCGCGACATCGCGGCCGGCAGCGGCAACCTGGTGGCCACGGGCGACCCGGACCAGTCCATCTACAAGTGGCGCGGCGCCCGCATCCGCAACATCCTCGAGTTCACGCGCGACTTCCCCGGCGCCCACGTGGTGCGGCTGGAGCAGAACTACCGCAGCACCGGCCACATCCTGGCGGCGGCCTCGGCGGTCATCGCGCACAACCCGGGCCGGCTCAGGGGGCCGCTG
>DASUFI010000200.1:0-13919 GCA_036274635.1 Planctomycetota bacterium
GGCCTGCAGCTCGGGCAGCTTGGCCGCGCCGGTGGCCACGCCCAGCGAGCGCGCGCCGTGCGCGGCGGCCACGTCCACGTCGTGCGGCGTGTCGCCCACGATGACCACGCGCTCGGCCGGCAGGCGCTGGCCGGTGCGCGCCGCGTGTCGCGCGAGGGCCACCGGGAAGAGCTCGCGCCGGTGCACGCCGTCGGTGCCCCACGCCGCGACGGTGAAGCGCTCCACGCCGAGGCCCGCGGCCTGCAGCTTGAGGCAGCCGGTCTCCGGGTAGTTGCCGGTGAGCAGGCCCACGGCCAGGCGCCCGTCGTGCGCCGCGAGCGCGTCGAGCAGCGCCGTCACGCCCGGGAGCGCGTAGGCCACGCCGCCTTCGCCCAGGCGCTCGGACAGCTTGCGGCCGTACGCGGCGCGGAAGCGCTCGTGGTGCGCCTCGGCGTCCTCGATGCCGTTGCGCCGGCACAGCGCGCGCCAGAGCTGCGGGTCGAGGCCGCCGCCGAAGCTCACGCCGTCCGTCTCGAACTCCCGCGCGAAGACCTCGCGCCCGGCCGCCTTGAAGCAGGCCATCGAGGCCCCGCGCGAGAGCAGCAGCGTGCCGTCGATGTCGAAGAGGACCAGCATCGGCGCGAGTCTAGCGCAGCCACGGCGCCGACGTGCTGCCCCGCCGCCGCGCTGGTAGTCTGGGCGCCGTGGACGAGATCCCCGAGCTGCCGGTGGACGAGGCGCAGCGCCTGCACGCGGCGCAGGGCGCCACCTTCGTGGACGTGCGCGATCCCGGCAGCCACCTCGCCGCCCACGTGCCGGGCGCCGTGCGCGTCGACGACGCCAGCCTGGCCGAGTTCCTGCGCAGCACGCCGCGCGACCGGCCGCTGGTCGTGTACTGCTACCACGGCCACACCAGCCTCGGCGGCGCGGCCTTCTTCCTCTCGCAGGGCTTCACGCAGGTGTGGTCGATGACCGGCGGCTTCGAGGCCTGGCGCGGCCGCTTCCCGCACGAGTCGGGCTGATGCCGGACGCGCCCGGGGGCCGGGAGCAGCAGCTGGCGGAATTCCTTCGCGCGGTGCAGCGCGGCGACGTCGCTGCCGTGCGCGCGGCGCTCGAGGCCGACCCCTCGCTGCGCGATGCGCCGGGACCGCACCCTTTCTGGGGCGGCCGGCCCAACGCCCTGCAGCTCGCCGCGGAGTGGGGCCGGCTGGACGTGCTGCGCCTGCTGCTCGACGCCGGCGCCAGCGCCGACGCGCAGGGCGACTACGACAGCTGGACTCCGCTGCACCTCGCCCTCGCCAAGGGCCGGCGCGAGGCCGCGCTGCTCCTGCTCGCCCGCCGCGCCACGCTCGATGCCTTCGCGGCCTGCCTGCTCGACGACGAGGCCGCGCTGGCACGCGTCCTGCGCGAGAATGCGTCACGCGCCAACGCCCGCGGCCCCAACGGCGCGACGCCGCTGCACTTCGCGACGACGCCGGGCCTCGTGCGCGCGCTGCTCGCCGCCGGCGCCGACCCGGATGCGCGCGATCGCCGCGGCAACTCGCCCGGCCGCACGCTGGCCACGCGCGCAGCGCACCACGAGGCCGCGCGCCTGCTGCTCGAGCGAACCGGCGAGCGCGACCTGTGGCTCGCGGCCGCACTCGACGACCTGACCGCGGCCGCCGACCTGCTGGACGCCGATCCGGCCGCGCGCGACCGCCGCACGACGCTCGACGACTGCCTCGGCTTCTACAGCGGCGGCGCGCCCCTGCACGTGGCCGCCGACAGCGGCAGCGAGCGCGTCGCCGCGCTGCTGCTGGAGCGCGGCGCGGACGCCAACGCCCGCTCGCTCATCGGCCACACGCCCCTGCACGCGGCGGCGGCCGCGGGGCAGGAGGACGTGGCCTCGCTGCTGCTGCTGCGCGGCGCGGACATCGCAGCGCGCGACGACAAGCACCACGCCACGCCGCTGGACTGGGCCCGCTTCCAGCAGCGCGACGACATGGTGGCCTGGCTGCGCGAGCGCGGCGCGAGCTGAGGCGGCGCCGCGTCACTTCACCGTGGCGCTCACCGCGTTCGTGGCGCTGAAGCCGTACGGCGCCGACACGTCCATGAACCACGCCTGCAGGTACAGCACGAGCTGGCTGGGCATGAAGGACGGCAGCACGGAGGGCGCGGTGAGCGAGCCGCTCCCGTCCGTCGTCAGCCCGACGCCCAGCGCCGGGAAGGGCACCATCACGCCGCCCTTGAAGGGCGCGCCGGTCGCCACGTTGCCGATGAAGAGGAAGCCGAAGGCGAACGGCCGCGTGCCCGTGATGCGCAACCCCATCGCGAGGCCGGGCGTCAGGCTGCCGAAGCCGACGAGCAGCGGCGACCACGGGCCGCCCAGCGCATGCCCCAGGTTGCCCCAGCGCGAGAACTCGAAGGCCCCGCGGTCGACGACGGGCGCCGTCTGGCCCGGCAGGTCCGGCGTGTCGGGATCGTCCTCGAAGCGCCCCACGAGCCGCAGGTCGAGCGGACAGGGCTCGAGCGCGTCGTGGTCGTGGTCGGCGTCCTGGCTGTCCGCCGGCACCCCGGCGTTGCTGGCGCTGTCGATCGCCGGCGAGCCTGGCTGCACGAAGCAGACGTCGTCCATGGTGCCGGCGACGCCGTCGGGCCCGAGCGCGTCGACGAAGAGCGGATCGAGGTCCAGGTTGCCGCCGCCCGGGAACTGGCCCGCCCAGCCCTGGAAGAGGCACTGCAGCAGCTGCACGCTGCCGCCCGTCGCGTCCAGCTCCATCTGTCCCTGCGAGACGGCCTGCGCGACGTCGCCCCACAGGATGGAGTTGCGGATGACCAGGGTGGCTCCCTCCTCCGAGAGCGCGCCGCCGCTCGAGGCGTTCGCGACCGAGACGTTGCCGGTGAAGGTGCAGTCGAACACCTTGAGCGAGCCGTTCAGCGCGTGGATGGCCCCGCCGCCGCCGGTGGTCAGGCTGGTGCGGTTGCCGGAGAAGAGGCAGCCGTACAGGGTCGCGGTCGAGCTCACGAGCTGCAGCGCGCCGCCGAAGTCGTAGCCCGTGTTGCCGGAGAAGACCGAGTTGCGCAGGTCGAGCACGTGGTCGTGGTTGGTCTTGATCGCGCCCGGGCCGAAGCCGCCGCGGTTGTCGGCGAACAGGCAGGTGTCCACGACGGTCGTGCCGGGCTGCCCGCACAGCAGCGCGCCGGTGGCGCCGGAGTTCTGCAGGAAGGCGCAGGCGCGCAGCGTGATGCTGCCGCCCTGCACCCGCAGGCCGCCCGGCAGCAGCGACGCGAACGGGTCGCCGTGGCCGCCGCGGATGATGAAGCCATCGAGCACCGTGCCCGGCCCGGTGCCCGCGGCCAGCAGCAGGCTGTGCGAGTTGTCCACCCAGTGCGCCTCGCCCAGCGCGTCGTCGCCGAGCAGGTCGCCGGAGAGCACGACGAGGTGCGTGGCCGGATCGCGCTGCGCCAGCGTGAGCTCGTTGCCCGCGAAGCCGCCGTAGACGCCGACGCCGTCCGGCAGCAGGAACCTGGCATCCGGATCGAGCCCGCCCGCCGCCGGCGTGTAGGCGCCCTTGGCCACCCAGACCTGGTCACCCGCCTGCGCCGCCGCGAGCGCCGGCACCAGCTCGGGGAAGGCGTCGGCCCACGAGCTGCCGTCCGCCGCGCCGCCGGCCCCCGCCCGCACGTGCAGCACGTCCTGGCTCGCGGCGTGCCCGCCGCACAGGACGAGCGCACACAGCACGAGCCGCGCGTCCCGCATCACGCTGGCCTACGGTCCAGGCGGCGGCTCGAAGATCAGCGGGTTCTTCACCTTGACCGTGATGGACAGCGTCTTGGTCTTGATGCCGTCGCTCACATGGAACTTCGGGTGCGCCGTGCCGATGTTGTCGAAGGTCGGCGTCCACACGAACTCGTTGGTCTTCGCATCGAAGCTGGCGCCGCCCGCCTCGTTGAACGGGTACTTGTCCGTGTTGACCGTGATGGTCAGCGGGTCGCCGTCGAAGTCCGTGGCCAGGATCGGGATGCGCGTCTCGAAGCCCACCAGCGCCTGCACCGGCTTCACCTTGAAGGGCTTGGGCGGCTTGTTCTTGAGCGGGTCGACATCGGCCGCCACGACCTTGAGCGTGGTGGTGAACTTCTTCGGCTTGGTCGAGCCGTCGTCCACGATGAGCTTGCACGGGTACTTGCCGATGGCCAGCGAGCCGTCGTACTCGAGCGTGCGGATCAGGTTGCCGAAGCCGTCGTCCAGCTCCTGGAAGACGACGCCGGTGGGCAGCGGGACGTCCGGGTTCACCGTGACGATCAGGTCCGAGGGCAGCTTCTCGATGTCCGACACGATGACGGGAATCGACAGCGGCTGGCCCTCCACCGCGATGGCCGTGTAGGGCGAGGCCTTGGGCACCGGGTTCTTGAAGCTGCTCAGGTCGGGCGGCTCGCTGCCGATGGCCAGCGCGAGGAAGTCGCTGCCCGGGAGGCTCAGCAGCGGGTCGGTGCCCTCGACGTTCTTGAACAGCAGGCCGTCATCGCGCACCGCGAAGGTGTCGTCGCCCTTGGCGGCCACCGCGAGGAAGTCCTGGTCGCCCAGACCGTCGCCCGCGTAGTCCACCAGCGGCGTCAGCACGGAGCCGGCCGTGAAGACCGAGCCATCGGCGCG
Organism: Planctomycetota bacterium; assembly: GCA_036274635.1. Taxonomy (GTDB): domain Bacteria; phylum Planctomycetota; class B15-G4; order B15-G4; family B15-G4; genus DASUFI01. The sequence continues at coordinate 4,613 of DASUFI010000200.1, forward strand.
CAGCACGCGCCAGTTGCCGTTGGCCACCGCGAGCGAGGTGTAGAAGAGGGCGAGCGAGGGGATGACCGGCGGAGAGCCCAAGGGGGGGAAGGGCAGCGCCGCCACCTGGGTGCCGCCGGGCGGGCCGGTGCCGTCGGCGGCCGCGATGTCCGCCAGCGGCACCTTCCACAGCTCGCCGTCGGCGCGCAGCACGAACAGGTCCCCGTTCAACGTGTCGACGGCGATGTCGATCCAGATCGTGGTGGCGAAGGTGCCGTCGGCCGGATCCCCGCCGGGCTGCGACGCCACGAACTTGGCCTTCGCGGTCGTGGTCGTGCCGCTGAACACCGAGCCGTCCGAGCGCAACGCGAAGACCGTGTCCGCCGCCGCGTCGGTGTTCACCGCGAGCTTGCTGAAGAAGAAGACGTCGCGCGGGTAGGTGACGACGTCGACGCCGTTGCTGTTCAGCAGACCTTCCTGGCGCAGCGCGTGCACGGCGTTGACCGAGGCGGCGAGGCCATGCCAGGTGAAGATGTTGAAGCCGTCCGTCGCCATGTTGAACTGGTACAGCTTCTTGCCGTTCTTGAAGAGCTTGCCATCGCGGCGCAGGGCGAAGCGGTCGGGGCCGGCGACGGCCAGGGCCGTCCACGTCTCGAACTCGCCCTCCCCCGTGCTCGAGTCGAAGCTCGACGGCATCGAGTCCAGCACGGTGCCGTTGATGGACAGCTTGCCGTGGAGGTTGAGGGCGTAGATGAAGTCCTGCGCGGCGGCCGGCGCGGCGAGCGCGAGGAGCAGGGCGAAGGTGCGGCACAGCATGGGTGGTCTCCGGAATCGGTCGCGCCCCGGAACCGTCGGTGGCCGGTGCCGGGGCGAATGAGTCATGTTAGCAAGCCGGGGCGGCCGGGTGGCAGGTGGGCTCGCGCGTCGTCGCGGGAGCCACGGACTCGCGCTGCCCGGATCAGCGCCCGGGGAGTCTAGTGCGAGCGCGTGGCGCTCGCTGACGAAGACCCCGCCGAGGCCGCGACGCGGGCCCGTGCGTGGCGCGCGGCGCAGTTCCTACACTCCGACCGCGACATGTCCGCTCACAGCAACACGGCCGCCCCAGCGACCGCGGCCCGCACCGCGTCGCGCGCCGCCCGCATCGCGCTGGCCGTCCTCGTCGCGGTCTACTTCCTCAACTGGGTCGACCGGCACATCCTGTCGATCCTGGCCGAGCGCATCCGCGCCGACCTCGGTATCGCCGACGCGGACCTCGGCTTCCTCTACGGCACGGCCTTCGCCGTCTTCTACGCGGTGTGCGGCATCCCGCTCGCGCGGCTCGCCGACGCCACCGACCGGCGGCGCCTCATGGCCGTGTGCCTGCTGCTGTGGTCCGCCGCCACCTGCGCGTCGGCCTTCGCCGGCAGCTTCGCGGGCCTGGCCGGCGCGCGCGTGCTGGTCGGCATCGGCGAGGCAGGCGCTGCGCCCGCGGCCTACTCGCTGCTCGCCGACTGGTTCCCGCGCGCGCAGCGCGCGACGGCGCTGGCCATCTACAACGCCGGCATCTACCTCGGCATCGGCGCAGCCACGCTCGCGGGCGGCCTCGTCGTCGCGCGCTGGGACGAGGGCTTCGCTCACGGCGCGCCGCTCGGCCTGCACGGCTGGCAGGCGGCCTTCCTGCTCGTCGGCCTGCCCGGCCTGCTGCTCGCCGCCGCCGTCCTCGCGCTGCGCGAGCCGCCGCGCGGCGCGCAGGACGGAGCCATCGCCTCCGCGCCTCGCGTCGGCTCCGCCTTCCTCGGCGACGTGCTCGGCATGCTGCCGCCCGTCCTCCTGCTCCAGCTCGTCGCGTCGCGCGCCGCGCGCGCCGCTGCGCTCAACGCCGCCGCCGCCGCCGCGCTCGCCGCCGGCGCGTGGGCCTTGACGCTCGCCTTCGGCAACCCCGCGCAATGGATCGGCCTCGCGCTCGGCCTGTACGCCTTCTGCTGCTGGGGCCAGCGGCTCGCAGACCGCGATCCGCCCGCCTTCGCTCAACTCTTCCGCACGCCCGCGCTGACGTGGACCTCGCTCGGCTTCGCCTTCCACTCCCTGCGCGGCTACGGCCTGCTCTTCTGGATGGCGCCCTTCTTCGTGCGCGTGCACGGCGAGGGCGAGGCGACGGTGGGCGCGCGCCTGGGCCTCCTGAATGGGCTCGGCGGCGCGGCCGGCGTCGTGCTCGGCGGCTGGCTCGCCGACCGCTGGCGCGCGCGGCATCCCTGTGGCCGGCTCTACTTCTCCATGGCCGTCGCCATCCTGCCCGTCGCGATCGCGGTGCCCATGCTGCTCACCACCGACACCGCCCTCGCCTACGCCCTCTACGCCCCCTTCTCCCTCGTGGTCGCGATGTGGATGGGCGCGGGCGGCGCCACCGTCACCGACCTCGTTCCGCCGCGCCTGCGCGCCACCGCCACGGCCGGCTACCTCTTCCTCATCACCATGATCGGCCTCGGCCTCGGGCCCTTCCTCATCGGCCGCCTCTCCGAGGCCTTCGGCAGCCTGCGCCCGGCACTCCTCTGCGCGCTGGGCGCCGAGGCCCTGGCCGTGCTGTGCCTGCTGCGCGCCGCGCACACGCTGGAGCGCGACGAGGCGCGGGCCCGCGCCGACACCGCGCATTGACGGCCCGGGCGACCTCGACGACGATTCACGACCGGAGCAGGTGTCCAATGAAGTCGTCGCAACGTGCCCTCGTCCTCGTCCTCGCGACGGCGGGCGCTTCGGCGCAGGCCGATCCGCTGTATGCCTTCCCGCTGTTCGAGGTCGGCGACACGCCCGAAGGCGTCGTCTCCGGCGACGTCGATGGTGACGGCCACATGGACCTGGTCTCGACCCAGCGCGTGGCCGACACGGTGGCCGTGCTGCTCGGCCGCGGCGACGGCACCTTCGACGTGGCGCTCACGGTGCCCGCCGCCGACAAGCCCACCGCGCCCCACGTCGTGGACCTCGACGGCGACGGCCGCGTCGACCTCGTGGCCGCGAGCCCGCCGCTGGGTGCGGTGCTCGTGTGGCTGGGCGAGGGCGACGGCGATCTGCAGCCGTTCAGCTCGCACGCGGCCGGCGCCGGCACCGTCTGGGTGGAATCGGGCGATGCCGACGGCGACGGCGCGCCGGACGTGTTCGCGGCCAATCCCGACGCCGACACCTTCTCGCTGCTGCGCGGGAACGGCGGCGGCGGCCTGCTGCCCGCGACCCCCTTCGGCGTCTACGACCAGCCCGTGTGCGTGGCCGCCGCCGACCTCGATCTCGACGGGGACCTCGATGCCGTCACGGCCAACGCCGGATTCCCCGCCACGCTCACCGTGCGGCTCGGCGACGGGGCCGGCAGCTTCGGTCCCAAGAACACCTTCCTGGCCGACCCGGTCGAGCAGTTCGGCTGCCGCTTCGTGGAGCCGGACGACACCGACGGCGACGGCATGGCCGACCTCGTCGTCAGCGTGTCGGGCGGCGTCCAGCCGCACCTCGACGTGCTGCTCGGCGTCGGCGGCGGCGCCTTCGGCCCGCCCGTGGCCGCGCCCGCGCCCGCCGCGGGCACGGTCCTGACGCTCACCGACATGAACGGCGACGGCCGTCGCGACGTCGTCCAGGCTGCGGGCTCGTTCGACGACCCCTCCGCCCTCGTGCGCCTCGCGGACGGCGCGGGCAGCTTCGTGACCGGGCCGCTGGTCCCCATCGCCGCCGAAGCCGCCGCCCTCGCGGCCGGCGACTTCGACGGCGACGACCAGCCGGACGTGGCCTTCGCGCACGGCGTCGCGGACCGCGTCTCGCTGCTGCGCGGCGATGGCGCCGGCGCGCTGCACGCTCCGCCCACCTTCGCGGTGCCGCCGCTGCTCGACCTCGAGCCCCGGGCCATGGACCTCGCCGACATGGACCGCGACGGCGATCCGGATGCCGTGGCGATCGAGTCCACCTTCGCGACCTCTGACCTCACCGTGAGCGTCACCGTGCTGCCCGCCACCGCCGGCAGCTTCGGCGCCCCCATCGTCTCCGTGGTGGTGCCCGCCGTGAACGGCTTCACCTACCGGGGCGCCGCCCTCGGCGACCTCGACGGTGATGATGCGGCGGAAATCGCCATGCTCCTCGACACGCCGACGGTCGTGCCGCCCTTCCTCGGCGGCCTCGTGCGCGTGATGCACAACGACGGTGCCGCGACGCTCAGCCCAGCCTCCGACCTCAGCCTCGGACCGACTTCGGGCAGCCTCATCGCGCTCGGCGACGTCGACGGCGACGGCGACCTGGACGCGGCCGTCTCGGTCAAGGCCGAGTTCGTCGTGCGACTCTGCCTCAACGACGGCAGCGCGCAGCTCTCCCTGGGCGAGGCCTACTCCAACGTCAACTGGCCGACGACGATGCTGCTCACCGACGTGAACCTCGACGGCGCCGCCGACCTGGTGCGCAGCAGCGGCTGGCAACACGATCTGGACGTGCGCCTGGCCGACGGGCAGGGCGGCCTGCTGGGCGTCATCGCCGTTCCGAACATTCTCATCGATGCCGAATCGCTCGCGGTCGCCGACTTCGACGGCGACGGCCTGCCCGACCTGGCGTGGAGCGAGGCCGACTCCCACGGCGGCGCCGTACGACTGGCGGCCGGCGGCGGCAACGGCAGCTTCGCGCCGCTGCCGCTCGACCCGAACCTCCGCGAGGGCGGCTTCGACGTCGCCGTCTCCGACCTCGACCTCGACGGCCAGCTCGACCTCGCCTACGCCATCTTCGCCGAGCAGACGACCTCGCTCGTCCTCGCGGACGCCGGGACGCTGGTCGCCGCCGGACGCCACTTCGGAGATTGCAGCGGCGATGGCCCGCGCGCCGGCGACCTCGACGGCGACGGCCATCCCGAGCTCGTAGGCGCGCACTTCTTCGACCCAGCCGGCGTGAGCCTGCTGCAGCCCGCGCCGCCCGATGCGTGGACCGATCTCGGCTTGCCGCTCGCCGGCACGGCCGGGCCGCCGCGCCTCACCGGCCTCGGGACACTGCTCGGCAGCGAGCCGATCACGCTGAAGATCAGCGACGGCCCCCCGCTGGCTCCGGCCACCCTCGTCATCGGCGCCGGTCCGCTCTTCGCGCCCCTCAAGGGCGGCACGCTCGTCCCGCAACCGACGCTGCTGGTCTTCGGCCTGCCGCTCGACGCCTTCGGGCACTTCGCCGCCAGCGGGCCCTGGTTCGGCGGCTTGCCGTCCGGCACGGACACGTTCTTCCAGGCGTGGATCCCCGACTCGGGCGGGCCCAAGGGCTTCGCTGCCACCAACGCCCTGCGCGCCACGACGCCGTGACGCGCTGACAGCGCGACAGGCGCGCCGTTAAGCTGATGGCGATGCCGCCCGCCCGCTGGCTCTCCGCGCTCGTGGTGCTCACGGCCTGCGCCGCGACGCCTGACGCGCCGCAGCCCGCGCCGCCCGTCGCCCCGCCGCCCACGCCCCTCGCTCCACCCCCCGCCGCCGCCGCGCACATCGACCTGCCGCCCGGCATCACCGCGCGCGAGACACGCCGCGCCACCACGCTCGAGGGCCGCTTCGTCGTGTGGTGGACGCCCGAGCCCGACCCCATCCCCTTCAACCAGCCCTTCAAGCTGCACGTCTGGGCCGCGGGCGCCGCCACGCCGGACGTCCCGCTCACCGACGCGACGCTCGAGATCAGCGCCACCATGCCCGAGCACGGCCACGGCATGAACCGCGTGCCGCGCGTCACGCCGCAGCCCGACGGCAGCCACCTCGTCGAAGGCATGCTCTTCCACATGCGCGGCCACTGGGACCTGATCATCAACGTCCACGCCGCCGGCACCTACGGCCAGGCCATCCTGCCGGTGCTGCTCGAATGATCGCCGCGCTGCTGCTCGCCTGCCTCGCCGCCGGCGACCCGCCCGCGCCGCCGCTGCTGGACTTCACGCCCGAGGAGCTGGCGCGCATCCTCCAGCAATCGCCGTTGCCGTCCGCGCCGCCCGACCCGACCAACCGCGTCGAGTCCGACCCGCGCGCCCAGCGTCTCGGCCAGTTCCTCTTCTTCGACCCACGCCTCTCGGCCAACGGCGCCGTCGCCTGCGCCACCTGCCACCAGCCCGCCCGCTCCTTCAGCGACGGCCTGCCCTTCGCGCAGGGCCTCGCCACCGCCACGCGTCACACGCCCGCCCTCTGGAACGTGGCCCAGAACCGCTGGTTCTTCTGGGACGGCCGCGCCGACTCGCTCTGGGCGCAGGCGGCCCAGCCCATCGAGAACCCCCTCGAGATGGGCTTCACGCGGCTCGGCGTGCTGCGCCTCTTCACCTCCGACCCCGAGTTGCGTGCGGCCTACACGGATCTTTTCGGCCCGCTGCCGCCGCTGCCCGCCGACGATGCGGCCGCCCCCACACCGGAGACGCCGCCGCAGCTCGACGCCTTCTACGTCAACGTCTGCAAGTGCATCGCCGCCTACAGCCGGCGCCTCGTCTCCGACCACTCCCCGTTCGACACCTTCGTCGCCGGCCTGCGCGACGGCGACCCGGCCAAGCTCGCCGCCCTCGCCCCCGATGCCCAGCGCGGCCTGCGCCTCTTCGTCGGCCGCGGCCAGTGCCGCCTGTGCCACAGCGGCCCCAACTTCACGGACATGGAGTTCCACTCCACGCGCATCCCGCTCGCCCGCCCCGACCTGCGGCGCGACTCCGGGCGCCTCACCGGCATCGACAAGGTGCAGGCCGACCCCTTCAACGGCGCCGGCGCCTTCAGCGACGCCCCCGCCGCCGGCCACGAGAAGCTCGACTTCCTCGCCTCCGGCCCCGACAACATCGGCCAGTTCAAGACGCCCTCGCTGCGCAGCGTGGCGCTCACCGCGCCCTACATGCACGCGGGCCAGTTCCCCACGCTGCACGACGTGCTCGTGCACTACTCCGAGTTCGCGGACGCCTTCGACTTCGACCCGGGGCACTTCGAGCAGATGCTGCAGCCGCTGCACCTCACCGAGGGCGAGATCGCGGACCTGACCGCCTTCCTCGGGTCGCTCACCGGCACCGGCTTGGACCCGGCGCTGCTGGAGGCGCCGGCCGGGCCGCGCTGAGGGCGGCGGGCGGCCGCGACCTGCAGGCGAGTGTCCGGCCGCGCGCCGTGAACTGAAGCGACGCACATGCATTGCACCTGCGTCGCGTGTTCGATTTCGAACACCGACCGGCGCCGGTTGCACTGAAGCGTCACGCATGCAGTGCAAATGCGTCGCTTCAGTTCGAGGCGCGCGGGGGACACCACGCCCCACGCCGGTGCGGTCGCCGACGGTTCGGCCCCTCGCCTCCCAGGCCCGCCCGGAGCGCGGCCCTCAGGCCTCGCGGCGTGACAGCGCCAGGACGGCCGCGCGCAGCCGCCGGTGCCCCGCGAAGGCCACGGCGAAATCCGACTCGCGCCGCGCACCCTTGAGGCGCACCACGGCGGCGAGGGCGCGACGATCCCGCGCAGGCCAGCGCCGAACCCCCGGCAGGGCCAGCACCAGTGGCGCCCAGCGCCCGAACCACAGCCGTTCGTCGGGCGTCCAGCGCTGAGGTCGCGCGCCCAGCAGCGCGGCGGCCTCGCCTGCACACTCGCGCGCGGCAGCCTGGCGGTCGCCGCCCGCCCGCGCCGCGAGCAGCGCCGTGACGTGCAGCCCGACGTTGCCGATGTCGACGAGCCCGATGACGTCACGCCGCGGCGCGGCAAGGTGGTAATAGGTGCATTCGCGTGCGAGGCGCCGCAGCGTGGCGGCGGTGCTGCGGTGCGTGCCGCGCCGCATGGCGGCCAGCTCGTGGCGCATGGTGCGCAGCGTCGGCACGTGCTTCGGGCGGAAGCCGAGCTTCTGGTAGAACCACCAGGCGCCCGACTCGATGGCCTCCTCGTTCTGGTCGCCCAGCTGGTAGGGCATGACGGTGAAGGTGTCCGCGCCCAGCAGCTGGCGCGCGGTGGCGAGGACGCGGCCGTAGACGTGCGCCGCCTCGCCGCCGCGGTTGGTCTCGAAGACGTTGTAGGCCGTCTCGGTCGAGCCGAGGAAGGCGGCGTAGAGCACGTAGCCGATGGGCACGCCGGACTGCAGGGTGAGCGCGCCGTAGACGGTCTCGAGCATCAGGCGCCGCTCGGGCTGGAAGCCGATGAGCGCGAACTGCAGGCCTTCGCCCCAGTCGACCAGGCGCACGTCGCGCGGGTCGCCGTAGGAGAAGACGTCGAGGTCGCGGCTGCGGGTGACCATGGCCTCGCGCGCGAGGTCGATGAGGGCGCGGCCCTCGGCGAGGGGCACGGCGCGCACGGCGCGCGGCCGGGCGGCGACCGCGGCGCGCAGGTCGGGGCGGGCGGTGCGCAGCGGCAGGGTGCGGAAGTGCACGGGGCTGGGCGCGTGGCGCGCGTGGGTGCGCGAGGGGCCACCGGGCCCGGGCTGCAGCGTGCACTGCAGGCCGAGGCGCTCCCACAGATACTCGCGCACGAAAGGGTTGGCGCCGGTGGCGCGCAGGCCGCGGAGGAGATAGGTCGCATCGGCGGACGCGCCGCGCAGGCGGGCCAGCCACTCGCGCACGGAGAAGCCGACCTCGTCGAGGCCCATGGTCTCGGCGTAGTGCGAGACGGGCTGGAGCAGGCGGTCGAGGCGCTCGTCCTCGGCCATGGCGCGCGGCATGGCGGACCAGTCGATGGCGAGGCGCTCGGGCCAGCGGGCGGCGAGCCACTCGGCCATGGCGGTGAAGAAGGGGTAGTGGATCGCGGTGCCGGCGATGCCGGAGTCCTGCAGGGCGGCGCGCGCGGCGCGCAGGTCGGGGCGGGACTCGAAGCCGTCGAGCAGCCGCTCGACGAGCGCGAGCGTCGCGCGGTCGTCCGGGTAGGCGCGCGACCAGCACAAAGCCTCGTGGAAGCGCTCGACGGCGCGCGGGCTGGAGAGGCGCGCGGCGCCCAGGGCGGCGAGCAGCTCGCGGCGGCGGGCGGCGGGCGCGGGGCCGAAAGCGAGGCGCAGGGACACCAGCTCCGCGAGGCGCCGCGCGGGGCCGGCGCGGCGGGCCATCAGCGCAGCTCGTCCTGCGCGACGAGGGTCATGCCCGACTCGGCCAGCACGCGGCCGGCGCGCTCCATGTCCTCGACGTGCAGGGCGAGCACGGCGCCGGCGGGCCCCTGCGTCACGACCGCGTAGACGTAGTGGACATTGAGCTCGGCGCGCGCGAGGGCCGCGAGCACCTTGCGGAAGCCGCCCACGCGCGCGGCGGGCAGCGCCACCCCGAGGATCTCCGACTCGAGGATGTGGTAGCCCTCGGCCTGCAGCGAGGCCGACGCCAGCGAGGGGCGGTCGACCACCAGCCGCACGACGGCGTGGTCGGCCGCGTCAGTGATCGAGAGCGCGCAGATGTTGATGTTCT
>DASUFI010000201.1:0-5116 GCA_036274635.1 Planctomycetota bacterium
CCTGCGCGGCTTCGTCGTGCTGCGCGCCGTGCCCGAGGGCCGGGGCACGAGCCACCAGGTGCGCGCGCACCTCGCCGCCGCCGGCCTCACCGTGCTGTGCGACGCGCTGTACGGCGAGGACGACCGCCTGCTGCTCTCCCAGCTCAAGCTGGAATACCGCGGCAAGCGCGGCCGGCCCGAGCGCCCGCTGCTGGCGCGCCCGGCGCTGCACGCCGAGCGCGTCGTGCGCGGCGACCTGACGGTGCCCGCGCCGCTGCCCGGCGACCTCTCCGTCCTGCTGGCGCAGTTGCGGCGCCTGCGACGCCTCGCGTAGACTGGCCGCGAACGCCGACCGCCCCGGGGTCCCCCGACATGCACGTCAAGATCCGCAACAGCAACACGAAGCGCCGCCGCAAGACGGGCTTCCGCACGCGCATGAAGACGGCCGGGGGCCGCAACGTCATCCGCCGCCGCCGCCGCCGCGGCCGGATCCTGGGATCGCGCTGACCTTCCGGCGTCGGCGTCCTTCCCGCCTCGCGCGGGCTTCTCATGACGACGCCGACCGCAGCACTGCCCATGACCCGGGCCGAGATCTCGGCCCTCGGCTGGGACCGTCCGGACATCGTGCTGGTCACGGGCGACGCCTACGTCGATCACCCGTCCTTCGCGGCGGCGCTCATCGGGCGCACGCTGCAGGCCGCCGGCTTCCGCGTGGCCATCCTGCCGCAGCCCGACTGGCGCTCGGCCGAGCCCTTCCGCGCGCTCGGCGTGCCGCGCCTCTTCTGGGGCGTGTCGGCCGGGAACATGGACTCGATGATCAACCACTACACGGCCAGCCGGCTGCCGCGCAGCGACGACGCCTACACCCCCGGCGGCCGCGCCGGCGCGCGCCCGGACCGCGCCACGAACGTCTACGCGCAGCGCTGCCGTGAAGCGGCGCCCGGCGTGCCCGTGATCGCGGGCGGCGTCGAGGCCAGCCTGCGGCGCCTCGCGCACTACGACTACTGGTCGGAGACCGTGCGGCCCTCGATGCTGGTCTCGTGCAAGGCCGACCTGCTGGTCTTCGGCATGGGCGAGCGCGCGGCGGTGGAGATCGCGCGGCGCCTCGCGGCCGGTGAGCCGGTGCACGCGCTGCGCGACATCCGCGGCACGGCCTACCTGCTGGGCGCGGGCGAGTCGCTGCCGCCCTTCGCGCCGCGCATGCTGGCCGACGGCACGCCCGACCCGCGCCGGCTGCCGGCCGGCGCGCCCGGCGGCCCCGTGCCCGACGGCCCCGACGCCGCCACGGTGCGGCTGCCGTCCTTCGAGGAGGTCGCGGCCGACAAGCTGGCCTTCAGCGTGGCCACGCGCCTCATCCACCGCGAGAGCAATCCGTTCAACGCCCGGCGGCTATGCCAGGCGCACGGCGACCGGCTCGTCGTGCAGAACCCGCCCGGCATGCCGCTGTCCGAGGCCGAGATGGACGCGGCCTACGACGCGCCCTTCACGCGCCGCGCTCACCCGGCCTACGAGCAGCCCGTGCCGGCCGAGGCCATGATCCGCGACTCGGTCACCATCCTGCGCGGCTGCTTTGCGGGCTGCAGCTTCTGCTCGATCACCACGCACCAGGGGCGCGTGATCCAGAGCCGCAGCCAGGGCTCGGTGGAGCGCGAGATCGACGTCATGGCGGCGCAGCCCGGCTGGAAGGGCAACGTCTCGGACCTCGGCGGCCCCACGGCCAACATGTACAGGATGCGCTGCCAGTCGCCGGACACGGAGGCCAAGTGCCGGCGGCTCTCGTGCATCCACCCGTCCATCTGCCGGCACCTCGGCACGGACCACGGGCCGCTCATCGACCTCATGCGCGCGGCGCGCGGGCGTTCGGGCGTGAAGCGCGTCTTCATCGCGAGCGGCGTGCGCATGGACCTCGCCGCGAAGAGTCCCGAGTACCTGCGCGAGCTGGCCGAGCACCACGTCAGCGGGCACCTCAAGGTGGCGCCCGAGCACGTCAGCGAGCGCGTGCTGGCGGCCATGAAGAAGCCGCCGCAGAAGAGCTTCGAGGAGTTCGCCGCGGGCTTCCGCGCGGCGAGCGAGGCGGCGGGCAAGGAGCAGTACCTCGTGCCCTACTTCATCGCCAGCCACCCGGGCTGCGACCTCTCCGACATGATCGAGCTGGCGCTGTTCCTCAAGCAGGCGGGCTACAGGCCGCGCCAGGTGCAGGACTTCATCCCGGCGCCGATGGACCTCGCGACCTCGGCCTGGTACACGGGCCTCGACCCGCACACGCTGGCCCCGCTGCCGGTGCAGCGCAAGCTCTCCGACCGCCGCCTCCAGCGCGCGCTGATGCAGTTCTTCAAGCCGGAGAACTGGTTCCTGGTGAAGGAGGCGCTGGACCAGGCCGGGCGCGCGGACCTCGTCGGCGACGGGCCGCAGTGCCTCATCCCCAGCCAGCCGCCGGCCGAGGCGCTGGGCTCGCGTGCGCGCCGCCGGGGCAGCGAGCTGGGGCGCTACGTGCACGAGCGCGGGCTGCTCGATCCACGCCGCCGGGGTCCGCGCCCCGCGCCCGGCACGCGCCGTCCGCCCGGCGGCAGGCCGCGAGGCCCGGCGCGGTGACGCGACGGCTGCCCGACTGGCTGGCCCGCCCGCTGGTGGTCGGGTTGGTCCTGCGTCTGGTCGCGTTGCTGGTCCTCGCGCCCCACGTCCCGCTGCTGGGCGACGCGACCGGCTACCTGTTCCTTGCGCGCCACCTGCGCGACCACGGTGAGCTCGCCGACCTGCAGGGCGGCGTGCGGCCGCCGCTCTACCCGATCCTGATCGCGCCCGCGCTGGACAGCGACCCCGATGACGCGGCTGCCTTCCCGGGCGTGTTCCTGGTGCAGATCGCGGCGGACCTCGGCGCCCTCGCGCTGCTGGCGGGCCTGACGCGGCGCCGCTTCGGCGAGCGCGCGGGCGCGGCGGCCGCGTGGCTGCACGCGCTGCTCCCGACCGCCGCGTTGTACGCGGGCACGCTGGTCATGGCCGAGTCCTGCGCGCTGCTCGTCACCGCCGCGTCGCTCGTGGCCCTCGACGCGCTGGACCGCGCGCTCGACGGGCCGCCGCGCGCCTGGCCGCTGCGCGCGCTGCTGCTGGGCGCGCTGCTGGGCCTGGGGCTGCTGGTCAAGGAGCTGGGCGCGCTGGTCGCGGTCGCGCTGCTGCTCGCGCTGCTGCTGCGGCGGGGTGTCGGGCCCCTGCGGCGCGTCGGCGCGGTGATGCTGGCCGCGGTCGCGTTGCTGGCCGTCACGGCCCCGTGGGCCTGGCGCAACATCGAGCGCCACGGCGTGCCGCTGATCACCGGCAGCTTCGGGCATCTCTCCGTGATCCTCGACAACGCTCCGCCCGGCGAGTCGGGCTGGCTGCTGCTGCTGCAGCGCGAGTCGCTGCGGGACAAGGTGGATCTGTCGCACGAGCTGCTGCGGCGCGAGCTGCTCGAGTACCCGGCGCTCACGGCCGAGCGCGCGCTGGTGCGGCTGCGACTGCTGCTCGGTCCGGAGGACATGCTGCCCTGCTGGCTGGCGACGGCCTTCGACGGCTACCAGCCCGACGCACGCACCATCCTGACGGTCGCGCGCGACTCCTGGCGCCTGCCGCTGGGTCTGGGGAAGGTCGTGCAGGTCGTCGCCGGACTCACGACCATCGCGCTCTTCGGGCTGGCGGCGGCCGGCATGGCCCTGGCGGGGGCGGGCACGCTGCGACGCGCGGCGCTGCTGGCCGTGCTGGGTCTGCTGCTCGGCACGGCGCTCACCGTGGGCCTCGCGCGCTACCGCCTCATGCTGGAGCCCTTCGCGCTGCCCTTCGCGGGCCTCGCGCTCGTCACGGCGCTGGATGCGACCGAGCGCAGGGCCACCAGTCCCGGGCGCCGCGGCGACGCGCGACGCACCGGCCTGCTGGTGGCCCTGCTGCTGGCCGTGACGATCCTCGTGCTGCCGGCGCCGTGACCGGGCAGCGCTGCTACGCCGCTCCCGGCGGCGGCGCGGCCCAGGCGGCGCGCAGCTTGGCGTACTTGAGGAAGACGTAGTACGCGCCCATGCCCGAGACGACCAGCCCGCGCCAGCCGTCGAGGAAGCCCGCGCGCAGCAGGTACATGCGCACGAAGCGCGCCGGCGGACGCAGCAGCAGCGCCAGCGGCGGCGGCCGCTCGCCCGCCTCGCGGCGCCTCGCCGCCATGACGTCGGTGTAGCGGTTCACCTTGCCCACGTGGTCCGCGAGGTCGCGGTAGGGACGATGGCCGAGCCGCCCGCCCAGCCGCGCGGTCCGGCCGGCCACCTCGAGCCGGTCGTGCGGGTCCATGCCCGCCCAGCGCCCGCGGCCGCGGCGCACGAGGCGCAGGCGCCATTGCGGCGCCCAGCCGCAGTGCTCGATCCACGCGCCCAGGTACAGGCTGCGGCGGTCGACCTCGTAGCCGTCGACGTCGGGCGCGCCGTCGGAGGTGACGCGCGCGACCTCGGCGCGCAGCGCGTCGTCCAGCCACTCGTCCGCGTCCAGCGACAGGATCCACTCGCCCGTGCCCAGCTCGAGCGCGAACTGCTTCTGGTCCACGTGGCCGGTGAAGGGTCGCACCTGCACCTGCGCGCCGGCGGCGGCGGCCAGCTCACGCGTGCGGTCGGTCGAGCCGCTGTCGAGCACCACGATCTGCGTGGCGAGCCCGGCCACGCTGGCGAGGCAGCGCGGCAGGTTGTCCTCCTCGTTCAGCGTGATGATGCAGACCGAGAGCGACACGGCCGCATGATCGGCGCGCCCGCGGCGCGTTGCAAGCCGGGGACGGGGCGCCCGTCCAGGCCCGAAGGACTTCTTCGATGGGCTGCTAGGATGTCGCCCCTCCACCCTCCCCGGAGCGCCATGCCCGCGCGCGACGACAGCCCGGCCGACGAGCCGGTCCTGCGCTGGACCGTGCACCCCGCGGCGCAGGACCGCCTGCGCGCCGCGCTGCTGCTGGCCGTCGTGGTGGTGGCGGGGCTGCTGTCGCTGGCGGTGAGCGGGTCGGCGCTGCTGGCGGCGGCGGGCGCGCTGGTGCTGCTGGGGAGCCTGCGCGCCTTCTTCCTGCCGCGTACCTACGTGCTGGACGCCACGGGCGCGCGCGAGGAGGGGCCGCTGGCCGCGCCGCGCCGGCTGGAGTGGTCGG
>DASUFI010000202.1:0-8508 GCA_036274635.1 Planctomycetota bacterium
AGCTCCTCGGCGGGCGCGCTCTGCAGGCCCACCGCGAGGTGCCGGGCCCACAGCCCGCCCTCGGCCATGAGCACGAGGTCGCTGGCGGTGCGTCCCACGCCCAGCACGATGCGGTCGCGCACGCCGGGCAGCTCGAGGTCCACGAAGGAGGCCAGCGCGAAGCCCGGCAGCTCCCAGGCGTCGACGTCCACGCCCCGCGCGCGCAGCGCGGCGGCCATCTGGTCCACGCGCCGGCGGCGCAGCGCGTAGGCCAGCACGGGCAGGTCGGCGTCGCCCGGGCGAGCGAGGTGGCGGATCAGCAGGTCCTCCTCGGGCAGCCCGAGATCCGAGAGCAGCTCGTAGCGCACCAGCTCGGCCACGCGCGCGGCGTCCATGACCGGCACCACGAAGGTGCGCGTGGCGCTCTCCTCGGCCGGCGCCGGCAGAACGAGGCGCGTGCCGCCTGATGGGCGCGCGCGGCGCAGGAAGGCGGCCACGGCGTCGGCGCGGTCCTCGGCCGTGTCGCCCGCCAGCGGCCTGCGCCACGTGCGCCGCAGCGTGAGGCTGCGCCCGCGGCCCTGCAGCTGCACGGCCTTGAGCGTGCCGTCCGAGACATCGATGCCGATGGCCGAGTGCCCGAAGACGCTCATGCCCGCCGCGCGAGCTCCATGACCTTCTGGATGTCCTGCCACGTGTGCACCTTGGCCGCCGGGTTCCGCAGCAGATAGGCGGGATGGTAGGTGACGATGACAGGGATGCCCCGATAGGCGTAGACGTGGCCGCGCAGGGCGCTCAGGGGGCGCTCGTCGTCCAGCAGGCGGCGCACGGCCGTGGCCCCGAGGGCGCAGATGACGGCCGGGCGGATGGCCGCGATCTGGCGGTCGAGGAAGTCGGCGCAGGCTGCCGCCTCCTCGGCCTCGGGCACGCGGTTGCCGGGCGGCCGGCACTTCACGACGTTGCAGATGTACACGTCCTCGCGGCGCAGCTTCATGCCCTTGACGATGATGTCGTCGAGCAGCTGGCCGGCGCGGCCGACGAAGGGGCGGCCGGTGCGGTCCTCGTCGGCGCCCGGCCCCTCGCCGACGAAGACGATGCGCGCGCTGGGGCTGCCCTCGCCGGGCACGGACGTGTTGCGCGCCTCGCACAGCTTGCAGCGGCGGCACTCGGCCACCTCGCGCGCGATGGCGGCCAGCTCCGTGGCCGGGTCCGACACGGGCGTCGAGGAGACTGGGCGGCCGACGGTGAAGAGGCCGGGCGTGAAGGCTGTCGGCGACGGCGTTCCCGGCTTCGCCGGTCCGCGCGCGGCGGGTCGCAGCGCGTCGGGGGGCGGCGCGTCGGCGTCGCTCCGGGCGACGGGCGCGACGCGCGGCGCGGGCAGCCGGCGCACGCCCGCAGCCTGCATCGAGCGCAGCAGTCGTTCCACCGAGGGGTCCATCGCGGCCATCGTATCCCCCGGGTGGTCCCGGCCGCCAAGCGGCCCGGCCTCAGACGCGCGCGCCCAGCCGCTCCACCGCCAGCACCGCCAAGGCCAGCGCCGCGGTCTCCACGCGCAGCACGGTGCGACCGAGGGCCACCGGCTGCGCGCCGGCCGCGCGCAGGAGCTGCTCCTCCTCGGGCGCGAAGCCGCCCTCGGGACCCACGCAGGCGAGCACCGCCGCCGGCGCCGGCCCGTCGGGCACGCGCGCCCCGGCGCGCGGCGGCACGGCCAGCCACGGCACCGCGTCGCCGCGCCGCGCGAGCGCCTCGTCCAGCGTGCACGGGCCTGCGATCTCGAGGCGGTGGCGGCGGCCGCACTGCAGCAGGGCCCCGTCGGCCAGGCGCTGCAGGCGCTCGCCGCGCGCGGAGGACAGGTCGCGCTCGCCGTGCCGCGTGCGCAGCAGGACGAGGCGCGCGACCTCCAGCTCCGCGGCCTTCTCCACCAGCCACTCGAGGCGCGGCAGGCGTGGCACCGCGACGGCGAGCGCGACGGCCGGGCCCGGCGCGGCCGGCGGCTCGCGCGACACGACCCGCGCGCGGCCGCCGTCCACCAGCTCGGCGTGCGCCAGGCCGCCACGGCCGTCGTGCAGCAGCAGCTCCGCGCCCGGCTGCAGGCGCAGCACGGTCAGGAGATGGCGGTGCGACGCCTCGGGCAGCGGCACCATCCCTGGCGAAAGATCGTCGACGAGGCAGCGGGGGACGTGGGCCATGCGGGCGCGCCGGTTTCCGGGCGCAAGAGCATGTGATACCGTTCCGCGCCGACCGGCGCAGCCTCGCGGGGCAGCGGGCGCGCCGCCTCCCCGGCCCTGCCCGCAGAACCGGAGTCGCCATGCGACTGTCCGTCGCGCCTCGTTCGGCCCTGTCGTCCTCCGCTCCGCTGGTGGCCCTGCTGGTGGACGGCGAGCGGCTCTCCGGCGCTCCCGCCGGCCCGCTCTACCAGCGCGCCGCCCAGCTGCTGGCGCGCGCGACGTGGAAGCCCGAGCGGCGCAAGACGCTGCTGCTGCACGCCGAGGCCGAGGGGGGCCCGCGCGCGCTGCTGCTGGTGGGTACCGGCCCGGCGCGCGACGTCACCGGCGAGGACCTGCGCCGCGCCGCCGCCATCGCCGTGAACTGGGCCGCCGAGCTGGGCGCGCGCCAGCTCGTGCTGGCCACGGCTGGCGCGCTGAAGGCCACCGACGAGCGCGTCCAGGCGCTGGGCGAAGGCGCCGTGCTGGCCAGCTACCGCTACAGCGAGAAGCCGCCCGAGAGCACGCCGCCCGCGGAGGTGCGCGTCGTGGTCGAGGGCCGCGGCGCGCGCAAGGCGCTGGCCGTCGCGCAGGCGCTGGGCGACGCCGCCAACCTCGTGCGCCACCTCGGCGACCTGCCCGGCAACCGCTGCCCGCCGCGCCACCTGGCGAAGACCGCGCAGGCCGTGGCCCGCAAGGGCAAGCTGCGCTGCAAGGTGCACGGCAAGGACGCGCTCACGCGCATGAAGATGGGCGGCATCCTGGCCGTGAACCAGGGCAGCTCCGAAGAGCCCTTCCTCGTGGAGATGGAGTACAAGCCCACCGCCCGGCCGCGCGCGACCGTGTGCATCGTGGGCAAGGGCCTGACCTTCGACAGCGGCGGCATCTCCATCAAGCCGGCCGACAAGATGGAGGACATGAAGTACGACATGTGCGGCGCGGCCGCCGTGATCGGGCTCATGCAGGCGCTGTCCCAGCTGCGCCCGCGGGGCGTGCGCGTCCTCGGCATCTTCGGCACGACCGAGAACCTGCTCGGCCCGGCCGCCTACAAGCCGGGCGACATCGTGGCCACCGCGGCGGGCAAGACCATCGAGGTCATCAACACCGACGCCGAGGGCCGCGTGGTGCTGGCCGACGCGCTGCACCACGCCGCGGGCTTCAAGCCCGACGCCATCATCGATCTGGCCACGCTCACCGGCGCCATCGTCATCGCGCTGGGCAGCGAGACGGCCGGCCTCTTCTGCCGGGACGACGCGCTGGCCGAGCGCCTGCTGGCGGCCAGCCGCCGCACGCACGAGCGCCTCTGGCGCATGCCGACCTACGACGAGTACGGCGAGAAGATCAAGAGCAAGTGGGCCGACATCAAGAACAGCGCCGGCCGCGAGGCGGGCTCGTGCACGGCGGCGCAGTTCCTGTTCCACTTCAGCCAGGGCATCCCGCACGCGCACCTGGACATCGCCGGCACGGCCTGGGACGGCCGCAAGCGCGACTACCACACCGAGGGCGGCACGGGCTTCGGCGTGCGGCTGCTCTACGACGCGCTGGTCAACTGGGGCTGAGCGCGCCCAGCAGGACCTCGGGCATCACCGGCTTGACGAGGTGCGCGTCGAAGCCGGCGTTCTGGCTGCGCTCGCGATCGGACTCCTGCCCGTAGCCGGTCACCGCCAGCAGGCGCAGCGGGCGGCCGCCCTGCCGCGCGCGCATGCTGGTCGCGAGGTCGAAGCCGGTGAGGCCCGGGAGGCCGATGTCCAGCAGCACGACGTCCGGCAGGAACTGGCCGAAGACGCGCAGGGCGTCGGGTCCGTCGTAGGACACGCGCACGGTGTAGCCGGCGCGACGCAGGAGCAGCGCGGCGCTGTCGGCGGTGTCGTGGTTGTCGTCGACGACCAGGATGCGCAGGGCCCCGCTCGCCCTCACGCCGGGCCGCTGGTCCGCCGCCGTCGGCGCAGCCGCCTCGGCGAGCGGCAGGCGGACGACGAACTCGCTGCCGTCGCCCGGACCGGCGCTGAAGGCCTCGACGTGTCCGCCATGGGCCTCGACCAGCTTGCGCACCAGCGCGAGCCCGAGCCCGAGGCCGCCCTCGGAGCGATCCAGCCCGCGCTCGCCCTGCACGAAGAGGTCGAAGATGCGCGGCATGAGCTCGGCGTGGATGCCCATGCCGTCGTCGCGCACGCGCAGCACGCACTCGCCGCCGGCCGTGGCCACGGCCACGTGGATGTGGCCGCCGGGCAGCGTGTACTTGGCGGCGTTGTTCAGCAGGTTGAGCATGACCTGCGACAGGCGCGCGATGTCGCCGTGCACCCGCGCGGGATGGCCCGGCAGGTCCAGCTCCAGATGGTGCCGGCGCGCATCGAGGAACGGGCGGCTGGACTCGACGGCCCGCTCCACGATCTCGCGCGCGTCCACCGTCTCGAGGCGCAGCGAGATCTTGCCGCGCGTGATGCGGCTGACGTCCAGCAGGTCGTCCACGAGCCGCGCCAGCTGCGCCGACTGGCGGTCGATGATGTTGCGCGCCAGCACGGCGTCGGGCTCGGTGTCGCCGATGGACTGCAGCAGGTCGATGGCGTTGCGGATGGGCGCGAGCGGGTTGCGCAGCTCGTGGCCCAGCATGGCCAGGAACTCGTCGACCTGCCGGCGCGAGTGCTCGAGGTCCACGACGCGCTTGCGGTCGGTGATGTCCTTGGTGACCTTGGCGAAGCCCAGCGGCTGGCCGCTCCCGTCGCGCAGCGCGCTGAGGATGGTGTGGGCCCAGAAGCGCGTGCCGTCCTTGCGCATGCGCCAGCCCGTGTCCTCGGCCCGGCCCGCGGCGCGGGCCTCGCCCAGGTGCTTCGCCGGCAAGCCGTTCGCCTGGTCCTCCGGCGTGTAGCAGCGCGCGAAGTCCTGGCCCACGATCTCGCCCGCGGACCAGCCCTCGATGCGCTCGGCGCCGGCGTTCCAGCTGCTCACGCGCCCCTCGTTGTCGAGCAGGTAGAGCGCCACGTCCTGCACGCCGTCCACCAGCAGGCGCAGGCGCTCCTCGCTGCGGCGCAGCGACTCGAGGTGCGCGCGCCGCTCGGTGAGGTCGCGCGTGACCTTGGCGAATCCCTCCAGCTTCCCGGACGGGTCGCGCAGCGCGGTGATGACCACGTTGGCCCAGAACTGCGTGCCGTCCTTGCGCACGCGCCAGCCTTCGTCCTCGAAGCGCCCGAGCCGGCTGGCCAGCTCGAGCTCCTGCGCCGGCCAGCGGCGCGCGACGGCCTCGGCCGGATAGAAGCGCTCGAAGGACTGGCCCAGGATCTCGTCGGAGCGGTAGCCCTTGATGCGCTCCGCCCCGCGGTTCCACGTCGCGACATGCCCCTGCGGGTCGAGCATGAAGATCGCGTAGTCGGTGACGCTCTCCACGAGCAGCCGGTAGTGCTGCTCGCCCGCGGACTTCCGGGGCATGTCGGACGGACGTGGGTTGTCGGGTTCGCTGGTCGTCATCGCGGGGCGGCCGGGACTGCGGGCAGCGTAGTCGCAGCGGCGAGACAGCAACAGGACAGAACCCTCGCTGAGCCCGAATGATCGCGCCCCTGCCGCGCCCGCTCCGTCAGCGCCGCGCCGAGCCGCCGGCGCTCAGTGCTTCATGAAGGTCGGGATCTGCAGCTGGGCACGGTTCTTCGGGTGCATCCAGCCGCTGCTGGCGCGGCTGCGCTGCTGGAGGGTCCGCTTGCGGCGCAGGATCTCGAGGAAGTCCAGCACGAGCACGGGTGCCGCAGCGTGACGAGCAGGCGCTCCCACTTGCGGTGCAGGCGCGCGCGCAGCGTGTAGACGGCGGCGGCGTGACGCTTGATCAACCGCTCGCGCTCGCCGACCAGCTCGTCGTGGCTGAAGCGCGGGTGCTTCCGCAGACCAGGTCCTCGGTCTCGACGTGCGCCTCGGAGGTCTCGCCGGGGAAGCCGTACAGGATGAAGAACTTGAAGTCGATGCCGATCTCGCGCGTGAGGCGCGCGCCCTGGAGGATCTTCCCGGGCGTCACGTCCTTCTTCATCGTGACCAGCACGCTGGGCGAGCCGCTCTCGAGGCCGTCGTGGATCTTGATGCAGCCCGCCTTGCGCATCCAGCGCAGCATCTCGAAGTCGACCGTGTCGACGCGCGACTCGCAGCTCCACTCGACGCGCTTGCGCTGGATGGTGAAGAGGTCGGCGAAGAAGAAGATCTGCGGCGGCTGTACTCGCCCTGGGTGGTGTCCTCCTCGGCGTAGGCCGAGGCGGCCTTGCCGCGGATGGATTGCGACTTGGCGTAGACGAGGGCGACCTTCATGCCAGCTGCCTTGCCAGTCATCGAGGTCGTGCCCGATCTGCGTGCGTGCGACTCGCCCTCCCGGGGCGGGTCGCCAGATCTCACATCGGCGCTTTCACGGCTCGTTGCGGTCGGGAATTCTAGCCCTGTTCGCCGGGATTGCGGTCGTCCGGGCAGCCCTCAGAGGCCTGCGGCAGCGGAACGACTGAGCCAGAGAGGCGCGCACGGGCACCCCCTCGTCACTAGAATCCGACCCCTTTGCCGCCTGTCCGGCTCACCGGAGTGCCGCCGTGTACCAGCTCGTCGCCAGCATGTCGCCCGACCGCTTTGCCGCTCTCTATCGTGCCCTTCCCGACACGATGCGTGAGGCGCTCGACGCGCCCGTGGCGCGCGTGCTCAACGCCCGCCCGGCCTTCGTGCGCCGGCAGCCCGAGGCGCTCAGGATCAAGGCCCTGCGCGCCTACCTGGCCCGCGAACGTGACGACACCCTCTGCAGCGAGATCCTGCGCTCCTACTTCCTCGGCCCCCGCAAGGAGCTCGTGGTGGCCTTCCTGGATGCCACCGGTGTCAAGCACGAGGACGGCCAGGTGGCCGACGACGCCGCGCCCGACGAGGCCAAGGTGCCTGAGGCCGTGAAAGCCCTGCTCGCCGCGCACGAGCGCGACGACGTGGCCCTCTATCTGCGCATCGCCGCCATCCAGTGGCCTGACAGCGAGGCCATCCGCACGGCCCTGGCCGAGCTCACGCCGGGGTGAAGAAAGCCCGCTCGACCGGCGCCGGCAGCGCCACCCCGGCGCGGCGCGCGAGGCGCAGCACCTGCCAGTGGTAGCGGTAGCTGGCGCGGTCGTGCAGGGTGTCGGCATGGCGCACGGGCGCCCAGTGCGCGGCGCTGGCGGCCAGCAGCAGCTCGGCCGCGCGCTCCACCTCGGCCGGCTCCGGCGCGAAGGCGGCGAGAATGGGCTCGATCTGCGCAGGGTGTATGGACCACATGCGCAGGAAGCCGAAGTCGCGCCGCGCTCGGCGCGCGTCGGAGCCCACCGCGCCGGGCGTGGCGAGGTCCACCGTCACGTTGTGCACCGGCACGAGGCCCTTGGCCAGCGCCGCGCCCACCATGCGCGCCTTGGCCCGCGCCACGAGCGCGTGCTCGAACTGTCCCGGGCTGCGCATGGCCGCCTCCGGGATGGCGCCCTGGTGCGCCGAGACGAAGTCCATCAGCCCGAACTCCAGTGCGCGCAACCACGGCAGCGCCGCGATGCGGAAGACGTCCGCGAGCCCGCCGTGCGTCTCGATCAGCACGTGGACCGGGATCTCGCGCGCCACGCCGGCCTCGGCGCACAGGCCCTGCAGCAGGTTGACGAACTCCGCGACTTGCCGCGCCGACGTGGCCTTGGGCAGCGTGACGTGCGCCAGGCGCCGGCCTGCGCCGCGCAGGATGGTGCGCAGGTCGTCGCGGCAGGCCGGCGTCCCCGCCTCGTGCACGCGCACGCCCACGGCGCCGTGGCGGGCGGGCGGGTCGTTGAGCAGGGCCACGGCCAGCTCGGCGTGCTCGCGCTCGCGGCCCACCGGCGCGCCGTCCTCGAGATCCAGCGTGACGTCGAAGGCGCCGCCGCGCGCCGCCTGCAGCTCGAGCGCCTTGCGCATGAAGCGCTCGCTGCCGGCGTAGTGGTCGCAGGCCGCCAGGGCCGGGACCTCGGCCTCGCCCGCGAACAGCGCCTGATCGGGATGCGTGGGTCCGGTCACGAGGGCCAGTTATAGGGTGCGCGCCGTCGAGACGCAGCGCCTCTTCCTCGCCGCCAGCAGCCCTGCTATCGTCCGCGCGCCGCGCAGGTGGCCGCGGGGCGGCATAGCCAAGTGGTAAGGCAGCGGATTGCAAATCCGCTATTCCCCGGTTCGAATCCGGGTGCCGCCTCCAACCGCGCCCTGTCGAAGGGGCGCCGCGCTAGCATGCCGCCGTGAGCGGCACGGTCGAGCACAGTGGCGGCGCGCAGCAGACGACGGGCGCGCGCGTCGAGTTCCGTGTGCGCGGCCTCGACTGCGTCGAGGAGGTCGCGCTGCTGCGCGGCGCGCT
>DASUFI010000203.1:0-23037 GCA_036274635.1 Planctomycetota bacterium
AGCGCTTCGTCAAGGGCCCGCCCTCGCCACCGGCCCTGCCGGCGGCGGTCTGGATCAATCCCCCCGCGCCCACGCCCGAGCTGCTCGCCGCGACTCAATGAACTTCCATGCAGACTGTCTCACAATCGTTGACAACTACCGCTCCATCCTCGACGACGAGACCAGTCACGCGGCCGTCGCCCAACACCACGTCAATCGTGCGCTGCTCGCTCTTCTGCAATTCGAGACTCCCGACTGAACTCGAGCCGCCACCGCCTGTCACCATGCCCACGAATTCCAGCTGGCCGATCAACGCTGGTTTCCACTCCCACTCGCCGTGCGAGTCGCCGCGGACCGCGTGAAGCGTGCGGCCACTTGCTCGGACGCGTGACACAAAGACCCACGCCCCAGCGGCAGGCGTCCCATCGGAGTGCAGGACACGGCCGCTCACCGACGCGTCGGGTTGCTTGCGAAGGTCGAGTTGCACCCGCTCGCCAGCGTGCAGGTCAAACTCGATCGTTGGATTGTCCTCCACCAGCCAGCGACCGAGCGGCATGTCGCTCAACTCGTAGTGTCCGGCGGAATCCGATCGCGCGCTGAAGACCTTGGCGGGGACGCCATCCTTCTCGCGGCGATGGAACTCTTTCTCGACGCCGCGCTCGGGCTTGCCGTCGACGCCGAAGCACGTGCCGAAGACACTGGCGGCGAACGGCAGGACCAGGTCCACCTCGGAGGGCGATTCGCCCTCGACCACGAATACGGTCTGAGCGACCGGTGCACGATCGGGGCCGTCCCCTACCAGCGTCCATTCGCCTGGCCCGAGGTCGGGCAACTCGTAGTGGCCGGTCTTGTCCGGCTGCACAACACGCTGCTTTGCGCGCCAGGAGTCTTGGGGCTGCAGCACGACCTCGGCGCCCGGCACGACGGCGCCATCGCTCCCGAGCACGCGGCCCTGCAGCACGGCCCCTCGAATCAGGGAGACCTGCCGCGAGACATCCTCCGGCGGAGTCGCACCGTCGAGGTCGAAGATCTGCGACGCATACCCCGGCGCCGCCACAGTGACTTGCGTCCGCGCCAGGCCCAGCCGTGAGACGACGACCTCGCCGGGCGCGGCGCCGGGCTCAGTGGGCAGCGGGATCGCCTGAAGCCAGGAGCTCTTCGACTTGCTGGAGCTGCGCAGACCCTCTGCCTGCGCGCCTGCCACGGGCTCGCCCGTAGCGGCATCGACGACCCTAAGGTGCAGCGTAGCCGGCTGTCCGAGCGTGACCGCCACCACGCTGCGTCCAGGCAGCAGATCATCCATCCGGACCGGCTCGAAGCCGGCTGCCTCCACCAGCAGGCTGTAGTTGATGGGTCGCAGGGTGTCGATCGAGAAGCGGCCCTGGTCGTCGGTACGAACGCCCTGCTCGTCACGCGATGCGTACATCCAGCGCACGACCGGGTCGGGCTCGCCCCGGCCCAAGCGCGCAGCCGGGTCGTTCGAAGCGGCGACGAGTACACGTGCGTCGGCCAGCGGCCCACCAGACTCGTCGCGAACGATCCCCGTCAGTCCTGCCCCCGCATCCATCGCAATGTCGCCGAGGTCGCTTGCCTGACCGGCTGTGATTGCGGTGAGGTCGTCCAGCCAGCGGTCGAGAAAGCCCTCTGCCTGAACGCCGACCTGCACCGTCCCATCCCACAGCTCGCCGCTCTCGAAAGCTCCGTCTTCGCCCGAGCGCGTGCTCGCGAACACGCCTGTGAGCACTTCGAAACTCGCGTCCTCTCCGACGATCCCTTCGAGGGAGCGGCCGCGCAGCTTCGAAAGCATGATGGTTGCGCCAGCCACGGGCCGCCGGGCCCGATCCACGACTCGGCCGGAAACCCAGCCACCTGGCTCGAGCACGATGTCGCGCGTGTCGTAATCGCCGCCTGAGAAGCCCTGGCACCTGTGGCTGCGAATCGCGTGTGCGCCCTCGACCACGACGAGCATCGGGTCCACGAACATGCCGGTTGGATCAGGCCCGCTGATGTGACGACCTTGGAGTTCGAATCGGCCATCGCGACTCGTCAGCGTGCGGGGCAAGGCCTCGATGGCGGCGCGATCAGACCACATGGAGTCTGCGAGACCATAGGACTCGCTCGTGGCGGCGTTCGGCCAGTAGATGACGGTCGCATCCGCGAGTGGAACTCCGAGGTGGTCGACGACTCGCCCGCGGAACGTGCTGAGTGCTGCGGGTTTCCGCGCCTCTCGAGCTATCCCCTGCGAGGCTGCCTGGGCCAGTGCGCTCTCGGCTGCTTGCGTGAGAGGCTGGGGCGCCGGAGAGTCGGCTTCCGGGGGCAGCGACGCCGACGCGGCAGGCGTCAGATCATTGGCCGAGATTTTTGCTCGACCGTCCTCCGGCTCGGTCCTGCCGGCCGATCCCAGCCAGAACGCGAATCCGACGAGCAGTCCCATGCCCACGAGCACCACAAGGGGCAACGTCCTGCGCATCCTGCGACTCCGCCGACTCCGACCAAGCTACCGCACCGGTACCCAGGCCGTCAGGTTATGCGGCGGGTTAACCGTCGAGTACTCACGGAGATTCCCTGAGCCGTGTGCGGACGGCGCTCGGGCCAGCATGACGACGCTCCGCACGCAGGAGGAGGCAGAGAAGCACGCCAAGGAGCAGATCACGGCCGCCGGCGGCGGCGAGGTTCGCATCCAGGGTCGCGACGGAAAGTGGCGCGACTCGGACACGATGCCGAGCGGGGATGACCCGCCGAGCAAGCGCGATACGAAGCACTGAGGGCGCGGGGCGTCGACTTGTGCTCCGCGCATCCCAGTCCCGCTGTGCCGGCGAAGTGCGCCGGCAGTGCCGCCCGGCCGGGAGTGCGGTGCATCACCCTCTCGGTCGCGCAGGCCGTCGTTAGGGCTGGGCGACGAGGTCGACCTCCAGCTCCTGCCCCGGCTCGAGCGTGACGACGCGATCAGAGATCACGCGCTTCTGTTCCGTGATCGTGAGGCGCCACTCGCCGGCGACCAGCCAAGCCAGATCGTAGCGGCCGGCCTCTACGCCGCACGTCCGCGGTCCGCCCGGCCCGTCGGCGACCAGATAGAGGCCGTCGTGCACCGGCACGCCGGAGGCGAGCGTGACGTGACCCGAGATGCGTCCTGTGCGCTGCACGCGAATGAGCAGGTCAACGGTCTGACCCGGCGCCAATTCGAACGGCGCCTGCTTCTCGGCGCGCACACCCGGCGGAGCCACGCTCACGTCGTAGCGTGCCGGACCGAGGTGGTTCAGCTCGAAGCGGCCGTCCGAATCCGTGGCCACGCCGAACTCGTATTCCTCGACTCCCATGCCGACCCAACCGTAGCTGATGTTCTTGCCGTCGTTCGCTACAGCGAGCACCCGCACGATCGCGCTCGGTAGCGGCACGTCGCCGGGCAGCACGACCCGGCCGGTCACGCGACCCTCGCCGATGTGCAGGTCGAGCGTGCGTTGCTCGCCCTCGACCAGGTCGACGGTCACGTGCTCGCTCGATCCGCCACCAACCAAGGTGGCCACGATGTCCAGCGGGCCGGGGGTCGGGACCACCTGGAGCCAGTGTCCGTTCTCGTCCGTGCGGCCCATCAGGGAGTGGCGTAAGTCCGGCGCGACGAGCATCGACACGAAGACCCACGCGTTGGCGACAGGCGTCCCGTCGGAGCGCAGCACGCTACCTTGCAGGAGCGTCTCCGGCTTGTCGTGCAGATCGAGCTGCAGGCTCTGTCCCGCCGCAAGGTCGATCTCCTGCACGACGCCGCCACGGACGACCTGCCAATGGCCGATGGGCATGTCGACCTGCTCGTAGTGGCCGGCGGCGTCACTCCGCGTATCGCGCTGCCGATAACCGGGACCCGGCGTGGTTGGCATGAAATAGATCCGGGTGCCGGCCTCCGGCGTGCCGTCGGCGTCGAAGCAGGTGCCGAAGACGACTGCCGCGCTCGGCACGATGATGTCGACAACACGACGCGTCTCGCCTACGGTCAGAGTCTCGTCGAACTCGGTGGGCGACCAGCCGTCCGCGTCGGCCGAGAGGGTCCAATCGCCCGCCGCGACGCCGCGGAACTCGAAGTGGCCCGCCGCGTCCGGGTGTACCGTCTCCGTGTGCTGCGCGACCTCGGAACCCTTCGGGCGCAGCGTGAGCACGGCGTCCGGCCGCGGCGCGCCATCATCGCCGACGACGCGGCCTGCCAGCACGGACTCGGGAATGAGCGCGACGCCGCGCTGCACCGCCTCCGGCGGCGTCGCACCAGCCAGCTCGAGCCTCTGCGTCGCGTGGCCCGGCGCGCTCACGGTGACCCGCGTGAGCACGCTGCCCAGGCCTTCGACGACGAAGCTGCCGAGCGTTGCGCCGGCCACTACCGGCAGCTCGATCGACTCCGGACTGGACTTGCCGGCGGAGCAGCGCCAGGCCTGCACCTTGGCCTCGGGCAGCGGCCGGCCGTCCGCGCGGCTCGTCACGTCGAGGCGCAGCGTGGCCGCGCGTTGCAGGACAATGCCAACATCGGCGTGGCCTGGTAGCAGGTCGTCGATTAGCTGCGGATCGCAACCGGCTGCGGAGACGACAAGGCTGTGGTTCGTGAGTTCGAGGTGCGGGACATCGAAGTGACCCGACGCATCGGTCAGCGTGCCCTTCTCGTCCGCGGTCCGCACGAGCTGCACCACGACGTCGTCCGGCGCTCTCTCGATCCAGGCAGGACGCAGGTCGCCGGACGGTACCGCCACGACGCGGGCGCCCTCGATCGCGGCTCCGGCGCCGTCGCGAACCTGCCCGGACAGCGTCACGCCGCTATCGAGTACCACGTCGCCGAGGTCCGTCGCGCGGCCCGCCGTGATCGGCCGGAGGACGACATAGTCGTCGAACCACAGGTCGAGGAACCCATCGGCGGAAACGCCCACCTGAACGCCCCCCTCCCACAGGCCGCCAGTGCGGAAGCGCCCGTCCGCGCCGGAGAGCGTGCGGGCGAAGACGGCCGACAGCCACGGATCATCGTCCGGGGTCACGCCGCTCAAGGCTTTCGCGCGCTGGTTCCCCGGCTTGACTGACGCGCCCCCCACCGGTTGACCGCGGCCGTCCACGACACGTCCTTCGAACCAGCCGCCCGGCACGAGCGCGAGGACGCCGGCGTCGTAGTCGCCGCCTGCGTACAGCCTGCAGCGGTGCGTGCGGTTGGCGTAGCCGTCAGCCATCGCGACGAGCGACGGATCGTCGCCGCTGGGTGTGGTGCCCTGGCCCGCGACGAAGCGGCACGTCATCTCGAACCCGCCGTCGTCGCCAGCCACGGCGTGCGGGAGCGCAGCCAGCTGGACGAGCGACACCTCCACTTTGCGGTCGACCCCGTAGCTGGGAGCGGTGAGCTCGTTGGGCCAATAGACCACCGTCGCGCCGAAGAGCGGTAGGCCGGCATCGTCGACGACTCGGCCGCGGAAGGTGAAGGATGGCGGGCCGTCGTTCTCACCGGAGGACGGCGAACCCAAGGTCGCCGTGGCCTGCTCCGCGGCGAGTGTCTCGGCCGTCGCAACGCCCGGAGCCGGCAGTAGCGAGTCCTCAGCGACGGGCTCCGCGCTGACGACCGGAGAACTGCCCGGCGTGCCGCCCGGCGTAGCCCGGAAGCTGTCACCCATCGCGTACCAGGTCCCGCCCACGACGCAGCACAACAGCACCAGACCGATAACCAGCTTCGCGATGCCCGACTCCACGGTCTTGGCCACGAGCACTCCTCCGAAATGACCGAGGGTGGGTGTGCCGCCAGAGAACGCGCCCGGCAGCGAAGCCACCGGCAGCAGTGCGCGCAGCCGCCCCGACCGGTCGTCGTCGAGCAGCTGCTGCAGGCGCGCGCGCAGTTGCTGTCTTGCTCGCGATAGTCGCTGGTGCACGGCGTCGGATGAGACGCCGCTCTGTGCGGCGATCTCGGCCACCGATCGCCCCTCGAAGTACCTTGCGACGAGGAGCGAGTAGGCGGCTTCCTCCAGCCCGCTCATGGCCTCGACGAGGCTGCGTAGCGCCTCGCGATGCACCGCCACGTCGATCGTGGACGGCAGGACCTCGGGCCGGGCGGCGGCTTGCTCGCGCCGCTGGCGGCGGGCACTGGAGCGGCCGGCGTGCTCAGCCAGCCGCCGCGTCGCGGTCGCGAGCCACGCGCGCAAGCGAGGTCCCGTTCGGGCGTCGGGCGGCGTCCGCTGCAAGGCCAGCAGACACACTTGCTGGAGCACCTCGTCGGTCACGTCCGGGTCGGCGACGAGGCGCTGCGCGAGTGCGCGGACCCAGCCCAGCTGGGCCAGGAGCTCATCGGACCGGAGGGCGTCGCCGTCGGCATCCATGTGGCGCCTACAGAATCCCGCCGAATGGCGAGGGCTGACAAGGGATTGTCGCGAGTCATAGCCCCGAAGTGCCGCCGCTCCTGCACGAGGACCGAGCGAGAGACGTCACCCGGACCGGGACGGCTCTCAGGGATACGTGAGCGCCACCGTGCTGGCGCTGCCCTCCGTCAACACCACCTGGGCCTGCGCCGAGACATCCGGCGCGATCGTGACCGTTACGAGATGCGCGCCAGCGTGCAGCGGACTGAAGAAGAATGTGCCGTCGTCGGTGTGCAGCGCGCGCGAGTAGGTGTCGCCGGGCTCGATGCACTTGAGCGACACCTCGACGTGCGGCGGCACGGGCGCGCCGCTCGCGCTCGCGATCGTGCCGCTCAGGCTCGCGCCGCGGGGCATGCGCACGTCTACGGCCAGCTCGCCGCCGGCCGCTGGCACGACGACCGGATCCGACATGGTGAGGAGGTGTGTTCCTCCCCAGGATTCAGGCCCGAGGATCAAATACCCGTGCGGCGGAGAGGCTGATCCTCCCCCAACAGCCTGCACGCTGTAGGTCTCGGGCGGGACGTCCTGGAAGACGAAGATGCCGTCCGCGTCCGCCTTCTGCGTCTCACCGACCGCCCTGGAAGCCTTGTACAGTCGCAACCGCGCGAACGGCACCGGCGCCCCGGACTCCCGATCCACCGCGCGACACGTGATCGTGCTGCTGCCGATCGTCAGCGTCACGAAGCTGCGCTGCCCGGGAACGAGCGCGACCTGCACTTCGGGGCCCGGCGTGCCGGTCGCGCCCGTCGCCTGAACGATCCGGTCGCCCTTCCAGACGCCGTGCATGCTGAAGGCGCCGCGCTCGTCCGTGGTCGCGCTTC
This sequence comes from Planctomycetota bacterium, assembly GCA_036274635.1. Classification (GTDB taxonomy): domain Bacteria; phylum Planctomycetota; class B15-G4; order B15-G4; family B15-G4; genus DASUFI01. The sequence continues at coordinate 7,163 of DASUFI010000203.1, forward strand.
CGGACACCTGGAAGAAGTTGAAGGCCCCGCCCTTGATCACGACGTGCGCGCCGGCGGCCGGCAGCCCGTCGCGGAGCACGATGCCGTCGAGGACCGCATCGGCCGGGAGCTGGAGAACGAGCCGGTTCTCTTCGCCCGCGCGCACGTCCACGTGCTGCTCCACGGCCCGGTTGAACACGACCAGCCGCCATGACCCGGGCACGACCGACGCGAAGGCAAAGGCGCCGTTGCCGTCCGTGGTGAAGATCTCGGCGTAGTAACCCCGGTTGGTGGTGTCCTCGGGCTGCAGGCCCACCTGCTGACCCGCCGAGGGTTCACCCGCTGGCTCGAGCACCAGGCCCGCGATGGTGCCGGCCTCGTCCAGCACGATGTCCGTGCGCGTGGTTTCGCCCGCCGTCACCTGCACGGGCGGCGGCCGGACGGCGGCGCGGTGCTCGGCGCTGGCTTGCAGCTGCCACGTCCCGTCCACGAGATCGTCCAGGGCAAAGCTGCCGTCGGCAGCCGTGAGCGTCTCGAGCGGCTGCTGCATGCGCGCCTGCACAGTCTGCGCTTCGCGGTGCGCGGTGTACTCGGCCGACTCGCCCCGGCCGATCAGTCCCTTCGCCGCCTCCTCGAAGGTGGTTTCGTCGATGACCGGCGGCGGGACGAGTTCCGCGGAGACCCGTGCGCCCACCACGACCTCGTGTGCGCTGTTCGTGACGACGCCGCGAAGGCTGCCGCCCGGATGCATGCCCAGCACGGCGACGCCGTCGGAGGCGACTTCCGACGGATGCACGATGAAGGCCTCGCTGGCATGGCCGGGGCTCGTGACGTGCACGCCAACGCCCATGCCGCAGACGTCCGAGATCACATGCGTCGGGCTCGGCATGCCCGCTGCCGAGCTGCCCTGCGGCAGCGCACGTTCGACGCTCAGCACTTCCGGCACCGGCGCGTGCTGAAGGGGCGTGGGCGCAAGTCTCCAGGCCGAGACGGCGGCAGCAGGGAGCGGCTCGTGAGTCGCCGCGTCCTCAACCCGCAACGCCAGCGACCGCTGAGGCGCCAGCCGCAGCTCGCGTCCGATCGCGCCGGCAGGCACCAGCGCTTGAAAGCCTGGCTCGAAACCAGCATGAGTGGCGATGAGCGTCGACGGCTGCGTCGGCGCGCAGTCGATTGTGAACGTGCCGTCGGAGCCGGAGCGAGCGGATGGCAGCAGGCTCGCATCGCCGACCTCGACGAGTGCCGTGTGAATGCTCTCTGGGTCCGCGGTGAGACTGCTCGGCGTGCCCGGGACCGCGATCACCGTGACACCTGAAAGCGGCTGGCCTTCCAGACTGCGGACGATGCCGCTCAGCGAGGTGCCGGCGCCCAACTCCACGACACCCACGTCAGTGTGCCCTTCGGGGAACAGCGCGACCGGCTGGACATCCTGGTCGCAGACGCCTGAAGCCATGACTCGAACGCGCCCCGTCCCGATCGGAAGAGAAGCCAACTCGAAGCGACCGTCGTCATCGGTGCGGACGTCGAGGAGGAGTGCGAGAGAGTTCGCCAGCCGGCGGTCGCGCGTGGCGGGGATTACCTCAGTCGCGGTCCAGTCCAGCGCGCCGACGATGGCGTGGCGGACGGGTCGTCCGGCCGAATCGACGGCCAGGCCCGTGACGCGCGACGTCGGGGGCAACCTTATCTCGCCCACGTCCAGCACGCCGTTGCGCACGACGTCACGGCAGGGGCGCACCCAGAGTCCGTGGTCAGGATGATGCACGACGAGCTGCGCGTAGCGTTCAAGCGGCGCGTACAGCACCGTCGCATCGGGCAGCAACGCCGTCGTGATCGTGAAGGCGCCGCTCGCGTCCGTCTGCACGGTCGGCCAGGCGAGTTGTTCGGCTGGGAGGCTGTCGTGCTGCTGGCGCAGACATGCGGCCAGTAGGTCCTCGGTCGCAGGCGCGAAGGCGTGTTGCGATGCGGCGTTGGGCACGCACACCACCGTGGCTCCTGCCACCGGCTCGCCCGTCGCGGCCACGACGGTCCCCGTGATTGTGGCCTTGAAGGCACCGGTGGGCAGAGGCGGTGCGGCGCGCTCCGGCTCGGGTGCGAGAGGCTTTGGCGCGGACGTATCGCCCTGCGCGAGCAGCCCGGACGTGGCCACCAGCTCACCAGGCAGATTGTCGTCCGGCCGAGCCACGACCTGCTTCGCGCCCGACGCATCGTCCCGGCCGAACAGCCACACGGCTCCGCCGAGACACGCCACGATCAAGGCGCCCACGGCAAGCTTCACGAAACCTCCCGTGCCCACACTCTTTGCCAGCAGGAGTCCTCCCGCGGGTTCGAGAAGCGACGTGGCACCCACGTGCAGCGGCGAAGGTGCCAGGGGAAGCATCGCGCGGAGCCAGCCCCGTTCATCGTCCGCCAGGAGCGCATGGAGGCGCGTTCGAAGCTGCTGCCGCGCCCGCGACAATCGCTGCCGCACTGCTGCCTCCGAGGCTCCGCTCGCTGCGGCGATCTCCGGGACCGAGTGCCCATCGAAGTACCGCGCGACGATGGCAGAGTAGTAGGGCTCGTCGAGCCCCATCACCGCGTCGACGAGCTGCCTGAATGCCTCGCGGTGTGCTGCAATGGTCACCGTCGATGGCTGGCTGTCAGCCTGCGCTGCCGCGCGTTCTCGCCGCCTCCGGCGCACGTCGGACCGGCTGGATCGAAACGCCAGGCTTCGCGTGACCGCCGCCAGCCACGCGCGCAACTTGGGTCCTGTGCTCGCCTCGCGAGGAGCATTCTGCAGCGCGAGCAGGCACACCTGCTGCAGGACGTCATCCGTCACGTCGGGATCGAGCACGAGGCTCCGAGCCAGTGCCCGTACCCAACCGAGCTGGGCCAGGAGCTCGTCCGGACGAAGGGATTCGTGTCTGGAGTCCATGTCGCCGTCGCCAGAACCCCGCCACCCTCCGAAGTGTGACAGGTCCGCGCCTCGCGATCGTGGGGATCATGGTCGGGCCCCGCAGCGCAGCGCGCGTTGGGCGCCGCGACCCCGGAGCGCCGACTTGGCCCCGGCGGCCACCCGGATGTCCGATTTCCTAGAGACCAAGACCTGGTACGCCGGGCCGGGGAGGACGATGCCTGGCAAGACATCGCTCTGTCGAGTTGCCAGGCGGGCGAGAGCAAGAGAGCGCTTCGGCCGCAGAGCCTCGCTCCACGTGTTGCCACCCGTCCGTGCCGGACCGTTCAGCCGGTCAGCCCGAACGAGCCTTCGGCGCCCTGCCGTGGCCCCCTGCCGCCAGTCCGCGCCGGCACGCACCGTACTCCTGCTACCCGCCTCCGCTTCCGCCCCGGCTGACTGGTGACCCCAACGGGATTCGAACCCGTGTTGCCAGGATGAAAACCTGGTGTCCTGGACCAGACTAGACGATGGGGCCGCCCGAGCGGCGGATGATACGCACCCGCCGCTCGCGGCCCAACATCCCGGCCCGCGCCGCGCTCGCGCACGCTGCACGCAGCGGCGACTCCCCTACTTGAAGATCTCCCGCATCCCGTTGCTCGCCGAGACCTTGGCCAGCGCGGCCGGGTCGCTGAACCAGAACTGGTGGTAGAGCGACAGACCGGTGAACACGGGCGGCGGATTCGCCGCGCTGAGCGACACCGTGCCCTCCGCGTCGGCGAACAGCCCGATCGCGAAGAAGGGGCCGGCGGGGCTGGGCACCAGCGTGCCCTGCTTGAACGGGACGTTTCCCTGCGAGAGGCCGATGAACCACGTGCAATGCTTGAAGGGCAGCGCATGCCGCGCGGTGATCGTGACGAGGCCGCCCGCCGCGAGGTCGCCGTAGCCGCGCAGCGTGGGCGTCTCGCCGTTGCTGCCGGCCTTCGCGAGCCCGAGGTCCACGAAGCCGTGCACGCCGCCCTGCGAGGAGGCGTAGACCAGGGCGCCGCCGTCGTTGATGTAGCCGGGCGCGCCCACGAGCACGTCCGCGCAGCCGCCCGCGTCGAAGTGGCCTGCGCTGCGGATCTGGCCGAGGAACAGCGTGCCGCCGTCGACCGCGACGTCGTCGAGCGTGCTGCCGGTGGGGCCGGACAGGAGCGTGAGCGTGCCCGCGGTGCCGGAGACCTGCGGGTGGCTGGTGGCCCCCACGTCCGCGTAGCCGTCGCCGTTGACGTCGCCCACGCCCGCGATGGAGCTGCCGAACTGCGCCTGCGGCCACGGGCCGGTGCGCTCCCAGAGCAGGAGGCCCGTGGCGCCGGACCAGGCGCGCACGCGGCCGCGCGCGTCGGGCTCGCCGGACACGACGTAGAAGGGCTCGGCGGAGAGGAAGTCGGCCACGTCGTCGCCGTCGAGGTCGGGCGTGAGGGCGCCGGTGATGAGCGCGGCGTTCGGGGCGGCGTCCTTGCGGAACAGCGTCGCGTGCGTGGCGCCGTCCAGGATGTAGAGCGCGCCGCCGTTGAGCTGGCCGGGCCACTCCTCGCTCGAGCCGATGGCCACCTCGGGCACGCCGTCGCCGGTGACGTCGGCGGAGGCGTCCACCGACTGGCCGAAGTCGCCGGTCGTCTGCGGCAGGCCGTGCAGCGTGAGCAGGGTCTCGAGCGTCGCGCCCGAGACCAGCGCCACCTCGCCCGCATTGACGAAGCCGGCGAAGTCCTTGGTGCTGGAGCTGACGTAGAGGTCGCGGATGCCGTCGCCGTCGTGGTCCGTCGTCGCGGCCACGTGCCCGCCGAAGCTCTCGGCCAGGCTCAGGGGCCCGTCGCGCACGGCGAGGGACTCGCCGCTGGCGCCCGAGAGCACGCGCACGCGGCCGTCGCCGCTGAAGGCCACGCCGCCGAAGAGGCCGTTGCCCAGCGCGATGTCCGTGACACCGTCGCCGTCGACGTCGCCCAGCGCGCCGCCCGAGGCGCTGGCGAAGACGCTGGTGAGCCCGGTGAGATCGGGGTCCACGTCCACGAGCGCGCCGTGGTCCGCGCCCGAGAACACGACCACGCGGTGCGCCGAGGCCACCAGCCAGTCGGCCGCGCCGTCGCCGTCCGTGTCGCCCAGCGCGTCGACGACGGCGCCGAGGCCGTCCTCGCCATGCTGGTTCGCGAAGTGATGCAGCACCCCGCCGGCGGGCAGCGCGACGTGCAGGGCGGTCACGGGAGCGGTCGAGTACGGCGGCGTGCCGCCCTCGCTGGCCAGCAGCTCGGGCACGCCGTCGCCGTCCGTGTCACCCAGCGCCGCGAGATCCGCGAAGGACTGGCCACCGGCCGCGCTGAAGCCGGCCACGAGCTGGCCCGTGACACCGTTCAGCACCCGCGCCGCGCCGGTGAGGAAGAAGCTCGCCACGCCGTTGACCACGTCGGGCACGCCGTCGCCGGTCACGTCCCCCACGCCGGCGATGGCGCTGGGGAACACCGCGTCGACCCACAGCTTCTTGCCCGTGACGCTGGAATAGGCCTTGAGGCCGATGCCCGACTCGTTCGCGCTCACGACCACGTCGTCGTCGCCGTCGCCGTCGAGGTCGCCGGCGTTGGCGAGGATGCGGCCGAAGTTGAAGTCCTGCTTGCCGTTCTCGATGGACTCGAGCAGCGTGCCGTCGGCCGCGGACTGCACGCGCACGCGCCCCACGGTGACGCCGCCCACCTTGTAGGTCACGTCCGCCACGAACAGGTCGAGGCGGCCATCGCGGTCGAGGTCGGGCCCCGCGTCGACGCCGAGGCCGATCTGCTGCTGCGCCGCGGTGCCATCGATGCGGTGGATGAGCGCGCCGCTGTCGCCGGACAGCACCCACACCGAGCCGGCCGAGTTGAGGCCCAGCGGATCCGCGTCGGGCTCGCCCACGGCCACGTCGGGGAAGCCATCGCCGTCGATGTCGTTGAGCACGGCCATGGACCAGCCGATCGAGCCGCCGAAGGAGCCGGCCTGCGACCAGAGCGGGTGGCCATCGGCCAGGCTGATGGCGCGCGCGCTCACGCCGTCGCCCAGCACCGCGTCGCGCAGCCCGTCGCCGTCGACGTCGGGCAGCGACACGATGGAGAGCGGCGTGATGCCGGCCAGGTTGGGCACGGCCGCCAGCTGCGCGCCGGTCGCGCCGGAGAACACCGCCACGGCCTGAGCGCCCGCGGCCAGCGCGTCGAGCGCACCGTCGCCGTCGAAGTCGCCCGCCGACGCGACCTCGTCGCCCACGTCGCCGAAGGGACCGGGAAGGGCGAAGGTGTCGAGCTGCGTCTGCGCGCGCCCGACGGCGCCGAGGACGGCGAGCGTGACGAGGGTCGGGACGAGGCGCGGTGCGATCCTCATGGCGTGCTCCAATTCCCGGGGAGACGGGGCGGCTCCTGGCCACCCCCGCTCTTGTAACCGGATCCGCCAGGGCTGCGTCACCGGCCCGCGCGGCCGGCGCCGGCGCGTCAGGTCCCGGCCAGCAGCAGCGGCTTGAAGCCGATGAAGTCCACGGCCGCCAGGTGGTAGTGCACGCCGTCGAGCACGCCGCCGATGCGCGGCCGGGCGTCCGCGCGCAGGGCGTGGATGTGCCCGAACACCACGTGCTGCACGCCCGCCGCCGCGAAGCGCGCGGTGAGCTCGTTGCCCGGCAGCGCGCCACCCGCGGGCGCGGGCCCGACGGGCGGGTAGTGCAGCATGGCGAGGCGCAGCGGCGCGCTGCGGTCCAGCGCGGCCAGCGCGCGATCGAGCCGGCCCAGCTCGCGCTGGTACACCTTGAGCGAGGCCGCCGCGTCGGCGTCGGTGAGCTCGCGCGAGATCGGCTCGCCCTCCCACGCGATGACGTCGTGGTAGCTCACGCCCGGCGCGTCCCACAGGCGCGTGCCGCACACGGCCACGTCGCCCACGCGCAGCGCGTCGCCTTGCACGGCGCGCACGCCGGGCGGCAGCGCCGCCTCCAGCTTGCGCCGCGACTCGGGCCACCAGTGCTCGTGGTTGCCCTTGAGGATGAGCTTGGTGCCGGGCCGCGCCGCGAGCCACTGCAGGTCCGGCGCCGCGCCCGCGAGGTCGCGCGCCCACGAGATGTCGCCGGGCACGAGGACGAGGTCGTCCGCGCCCACCCTTTCATCCCACGCCGCGGCCATGCGCTCGGCGTGCCGCACCCAGTGCGACCCGAAGCGGTCCATCTCCTTGCCGGGCGTGCCCAGGGAGAGGTGCGGGTCGGACAAGGCGAAGACGCGCACGGCACGATTCCTCTACGATGCGAGCGATGCCGACGCACTGTATCAGCCGACTCTGCGCGCTCCTCCTGCTGGCGCTGCCCGCCGCTGCGCAGGACACGCCCGCGCGCCCCGGCGCCTGGCGCCTCGCGGACGCCTCCAGCCCCTACCTGCGCGAGCACGCCGGCAGCGACATCGAGTGGTGGCCGTGGGGCGAGGCGGCCTTCGCGCACGCGAAGGAGCTCGACCGGCCGGTCTTCCTCTCCATCGGATACAGCGCCTGCCACTGGTGCCACCGCATGGAGCGCGACACCTTCGCCAGCCCGGAGGTCGTGCGCCGTCTCAACGAGAACTTCGTCTGCGTCCTCGTGGACCGCGAGGAGCAGCCCGACGTGGACAGCCGCTTCATGCACGCGCTGGTGCTCATGACCGGCGGCGGCGGCTGGCCGGCAACGCTCTTCCTCACGCCCGAGGGCAAGCCCTTCTTCGGCGGCACCTACTATCCGGCCGAGAGCGGACCCATGGGCGTCGGACTGCCCGACGTCCTCGACCGCATCCACGAGCTGTGGACCACGGATCGCGCCACGGTGACCCAGGCCACGACCGAGCTGCACGACGTCCTCGGCCGCGACGCGCTCTCCGACGCCGGAACGGACGCCGCGCCCGAGCTGCGCACGCTGCTCGACGAGGCGACCACCACGCTGACCGGGTCGCTCGACTCCACCTGGGGCGGCACGCAGGACTCGCCCAAGTTCCCGCCCATCCTGCTGCTCGACTTCCTGCTGCGCCAGCACCTGCGCACCGGCGTCTCGGTGCAGGACCTGATCACCGTCTCGCTCGACGCCATGTCCAGCGCGGGGCTCTACGACCACGTGGGCGGCGGCTTCTTCCGCTACTGCGTCGACCCACACTGGGAGACGCCGCACTTCGAGAAGATGCTCGCCGACACCGCGCAGCTGGCGCCGCTCTACGCCGACGCCTCCGTCGCCCTGGGCGAGCCGCGCTGGGCCGACGTCGCGCGCGACGCGCTGGGCTGGGTCGTGCGCGAGATGCGCCTGCCCAATGGCCTCTACGCCGGCTCGCTCGACGCGGACAGCCTGCCCGTCGAGCCGCCCGCCGCCGGCCCCGACGGCGCGGCGACCGAGCCGCCTCACGCCGAGGAGGGTCGCTTCTACCTCTGGACGCCGGCGCAGCTCGAGCGCGTCCTCGGCGACCACGACGGCAAGGCCTTCGCGCAGATCTACCACGTCACCCAGGAGGGCAACGTCCTGGACATGGGCCAGCCCACGGGCCTGTCGCTGCCGCGGCCGATGCGCAACGTGCCGGCGCTCACGACCACGCCCGGCGCGGACGTCAAGCCCGGCGAGCCCTTCCTGCAGTGGCGCACGCACGCGCTCGGCCTGCTGCGCGCCGACCGCGACCAGCGACCGCGGCCGGCGCGCGACGACAAGGCCGTCGCCGCCTGGAACGGCCTGCTGCTCAGCGGCTTCGCGCGCTCCGGCGCCCGGCTGGACGACGAGCCGCTGCGCTCGCAGGCCGTCAGCCTGGCCGCCGCGATCCGCGCCGGCCTGCTGCTGCGCGACGAGCCCCTGCCGCGCGTCGCCCACCAGAACTACCTCGGCCAGCCCTCCGGCCGCGGCAACCTGCTGGACACGGCCGCCGTCGGCCTCGGCCTGCTCGACGCGCACGAGGCCACCGGCCAGCCCGAGCTGCTCCTCGACGCCTTCGGCCTGGCGCGCTCCCTGCTCGCGCGCTTCGAGGACCCGGACGGCGGCTTCTGGAGCGCGGAGGCCAGCGACGCCCGGCTCCCCAACCGCGGACGCGACGTGTGGGACAGCTCGATGCCCGCAGGCGCCAGCCTCGCGGTGCAGCTGCTGCTGCGCCTCGCGCCGCTCGACGACTCGGGCGACTTGCAGACCGCCGCGCGGCGCACCCTCGCACGGCTCACGCCGCTGGCCGCGACCGGGCCCGACGGCTTCCCCGCCCTGCTCACCGCCGCCGACATGGCCAACGGCCCGCTGGCCGAGATCGTGCTCGACGGCGCCGCCGAGCCGCGCGCCGCGCTGGCGCGCGCGGTGCACGCCCGCGTGCTGCCGGCCGCGCTGCTGCTGCCCGACGCGCGCGGCCTCGCCGCGGCCATCGCCGCGCAGCGCAAGGCCGCGCTCGCCGCCAGCCAGGCCCCGCTCTTCGCCGAGGACCCGTCCCTGCTGGCCGGCCGCGCCGCGCCCGACGGCGAAGCCCGCGCGTGGGTGTGCGTGCAGCGCGCGTGCCTGCTGCCGGTCGCCAGGCCCGAGGAGCTGTCGAAGCAGCTCGACGGAGTGGTCCCGCGCGCACCGAAGGCCGCCGAGCCGGTGCCGGCCACACCCGCGCCCGGCAACTGAGCCCGCCCGCTCAGGCCAGTCCCGCGCGCTCCTGATCCGGCCGCATCAGCCACGCCGCCGCGCCCGCCAGCCACACCACCGCCAGCGGCGAGAGCTGCAGCAGCACGCGGTGCAACGAGAAGCGCAGGTGCCACTCGATGAGCCGCGGGGTGCCCAGGTACACGAGCAGGTAGGCCGCCGCGCCGAGGAGCAGCGTCGTCGTCGCCGCCGGCGCGCGCACCGTCAGCCGCACGGGGAAGACCAGCAGCGCCAGCAGCAGCATGGCCGGCACGAGGTTGCCCGAGCGCACGTCCAGCACGGCATCGTCGAGCAGGTAGCGCCCGATCACCGGCAGGTGCGCGCTGGTCTGCGCCCCCACGCGCCCGAGGAAGCCGCCCGCCGCTGTGTGGGCGAAGAGGTCGCTGTGCAGATCGAAGGAGGCGTTGAAGATCGCCTGCGCCACCAGCACCGCCGCGGCGGGCAGCAGGGCGAGCGCCTGCAGGCCGCGCGAGCGGCCAGGCGCGCCGGCGGTGGCCAGGCAGGCGGCGCCCGCCGCGACCGCCAGCATCGCGCCCTCGTTCTTGCTCCAGGCCAGGCTCGCGAGGCACGCGGCGAACAGCGCGAGGAAGCGCTGCTCGCCGCTCTGTCGCCAGCGCGACCAGGCGTCGAGGCTGGCCAGCAGGCCGAGCGCCACGAGGATGTCCGCCGTCGCCCAGCCGCACGCCTCCTGGAAGTCGCCCGAGAGCGCCACGAGGGCCACCGCCGCCGCCGCCACACCGGCCGGTGCGACGCGGCGCGCCGCGGAGGCCAGCAGCAGCAGCAGCGCGAGCGCGAAGACCTGCACCACGAGCCGGTTCTGCACGTGCGTGATGTCGCCGGCGCAGGCGAAGCTCCACAGCTGCAGCAGCGGGTCCTGCAAGGGGTAGTCCGCGTGCTCGCGCATGGCCTTGTGGTCCAGCGGACCCGGCGCCGCGACCATCGCCGCGAACTCCGGCGTCAGCCCGTGGCTCAGCCAGATGGCCTTGGCCTTCAGGCTCCACATCGTGCCCTCGTCGCCGCCGCAGACGACGAGCTCGTCGGCGCGCAGGATGCGGTCGCAGGTGAGCAGCAGGCAGGCGGCCGTGACGACCAGCAGCAGCGTCCGGCCGGGGCCGCGCTGCGGGCCGGCCACCGCGACCCGCCGCCGGCCGGCGCGCCAGCACCACGGGAGCAGCAGCGCCAGAGCCAGCAGGGGCACCCAGCGCAACGCCGCGAGCGGCACGCCCGCGACCAGCGCGGCGAAGAGCAGCGCCGCCACGAGCAGGGCGCCCAGCAGCCAGCTCCAGGCGGCGAAGGCCAGCGCGTCCTGCCGCGCCCGCAGCCCGAGCAGCATCGCCGCGCACGCGCCCAGCGCCGCGGGCGTGCCGACGAGCAGCAGCAGCTCGAGCGGCCCGGCCATCAGCGCGTCGCTCCGCGCAGCCGCCACAGCCTGAACGTGCCCGCGTCGAGCACCAGGTCGAATTGCTGCTGCTGCTGGAACGGCACGTCCGGCGCGAGGTCGGCCACCCAGGTCTCCGGATTGATCAGGCCCTGCACGCCCGTCACGTCGGGCATCGGCCCCGGGATGGCCAGCACGTCGAGGGGATACAGCAGGACGGCCAGCTGGTCGCGCAGCAGGAGCAGCTGCAGGAGCTCGCTGCGCGGCAGGTCCTGCCGGCGCAGCGAGAGCGCGACGCGGGCGCGCGCCGGCACGTGGGCGCGCAGCGCGTCGAGCAGCCCGGCGTTCTCGCCCAGCGTGCGGCGCGTGCGCTCGGCGACGTCGAGCGTGAGCAGCTCGACGCGGCGCGCGAGGCCGATCTCCGCGACGACGCCCGCCTGCACCACGAGCGAGTCCACGAGGCGCCAGCCGCACAGCGCGGCGAGCAGCCCGAGCAGGGCCACGCGCCGGGCGCGCAGGACGCGGTGGCCCGGCCCCGCGGCGCCCGCCGGATGCGCCGTCGGGAAGGCCTCCCCTGCACTCATCCGGCCGAGTCTTGCACCCGTGGGCGCGCGTGTCCATGGCCCGCGGCGGGCGTCATGGCGGGCTGCTCCCACCCGGCATAGACTGCCTTTCCATGCGCACCCACCACGCCGTGGCTCTCCTCGCGGCCGTCGCCGCTCCCGCCGCCGCGCAGTCCTTCCTGATGCCGGCGCACTTCCAGGCCGTGCCGCTCCCGCCCGTCTTCGACACGCCGGTGGACCTGGTCTTCGCGCCCGACGGCACGCTCTTCGTGGTCGAGAAGGCCGGCCGCGTGCGCGTGCTGGATCCGTCGGGCGTCGACCAGGGGCCGCTCTTCATCGACCTCGTGGCCGAGGTCAACAACGACTGGGACCGCGGCCTGCTGTCGCTGGAGCTGTCGCGCAACTGGGTGCCGGACGGCGGCGAATCGAGCTGGGTGTACCTGCTCTACACCGTCTCGCCCGTGCCACCGCTCGACAACGGCTACAACCAGGACAGCAAGTACTCCTTCTCGCGGCTGACGCGCTACCGCTCCGTGATGAGCGGCGGGGACATCGTGGCGGACCTCGCCAGCCGGCAGATCCTCATCGGGCACCAGCTGCCGGATGGCTCGGTGCCGGACGGCATCGCGAGCATCCACAACAGCCACAGCAACGGCGAGCTGCACTTCGCGCCGGACGGCACGCTCATGCTGGCCTGCGGCGACGGCGCGCACTACGACTTCAAGGACACCGGCGGCAACGACATCCCCGGCTTCGACGACTTCATCCACCTGCAGACCGGCCTCAAGGGCCCGACGCCCAAGGTGCAGGACGAAGGCGCGCTGCGCAGCCAGGACCTGCGCAGCCTGTCGGGCAAGCTGCTGCGCATCGACCCCGCCACGGGCCAGGGCCTGCCGAGCAATCCCTTCTGGGACGGCGACCCGGGCAGCAACGCCTCCAAGGTGTGGGCGCTCGGGCTGCGCAACCCCTTCCGCATGGGCCTCGTGCCGGGCACGGGCAGCACGGACCCCGCCGCGGGCCAGCCGGGCGTCATCCTCGTGGGCGACGTGGGCTGGAACACCTGGGAAGAGGTGAACGTCTCGCACGTGGGCGGCGAGAACTTCGGCTGGCCCTGCTACGAGGGCTTCCCCGTCCAGAACGGCTACCAGAACTACAATCCGACCGACCCCAGCAAGATCGACTGCCACGACCCGGTGACCGGCATCCACACCGACCCGGACCTCGCCTGGCACCACAGCAACCCGTCGGCGCTGGCGCCCGCGGGCCTCTACGTGGACGACGACGGCGTGCCCAAGACGGGCTTCGCCGGCAACTGCTCCATCGGCGGCGCGCCGTACATGGGCGGCAACTACCCGGCCAAGTACGTCGGGCGGCTGTTCTTCTCCGACTACGTGCGCAACTGGATCAAGACCATCGAGTTCGACGCCAGCTGGCACGCGGTCGCGGTGCGCGACTTCGCCAGCAACACGGGTGGCATCGTGGAGATCGAGCCCAGCCCGCTCAACGGCGACCTCTACCTGCTGGACATCACGGGCGCGAAGGTGTGGCACATCCTCTACGGCGCCAACCTCTCGCCCGTGGCGCAGGCCTCGGGCACGCCGCTGCACGGGCCCGCGCCGCTGGCTGTGCTCTTCACCGGCTCGACCAGCTACGACCCCGACCCGGGCGACGTGCTCAGCTACGACTGGGACTTCGGCGACGGCTCGCTGCACGCGACCACCGCCGACCCCGCGCACACCTATCTCGTCGACGGCCTGTACGAGGCCAGGCTCGTGGTGACGGATCCGCTGGGCCTCTGGGCCGAGGCCACGCTGCAGATCGCCGTGGGCAACGGCCCGCCGGTCGTGACGATCGCGCAGCCGGCGCAGGGCCAGATCCTCGACCTGCCCATCGTGCTGGACCTCTCCGGCTCGGCCACCGATCCGGACAACGACAGCCTCAGCTACGCGTGGACCGTGGACCTCTACCACGACACGCACGTCCACCCCGGCGTGGCCAACTACGTGGGGCAGGAGGCGCAGTTCCCCGTGGACGACGACCACGGCGACGGCGAGCTCACCTACTACCGCATCCAGCTCACCGCCACGGACACCGGCGGCCTCTCGGGCAGCGCGCACGTCTACGTGTTCCCGTCCGGCCACGTGATCGATCCGTCCGGCAGCGCGCGCCCCATCAGCCGCATGGACGAGCTCGTGCCGCCGCAGCCCACGGGCGGAGGCAACCACGACATCGAGGTCGTGCGGGACACGATCGTGCCGGCGGTCGGCAGCGGCGACAGCGGCCTGCAGTTCGACACCTACCACGGCGGCCAGCAGGGCAACGACGACTGGATCGGCTACGAGCTGCAGTCGCCGCAGGGTCCGGAGTTCCGCTTCACCGGCTTCACCTTCCAGGAAGGCATGCACTTCGTGGACGGCGGCTGGTGGCAGGACCTGCGCGTCGAGGTGCGCAACGGCGGGCAGTGGAGCGTGGCCCCCAACCTGGCCATCACGCCCACCTACCCCTTCGCGCTGGGCGACCCGCCCTACTTCGACGGCTTCCCGTTCCAGACCTGGCAGGTGAACTTCGACCCCATGGTCGGCGACGCCGTGCGCCTGCGCGGCAACCCCGGGGGCACCAACAACTTCATGTCCGTCGGCGAGCTGCGCGCGCGCGCCGTGGCCGAGGCGCCGGACACGCCCTTCCGCGACATCACGGCCGAGGCCACCGCCATCCTCTCCAAGGTGGACACCCTCGTGCCCGCCGGCCCGCAGGGCGCGGGCAACAAGGACAAGGAGGTGCTGCGCAACGGCACCTTCCCGCCCCTCGGCAGCACGAGCTGGCTGGCGCAGTACGACACCTTCCACTCCGGCCAGCAGGGCAGCGACGACTGGGTCGGTTACGAGTTCGCCGGCACGCGCACCCTCACGCGCCTGCTCTTCCAGGAGGGCCGCAACAACAACGACGGCGGCGCCTTCGACACGCTGGGCGTGCAGGTGCAGACGCTGGCCGGCGGACCATGGACGACGGTCTCGGGCGTCACCTCCTCGCCCCCGTACTCCGGCCTCAACGGCACCAGCTACGAGACATTCGACCTGACGCTGCCGCCCACGCTGGCGCGCGCGATCCGGCTGCAGGGCGACCCGGCCGGCGCCGCAGGCTACGTCTCGCTCGGCGAGCTGCGCGTCTTCGAGCCGGCGCTGCCGTCCGGCTGCGGCTGGGAACCGTACGGCCTCGGGCTGCCGGGCGCCAACACGCTCACGATCGCGTCCGCCACGCCGCCCGGCCTCGGGTTGCCCATCGAGGTGCGCACGACCGGCGCGTCCGGCCCCGCGAGCGGCGTGCTGGTGCTCGGCTTCTCCGCCGCGAGCCTGCCGCTGCTGGGCGGCACGCTGCTGGTGGAGCCCTTGGGCATGGTGCTGTTCGGCCTCACCTTCGACGCGACGGGCACGTGCACGCTGCTGGGCACGCTGCCTGCGGACTCCGCGCTCGAGGGCGTGTCCGCGTGGATGCAGGCGGCCGCGCTCTCGCAGCCGGCGCCGTGGGCGACGAGGTTCAGCAACGGGCTGAAGATGACGCTCTGCGCGGAGGGCTGAGCGCCGCGCCCTGCCTTCCTCCACGCTGGCCGCTGGCGGGGGCGGTGGGGATCGAACCCACGACTTGCGGCTTAAAAGGCCGCCACTCTGCCAGCTGAGTTACGCCCCCGCGCGCAGCGAAGTGTGGCCCGCAGGCGGCCGGCGGCTCAGGAGGACTGGATCTCCTTGATGCGACCGTCCACGACGCGGTCGATCTCGGTCTCCATCTCCTTCAGCACCTTCTGGATGGACTCCTTCGCCTGCCGGTCCTGGTCCTCGGTCAGCCCGCCGCCCTTGAAGGCCGTCTCGGCGGCCTTGTTCTGGTCGCGGCGGATGTTGCGCACCGTGACGCGCGCCTGCTCGGCGAGGTCCTTCACGCGGTGCGTCATCTTGTCGCGCTGCTCCTGGGACATCATGGGGATGGCCAGGCGCACGACCTTGCCGTCGCTGGCGGGCGTGATGCCGAGGTCCGATTTGAGCACGGCCTTCTCGATGGCCGTGCACAGGCTGGGATCGAAGGGCTTGATCATGAGCGTGCGCGGATCGGGCACGGACACCGACGCCACCTGGTTGAGCGGCGTGGGGCTGCCGTAGGCGTCCACGCGCACGTGGTCCAGCAGCGCCGGCGACGGCCGCCCGGTGCGCAGGCCCTTGAGGCTGTCGGCGAAGAAGTCCACGGCCTTCTTCATCTTGTCGCGGGTGTCCTTGACGATCGGCAGGTCGGACATGCGCGGGTCTCCGGAGGGAGGCGGGGACGTCGCCCCGCATCGTAGGAAACCGCGGCGGGCACGGCGAGGGGCCGCGGAAGTGGGCCGCGGCAACGCTTGGCTTGCGGAAGCGCGCGCTGCGCGCGCGCTTCCGCAGAGTGGGCCTGCGGACGTCGCCGCGACCCACT